>CALMCL010000198.1 GCA_937862905.1 uncultured Burkholderiaceae bacterium | reverse complement strand
GGCTCAAATAGAGTTTGGTGCGCAGCTTGAGCTGATCCGTGATTATGATGTGAGTGTGCCTGACGTGCGGGGTGTCTCAGATTATTTGCAGCAGTTGTTATTGAATTTGGTACAAAATGCAGCGCAAGCTGTTTTGCGCGGTGCACAAGGTGCACCCAAAGTGATCATTCGTACGCGTGTGGTTCGACATTGTGTGGTGAATCAAATCATGCACCCATTGATGGTTGAGTTGTCTGTGATGGACAATGGGCCGGGGGTTGCCCCTGAAATCTATGACACTTTATTTTTGCCGATGGTCAGCCAACGCGAAGGTGGAACGGGGTTGGGTTTGTCGGTGGCGATACAAATTGCCCAACAACATGGCGGTACCATTGAAGTGAACAGCCGTCCTGGGCACACCCAGATGCGAGTGTTGTTGCCCTTGTCAAAAGACAGTAGAAATGCCAAAGGTGCGTAAGTGGCTGAATCAACGAAATGAATGGCAAAGTAAAATCCATTTTTGCGCTTGCTTAAGTTTACAGTTTTGAGAAGGAACTCACGTAAAACCCAATGTTGTCGACTCAAGACGTGAATCAAAGCCTCGAACTCGTTACGGGTTTTATTGAGCTGTAAATACATACACATGAATTTTTTTATTTAGGAGCACGCAATGGCTTATGGACTCAACGACAAACCCACTGTCTGGGTGGTAGACGATGACAAGAGCATCCGCTGGGTGCTGGACAAAGCTTTACAAAAGTCACGTTTGCCTTATCGCATGTTTGCTGATGGACAAGAGGTGTTGGATGCCTTGGATAACTGGAATCGAACCCCCGTCAAAATTCGCCAGCCTGGTGATTATCCAGCCTTGTTGCTGTCAGACATTCGCATGCCTGGTGTTTCTGGCATTTCATTGTTGAGGGATTTCAAGCAGATTGCACCCGATGTGCCTGTGGTCATGATGACAGCGCATGCGGATTTGGATAATGCCGTCAGCACTTTTCAAGAGGGGGCGGCGGAGTACATTGCCAAACCATTCGATACCGAAGAGTTGATGTCGTTGCTTAAACGCTTCATGCAACCTGCAACACCCCATCAAATCGATGCAGAGCGACCAGTGGATGCGCCACAATTCGGCCTGTTTGGGCAAAGTCCAGCCATTTTGCAAGTGTTGCGCACGATAGGTCGTTTGTCTGCGACTCAGGTCAATGTCTTGCTGTCAGGTGAAACGGGCACGGGCAAAGAGTTGGTGGCGCGAGCAATTCATGCCACCAGCAGCCGATCAAGCGAGCCCTTTGTGGCCATCAGTACGGCAGCCATTCCAGCCAACATGCTCGAATCCGAACTGTTTGGTCATGAGAAGGGGGCTTTTGTTGGGGCGACCCATGCCCGCTCAGGACGCTTTGAAGAAGCGGCTGGTGGCACATTGTTTTTAGATGAAATTGGTGACATGCCATTGGATTTGCAAGCCCGATTGCTGCGCGTGTTGTCTGAAAGCGTATTTTACCGTGTGGGCGGCAACGAATTGGTGCGTGCCAATGTGCGTGTGATTGCAGCCACGCATCAAGATTTGGCTTTGCGCGTCGCACAAGGTTTATTTCGTGCCGATTTGTATCATCGTTTGAATGTGGTTGGCATTCACTTGCCCCCATTGCGTGATCGCGCTGAAGATGTGCCTCTGTTGATGCAACATTTTTTACAATTAGCAGCCAGAGATTTGGGTTTAAACGCACCCAAGGTGTTGTCCAGTGCCGCATTGGCTGTGTGTCAAAAAGCAGCATGGCCAGGCAACGTGCGCCAATTGGACAATGTTTGCCGTTGGTTGTCCGTCATGACGCCCACACAACAGGTCAATGAGTCCGATTTGCCGCCTGAAGTGCGTGATTTACCTGTGATGCCTTCGAGTGAGGGTGATTTTAATCCCACAAGCAACCCCGCTTTGTATTGGCAAGATGCATTGAGACTGGCTGTGGCTCAGGCTTTGGCCGATCACCAGCCTGCTGTGATGTTGAAAATGCAAGATCAGTTTGAGCAGGTGGTCATCAATGAAGCTTTGAAATTTACACAAAACCATCGCCAAAAAGCAGCTCAGTTGTTGGGCATCGGGCGCAACACCATCACTCGCAAAGTCAAAGATTAAACAGTTGCTCTGCTTTAGAAGTTTGTTAGAAGTTTGGCTTTGGATGTGTGTTTTAAATGTTTTTTTAACTCTAATAGAGAGTGAAGCGGTGCATAGTTTGCTACACGCTAATCGTTAACAACTTGCTGCCACGGCCTGACTACCTTGGATGACGTGCTAACGCGGCAGGTCGACCATAACTGTGAAATGATTGATTTGGTGATAGAAGCCCAGTTTAATTATGATTCATGATCTAAATTTACCCCTCATCGGATCAGGTGAGGGGCTGCACATTATTTGGGACTCGGACAAAGGCACTGTGACCGGGCCCAATGCCCCGCATGTGATGTCATACCTCGCTTATGCTCTCGAAGAGGGTGGCGTAATCTCACATCCGTACCCGACAGGCTACAACATCAGCGACCCATTGCACAATATGGTTGAAATGGCCGCACTCTTGTCCTCAATGCGTCTGCTCATCCCGCTTGAGTTTGCTGACGCCATGCGATCCGTTGCGCCACCGATTGAGGATTTTGTGAGTGATATTGAGCCCATTCATTAAACTGCCTATTTGGTGGTTTTTTGTGCTTGCGTTGACTTCATCTTTTGGTTGACAATGTGGCTTTAATTGGGAGGTTATGTGTCAGTTGTGGTTAAACACGAGTTGTTGTTTTTGAGTGCTTTGGTTTTGTGCGCATGTGGTGAAAAAGGGTCGACTGTCTCCACCACTCGACCTTTTGAAAATGTAAAAGAGGCCAAAGAATACGTTGAACTTAAAATTGACAAGCTGGACGTTAAAAGCTTAACCAAAGACTTGCCAATTTATGGCGAAATGCATGATAAAAGTGACATAGGGTTGCCTCGTACGCGTTGGAAAATAAAAGGAGCGGACAAGAGGAGTGTGCTTGAGTACATTGGAGACCCAAACGATGGAGTGCAAATCAGTGCACACTGTATGGCCTTTAACAACAAAGGGGCTTATGAGCCGTGGATTAAAGGTCAGCCCTGTTATGAAATCGCTAATAAATTGATGGATAACGTAATGAACAAAAATGGAGATGCTTTTACTTTAAAAATGCTCACACTTTCAGGTTTAGACAGGATGCAAGAAATAGAGCCCTTTCCGTCTATTTGGGGGCGTAATACAAAAATCTCAATTGGATTTAACCATATGGGCTTTTTTGACATTACTAACTTTGCCAAAGAACACTAAAACATTGACAATCCCATTTTGGCGATGTGTATGGTATGTTTAAGTGAAGTAATACATAATTTGGTACGCGCTAACCACTTGGAGTAAATGTGGATGTGTGTAGCGAACCCCCTGTTTGTTTTGTGTTTTCTTCATTCCAAGACCCATTCATTTTCTCCTCAACCACCCATGCATCATGGGTGGTTTTTTTATGAAAGGCTCTTATCGATGATTCATTAAGCTTTGCTGGCATTATGCATGCGTGATTAAGGGGAGGCTTTTATAAAATGCTGCGACACAGCATTTTATAAAAGCCTCTATAATGGACAACCATTCACCTCATTTTGCGTAGGTCTTCTGTGTATGTCATCCTCTCCATCTTTTAATTCTTCTTTTACCCGTTTGATCCTGATCCTCAGTTCTGTTGTGGCCTTCGGCGCTTTGGCGATTGACATGTATTTGCCCGCATTGCCAGTGATGGCGATTGATTTGGCGGCCACTTCGGCTCAGTTGCAATTGAGTCTAAGTGTGTTTTTTGCAGGTTTTTGCATCGGTATGCTGATTTATGGCCCACTGTCGGATTATTTTGGACGGCGTAAATTGCTGTTGAGTGGGATTGCCTTGTTTGCCGTGAGCAGCTTGATCTGTGCATTTGTGAATGATGTCCAGCATTTGCTGATTCTCAGGGGGTTTCAAGCTTTGGGTTGTGGTGCTTGTGTGGTGATGGCGCGCGCGGCGACACGGGATATTTTTCCCCCAGCTCAATTACCGAGCATGATGTCAAAAATGAGTTTGGTGACAATGACTGCGCCTTTATTGGCGCCATCGATTGGTGCGGTGTGTTTGATGATTGCAGGCTGGCGTTTTATTTTTGTGGTGTTGGCGGTGTTTGCCAGTGGTGCTTTTTATTTTGTGCATCGTGATGTCCCTGAGACGCATCAGCCTGATAAAAGCCAAGGTTTGCATGTGTTCCGGGTGTTGCGTTCTTATTGGGCATTGCTGACTTGGGACAATGTGACGCTCATGATGTTGATGGCATGTGCGATGTCGGGTATGTTTGCTTTCATTTCTGGGGCGTCGTTTGTGTACACTCAATTGCTCGGCTTCACTGAGCTGGAGTTTGCTTTGCTTTTTGGTTCAAACATCATTGCCATGTCTTTGGTGACGACATTGAATTTATATTTACTCAAGCGATTCTCAGCACAAAAGTTGATGGTGTATCAGGCCAGTGTATTGGCATTCGCAGGACTGGCTTTGGTGCTCTTGACACCTTATGGGCGTTGGATCATTCCTTTTGTGGTGCTTTATGTTGCGCATGTCAATGCATTGTGTGCAAATGGCATGGCGATTTTGTTGCATCGTCATGATCGCCAACAGGCTGGCTCTGTCACTGCATTGGCGGTGTCATTGCAATTTGCCACCGCTGCGGTTTCCACCTTTTTGGTTTCGGTGTTCTCACACAGTCCTGCGTTTGCCATGACTGGGGTGATGCTGGTGTTTGCAATGGTGGCCTGTGCGTGTGCTTGGATACAAAAAGAGCCAGCGAAATGATGTTTCAATGAGTGTTTCTATATGTGCTTCTATTTGCACTTCTATTTACGAATTTTTTCACGTACGCTTAACTGTCCCATTTTTTCTGGATACAGCGCGCCGATACCTGCGTAGTCAAGCGCCAGTTGTGCCAGTTCATCTGCGATATTGTCTTTGACATAACGGTATTCACGCACACCGACGGTTTTGGTGTTGTAGTCAATAAAAGCGATGCCGATTGGGATGTTCGCTGTTTGGGCGATGTGATAATAGCCCATGTGGATGTAAGGTTTGTAGCTGCGCGTGCCTTCAATCGCCATGCCCAGCCAACACTGTTTTTCTTTTAACAGGGCATTGCTTAAAGCAGTGATGTTGTTGAGATTGCCGTCGCGTTTGATGCCAATGCCGCCTAAACGGCGCATGAACCAACCCAGAGGTGGACGAAACCATGTGTGTTTCGCCACCCAGCGGGGTTGAATGTTCATTGCAAATTTCCACAATACCCCCATGAGAAAATCCCAGTTGGATGTGTGTGGGTAAACAATGTAAATGCCATGTGAGTTTGGCGGTGGTGCATAAGCGGTTGTCCATCCCATGGCTTTGAGCCATTTCTGGGCGATCCATTGCAGCATGATTTGACCTTGTGTATGAGTTTTCCCTGAGGCTTGTTTTTTATGGTCTATGCCATTTTTGCTTTGTGGCTATTTTGCCATTCAATCAGAGCAGGTGCAATGGTTTCGCAACGTGCTTGATGGAGAGCTGCTGGGATTTTTGCAGGCTCGGCCTGCCATTTTGCCACTAAGGCCTGGTGGTCCATCTCGATCACTTGTTTGAGTAACATGTGCCATGCTTCAAACCACGGCGTTGGATGGCTTGGGAAGTCACCACCACGTCCACGCGTGTCAGCTTGAGTGCATTGCAATAATTCTAAAAAGCGTTCTGGGCGACGCAAAGCATCGGTTCGTTTGAACACATCCAAGACTGAACCTGCGGTTAATTCTGGCAGATAGTAAAAAGTGGTGTGGTCGTAAGACAGGAGTTTTGCTAAATCGCTGCATGCGCGTGGCGCACGCAAACGTTTGGACAGCTCATCTGCCAGTGGCACACCGCGTGTTTCATGGCCTGTGTGGCGCGGTAAAATATCCGCTGGCGTATTGCCCTTGCCCAAGTCATGGCACAGTGAGGCGTAGCGCGCCTCAAGACTCAAATTCATTTTCGCACTCAAATCCAATACCATCATGACATGCACGCCCGTATCGACTTCGGGGTGATAATCGGCACGTTGAGGCACGCCAAATAAGGCATCGACTTCGGGCAGCCACTGCTTGAGCAGACCGCATTCACGCAATATGCTGATCATGCGCGAGGGCGTATTTTCCATCAATCCACGGGCAATTTCCTGCCAAATCCGCTCAGGCACGAGCGCCGCTGTTTCGCCATTTGAGACCATTTGCTTCATTAGGCTCATGGTTTCAGGCGCAACAGAGAAGTCTGGCCAGCGTGCGGCAAAACGTGCCACGCGCAGGATGCGCACGGGGTCTTCAGAGAAGGCTGGAGATACATGGCGCAGCACTTTCGCTTGCACGTCCGCCAAACCGCCGTAAGGGTCAACCAGTCCACCCAGCTGACCATCATTCAGCACTTCTCGTGCCATGGCGTTGATGGTTAAATCGCGCCGTGCCAAATCATCTTCTAGGGTCACATCGGGTGCGTAATGCACCGCAAACCCAGTGTAACCTTGCCCAACTTTACGTTCAGTCCGTGCGAGGGCATATTCGGCATGGGTTTTTGGATGCAGAAAAACAGGGAAATCTTTACCGACGGGTGAGTAGCCCTTTGCGATCATGGCTTCAGGCGTGCTGCCGACGACCACATAGTCAATGTCGCTTGATGGGAGGCCAAGCAACGCGTCTCGAATTGCGCCGCCGACTTGGTAGGTTGTTGAAGGCATTGATGATGTATGGATTTATTTAGGGATTTAAAATCGGTTGATGCCATGTTTGAAAGCAGTGCATCAATTTACAGTTTCAAAGTTTAGACGTTTTTTGTATTGAAATCGTATTGTGTGTTTAAAACTGACCATTGCGAATTTTAATGAACCACCAACGAAGGCCAACAAAAAGAAAACGCCAATCTTTAAAAAATTCAGGTTTTTTACCTTCAAAAGCATGACCTATGAATTGTAACAACCAGCCTACTGTAAACATGGTGATGCCTGTTGTGCGCAGGGCTGGTAAAAATATGGACAGCATCAGCACAACAATCGATGAGGCGACGAGTGGAATGCCAAACAAGTGTGTGAGGCGATTGATCCGATTCGTATGGCTTTGCGAATATAAAGCAATCCATTCAGACCAAGGTTTGCCAAAAAACATGATGAATACCTCCTTAAAGGTTGATTTTGTTAATGTTTCAAGCTTGAAATGTTTTCAAATCAAACATCTTCATCGCATTTTTATCGCCATTTCACACAGGATGCTTCATGTTTATGGATACACCGTGCCCATCAATTCTTTCAATGAGGGGGCACGTCCCTCAATCATCAATTGATAGTACACCGTATTGGCCAACACGTTTTTGACATAGCCTCGTGTCTCTGAAAATGGAATCGTTTCAGCAAACACCGCGCCATCAACACTGCCTGTTAAGGTGCGGCGCCATTGGGCTGGGCGGCCTGGACCGGCATTGTAACCTGCTGAGGCCAAAGGCAAAGAGCCGCCAAATTGATCGCGAATTTGACCCAAATAAGCGGTGCCGAGTTGGATGTTGGTGTCTGTGTTGTAGAGCTGATCCAAGGTGAATCCGCTTAAGCCAATGCGACGGGCGACGTTACGTGCCGTTTCTGGAATGATTTGCATCAAACCATTGGCATTTGCACCTGAGCGTGCCGAAACAACAAAACGTGACTCTTGGCGGGTGATGCCGTACGCCCATGCGGGGGTGATGCCTGCTTCAGCGGCTCGATTTTGCATGATACTCAAGTACGGCGTTGGGTAGCGCTGTTTGAAGTTGAACTCGGTTTTGGTGCGTTCGGATGTGTTGATCATGCGGTCGAGCATGCCGAGTTTGTGCGCATGTTCTGAGACCGCGAGCAATTGGCGGTCACTCATGCCGCGCAAAGGAAAGTTCCATTCGCGGTTGTATTCGAGCATCATGTTCATGGCTTGAAATTTACGTGCGCGCTCAAAACCTTTGATGCCTGCCACTTCGCGGAGTTCTGCTGGGGTTGGAGCGGCTGCGGTGGGTGGTAAAGTGACGGGTTGTCCCAGTTCTTCATCGGCCAAAATGCCATAAAAATCAAATGACTTGGCGGCATTGCTGTAGGCAGCTTTTGCTTGAGGACTGTTGCCGCTGGCGGCGTAGGCGCGGCCACGCCAGTATTGCCAGATTGACGAATTGCGTTCTACATCACTCATTTTGTCGATGGCGCTGGCAACTAAATTCCAGTCATTGACGCGCATCCCTGCGCGAGCTTGCCAACCGAGGACATCATCGGGTAGTTTTAAGCCGCTGTATTGCTGATAAGCGTTGTTGTAAAAACTGGATGCGCTGGAATCAGCACGGCGCGCTGCACTGTAACCATAGTAAGCGTTGGCGAGTGCGCCTTGCTGTGGTTTGAGGCTGCTGGCCGCTGCTGAGACACTGCCCGCCAAGCTGCCTGTGGTGTCGTTGTTGGCTTGTGAAATGAGGCTTGCCATTCGTGCTGCACCGCTGGCATCACGGCTGTTGGAGGCGAGGGCTTGACCCTGTGTACTGCTGCCATAGGCGGATAAGGCGGCGAAATAATTGATGTCTTCTTCGGACATGTTGCCACTGTTGGCAAGATTGCTCAGCAGTTGTTGGCAAGCTTTGGCATTGGCGTGTTTGCTTTCAGTCAGCAAAGTGCGCGCAGCTTGCACCACATTTTGACCCTCGGCGGCATTAGCCATAAGCTCGTAGCATTTGAGTTGCATGTCATCTTTAACGATAAATTGTGCATATTGCGTGCGAAAACTGCGCCAATCTTGACGTGCGCCCAGTACCAACGCATAATCGTTGCGCATGCGGTCGGCAATGGCATCACCTGCGTAGGTGCTTAAAAATTGTTGAATCTCAGCATCTGGTGCATTGGTGTTGGGTGTGCCGTCACTGTTGTACAGCATGGGCTTGATGCGATAGTATTCAACGTAGCTGGCCAATGGGTAAGCTGAAAGTTGGCTGGCCAAATCAGCTGCTTTATTGACATTGTTAGAGCGTGCGGCTTCTCGCAGCTGTGAGAATGTCGCGTCCATTGCATTTTCGCCGATGCTGCCCGCACTCAAAACAGGAGCCCCCGTGTAAGTGTTTTGTGCAAAGACGGTGGTGCTGGTCAACACGCTGGATACGGCCAAGGCAATGCTGGCGGCACGAATGGTGGGGAGTTTTTGAGCAAATGTGGGCATGTGTTTCCTACAAATAATTTAGGGAAATTGAGGTGGCTCATTTTCCCGATTAAAATTGATGGGCGAGGCGGTCATTCAAAAACGCCTTTTACCCAATCTTTTGATTCTTTTTTACGTCACATTGCGCCAAGGTATCATCATGGGCTCAATGTGTTGTATTTTAAATGTTTAATTTCAATGCGGAAAATGAGTTGTTTTTTCCGCTGTGCTGAGGTCTAAAGTCATGACAACACATAATGCCGATATTGTAACGGCAAACGAAGTGCGACGGGCACTGCGTGCGCAATTATTAAATGCGCGGCAGCAGGTTTTGGCTGACGATAAAGCGGTATGGGATGCAAAATTGTGTGAATCTTTGATGGCTCATTTGCAGGCATTGTCACCCCAACCACAATGCGTTGCCCTGTATTGGCCCATACGTGGAGAACCTGACTTGATGCCTTTCGCTCATGCGTGGCTTGAGACTGGCGGGGATGTTGTGTTGCCCATGGTGCTGGAAAAGCACGCACCGCTGAAGTTTGGTGTGTACACGCTGGGCACTGAGTTAAAAATAGGGGCTTATGGCATCCCTGAGCCTGATTTGCTCAAATTGAGCATGCAGGTGCCTGATGTGGTGGTCATTCCATGTGTGGGTTTCAATGAGGCCAATTATCGATTGGGTTATGGTGGGGGGTATTATGACCGCACGTTGGCGAGCTGGCGTGATGCGGGGGCAAGCGTGCACAGCGTGGGGGTGGCTTATGGAGTGGCTCAAGTGAGTTTTGAGCAGGGTGGGTTTGACTTGCCATTGGATGTGATTTTAAGTGTGTGAGGCGAATAAAAAAATGTGCATTTGTGTTGTCATCAGCTTAAATGGCAATGTGTAAATGCTGTAAAATTTTGATTGTTCAAAATATATGCTAGGATTTTCATGAAACAAGTGTCTTTTATTCGTGCAGCAGTCATTCCGACGATTGTGCTGACGATGATTGTGGGGCTGCTCACTTTGTTTTTACCGATCTGGGTCGGCCTGGGGGTGGTGATTGTGTTTTTGGTGTGGCAGCTCTCCAGTCATTATCGAGAGTTGAGGCATTTTGCATTGTGGCTGTCTTACCCGATCAGCACCAATGTCCCATCAGGTCACGGGGTGTGGACTGATATTTTTGCAAAATTGTACGCCTTGCGCCGCACCGATGAAAAGCATGAGGCGGAGTTGGCCGAGTGGTTGGAGCGTTTTCAAAACACCATGCGGCATTTGCCCGATGGTGTGGTGTTGATGGACAAGTCGTCGCATTTGGAGTGGTGCAATCCTGTCGCAGAGCATCATTTTGAGTTCAGTCTGGCGCGGGACGTGGGCAATCGCATGGTGAATCTGGCGCGTGAACCCAAGCTCATCGAATACATTCGTGCAGCAAAATACGATGAGCCGATGAAAGTGGTCTATCTGAGCCGCCATTTGGAAGTGACTTTGATTGATTTTGAGGAAAATCGTGTGATTTTGGCGAGCCGCGACATCACAGAAACGGAGCGGGTCGATGCCATGCGACGTGATTTCATTGCCAATGCTTCACATGAATTGCGCACGCCCTTGACCGTGATTTCTGGCTTTTTGGAGCATGCCCAAGACCCTGAAACCATGAACAGCATTTCACCTGAAGAACAGCAACGTCAATTGAAGCTCATGCACCGTCAAGCAGAACACATGACGGTGCTGGTCAGTGACATGTTGATGTTGTCACGTTTAGAAAGCGATGTGGTGGTGGATGATGTCAGCATTGACATGCCGCGTCTGCTTGAGCAACAGTTGCTTGAAGCGGAGGCATTGTCAAATGGCCGACATGAGTTTCAAGCGGACATGGCTCAATTTAAATTGCGTGGCAGCCATCAAGAAATAGCCAGTGTGGTCAGTAATTTGCTGTCGAATGCCGTGCGTTATACGCCTGAAGGCGGCATCATTGGCCTTAACTGGACAGTACAGCATGGTCGCCCCGTGTTGTCTGTGAGTGACACGGGTGCAGGCATTGCACCTGAGCATTTGCCACGTTTGACTGAACGCTTTTATCGGGTCAATAAAGACCAGTCACGTGCGACTAAAGGCACGGGGTTGGGATTGGCGATTGTCAAGCATGTGTTGATTCGTCACCAGGCTGAGTTAAAAATCACCTCAAAAGTGGGTGAAGGCACATCGTTCATGGTGCAGTTCCCCAAAGAACGTTTGTTATAAAAAGCCGCGTGCGTCAAACGCAATATAAAAAATGGTTTTGAATTGATTTAAAATCATGTTTTTTTGATGGGCTGGGGGGCGTTACTCTAGGACATTAAATGGCGTCGCCATGAGGTTTTGAGCAAGTGCCCTTAGATGAGCTTCAGCATGAGTGTTAGGTGAGTACAGGGTGAATGCCATTAAAATTCACACGAATTTTAATGTGTTTTTATCCATGTTGGAATTATTTGTCCAGTGTTTTGTTTTGAAAGTGTTGTTTTATGTGAAATAAAATATCAATAATTGAACCAATAGTAGTTTTTTTAACTGCATTTTTTTAATGCACTGCAATCTCATAATGCACCGAATTTCACTGATTCGGTGCATTTTTTTGTTTTTAGACCTATTTGCAATATTTTGGAATGGATGCTCACTATTTTAGTGCATTTTTATCGTTTTACAGATTTTTTCAAAATGCTACAGTGCAGCATAGTCATTTGACGCGGGGAACGACAAGAGCGCATCAAATCAATTCAGACATGACATACAGGTGAGACAAGTGAAAAAAGTGATTGTGGTGGGTAATGGCATGGTCGGTTATAAGTTTTGCGAAAAACTGGTCGATAAAGGCGGATTGGACAGCATTCAGTTGACAGTGTTTGGTGCAGAACCACGCCCAGCTTATGATCGGGTGCATTTGTCGGCTTATTTCACAGGGCAAGATGCGCAGGCGTTGGAAATGTGTGCGCCCAATTGGTACGCTGACAATGGCATTGAGTTGATTGTGGGTGACGCGGTGGTTGACATCAACACCAAAGATAAAACAGTGCGCAGTCACAGTGGCCGCATTGAGTCTTATGACAGCTTGGTGCTGGCGACGGGCTCATCGTGTTTCATGCCACCGATTTCTGGCTCTGAGAAAAAAGGTGTGTTTCTGTATCGCACCATTGAAGATCTGGACGACATCATTGAGTACGCCAAAGGCTGCACAAGGGCTGCGGTGTTGGGTGGTGGTTTGCTTGGTTTGGAAGCGGCGAAAGCCATGTTGGATCTCAACCTTGAAGCGCATGTGGTTGAGTTTGCTCCGCGTTTGATGGCACGTCAATTGGATGAAGCGGGTGCCGCTTTGCTCAAACGGAAAATTGAGGGGGTGGGGGTGGGCGTGCACCTGTCAAAAAGCACGCAAGAAATTGAAGGCGATGGCTGCGTAACGGGCTTGCGCTTTGCGGATGACAGTGTGTTGCCTGTGGACATGCTGGTGGTGTCGGCTGGGATTTTACCAAATGACCATTTGGCGCGCTTGATGGGCATTGAAGTGGGGCATCGAGGCGGCATCGTGGTGAATGAGCACATGGGCACATCGCAAGACGGCATTTATGCGATTGGCGAATGTGCATTGTACAACGGCATGATCTATGGTTTGGTTGCACCTGGCTATGACATGGCGGAGGTGGTGGCGCATAACCTGCTCAACCCAGAAATGATTTCACCCAAGGCGTTTAAAGGGGCGGACATGTCGACCAAGCTGAAGCTCATCGGTGTCGATGTGGGCAGTTTTGGCGATCCATTTGTGGTTGAAGATGCTTTGGCAATTGTCTATGAAGATGAGCTCAAAGGCTATTACAAACGCATCAATATTTCCAAAGACAAAAAGAAATTGCTCGGCGGTGTGTTGGTCGGTGACACCTCTGAATACGGCATTTTGCAGCAAATGACCGTGAACAAAATGAAGTTGCCCGAGCACCCCGAGTCGCTCATCATCAAATTGCCTGGCGGTGAATCGGGTGGCGGCATCAGCGTGGCGGACTTGCCTGATGAGGCTTTGATTTGCTCGTGCGAAAGTGTGTCCAAAGGTGCCATTTGCGCTGCGGTGCAAGGCGGTTGTGAAGACATCGGCAGCTTGAAAGCATGCACCAAGGCAGGCACAAATTGTGGTGGTTGCTTGCCTTTGGTGAAAGATTTGATGGAGGTGACCTTCAAATCAATGGGCAAAGAGGTCAAGAAAATTGTGTGCGAGCATTTTCCGCTCACGCGTCAAGAGTTGTTTCATGTCGTTAAGGTCAAAGGTCACCGCAAATACAGTGAAGTATTGGATGCCGAAGGCCATGGCGATGGCTGCGAAATTTGTAAGCCGTTGGTTGCATCGGTGCTTGCCAGCGTCTGGAACGATCCGATTTTGAACAATAAAAATGAGGTGGTGCAAGACACCAATGATCGTTTCTTGGCGAATATCCAAAAAGGTGGCACGTATTCGGTTGTGCCACGGATTCCTGGCGGTGAAATCACACCTGAAAAGCTCATTGTCATCGGTCAAGTGGCTGAGAAATACAAGCTCTACACCAAAATCACGGGGGGGCAGCGGATCGACTTGTTCGGTGCGCAATTGAATGACTTGCCTGCGATTTGGGAGGCTTTGATTGCTGCGGGCATGGAGTCGGGGCACGCGTATGGCAAGTCATTGCGCACGGTGAAAAGCTGTGTGGGCTCGACATGGTGCCGTTATGGCGTACAAGATTCGGTCGGCTTCGCCATTGATGTGGAAAACCGTTACAAAGGTTTGCGTTCACCACACAAACTCAAATCAGCCGTGTCGGGTTGCACCCGCGAATGCGCTGAAGCGCAAAGCAAAGACTTTGGCATCATCGCCACCGATAAAGGTTGGAATTTGTATGTGGGTGGCAATGGCGGGACGAAACCACAACATGCGGCCTTGTTCGCGACCGACATTGACTCGGCCACATGCCTGAAATACATCGATCGTTTCTTGATGTTCTACATCCAAACCGCAGAACCGCTGCAACGCACGGCACCGTGGCTGAACAAGCTTGAAGGTGGCATTGATTACCTGAAAGACGTGGTCATCCATGACACCTTGGGCATTTGCGCAGACCTCGATGCGCTCATGCAACACCATGTGGACAGCTACATCTGCGAGTGGAAAGATGCGGTTGAAGACGAAAATAAACGCAAGCGCTTCACGCATTTTGTCAACTCGGATGCCCGAGATGAAACGATTCAATTTGTCGATGTGCGTGGGCAACGCGTGCCTGCACCTTGGCATTGAGTTGAAGCAAATCAATTAAATCAATATGTTACGGTCTGTAAATCAAGTTTGGAGATGAGTCAATGAACAAACCCATGGGTGAATTAGAACACAACATCGTGTGGACGCAAGTCGCCACGGTCAGTGATTTTCCAGAGGATGGTGGCATGTGCGTGCAGGTTGAAGATCAGCAAATTGCAATTTTCAACTTCGCCCGCCGTGGTGAATGGTATGCCACAGATAATCTGTGTCCACATAAACAACAAATGGCTTTGTCGCGTGGGATGATCGGTTCACATGGTGTGGACTGTGAGCCCAAAGTGGCGTGCCCATTTCATAAAAAGACCTTTTCATTGAAAAATGGTCAGTGCTTGTCGGGAGATGATTTGCACATTCAGACGTACCCCGTGAAAGTGGAAGGGCAGTCGGTCTTTGTGGGTCTGGTCAAACCTTGAAGGGCATGCCAAAAGCAGTTTACTCATGCCGTTTAATTTTTTCAATTTCATTT
>CALMCL010000197.1 GCA_937862905.1 uncultured Burkholderiaceae bacterium | reverse complement strand
TCACTTGGCCTTTTTCAATCTACGAAAATTGCTATTCGTACTTTAATTAACGATGCGTTGTTGCTGATTCCTGTCTATGCCTTGTTACAGGTGTTGGCGGGACTTTGGCTCAAGCGCCGACATGGTTTCAATGGCATTCAACAAGAGGTGTGGCGGCGTTGGTTGGCGGCGTTGTTGGCGGCGTTGCTGTCCATGTTGTTGGTGACTTATTTGAAAAAATGGACCAATCAAGCATGCCCATGGAGTTTAATCGATTTTGCAGGTCAGTGGCCATACACCGATTTATTTGCTGTCAAGCCTTGGGGGAAATCTGATATGGCGTGTTGGCCGGCCGGTCATGCTTCAGGGGGGTTTATTTTATTGAGTTTTGCATTTATTGGCGGTTGGCCACCCAGTGTATGGAATCCTCAACTGAGGTTGGGCACAGTTCAATCGCCCACTTTTTTAAGTGCGCGCGCATTTGTATGGTATGCCGTGGTGTTGGGGATGGTGCTTGGTTTTGCACGGGTATCGCAAGGGGCTCATTTTTTCAGTCATCAGTTTTGGGCGTTGTGGTGGGTGGTGTTGGCCAATATGGTGTTTGTGAAAACGGGTTTGGTTCAATCGCGTTGGCTGGCGTCTTTGTTTTCGACTAAATGAGTGCAGACCTGATGAGCACGGATTGAATATGTTTTATTCAGTGCATACCCTTAAAAAAGTCCCAAAAGGTGTTTGGATTCTTGGCTGTGTGAGCATGTTGATGGACATTTCATCTGAAATGATTCACAGCCTGTTGCCTGTGTTCATGGTGGGTAGCTTGGGCATGAGTGTTGCTTTGGTGGGGCTGCTCGAAGGGTTGGCGGAGTCGTTGGCATTGATCATTAAGGTGTTTTCAGGTGTCATCAGCGATGCCGTGGGTCGACGAAAAGGTTTGGCGTTGTTGGGATACTCGTTGGGCGCCTTGAGTAAACCATTGTTCGCAATCGCACCCACTATGGGTTGGATCGTCGCAGGGCGATTGATCGACCGTGTGGGCAAAGGCATTCGTAGTGCGCCACGTGATGCTTTGGTGGCGGACATCACGCCTCCTGAAGTGCGTGGTGCGGCCTTTGGTTTGCGCCAGTCTTTGGATACTGTGGGGGCATTCACTGGACCTTTGATTGCAGTGGGTTTGATGTTGCTTTGGCAAAATGATTTCCGAGCAGTATTTTGGGTTGCTGTGTTGCCCGCAGTGTTGGCGGTGATTGTGTTGGCATGTGGTGTTCGAGAACCCAAAAACAGCATTGCACTTGATCGACGCATGAATCCGATTTCAATTGTGAATTTGAAAAGGCTCAGCTTAAATTATTGGGCGGTGGTGATGTTTGGTGCCGTGTTCACATTGGCTCGTTTCAGCGAAGCTTTTTTAGTGCTGCGGGCACAGCAGTTGGGGGTCGCTTTGGCTTGGGTGCCGCTGGTGATGGTGGCCATGAATGCTGTGTACGCTTTAAGTGCTTATCCTTTTGGGTATTTGTCGGACAAGGTGAGCCACCGTGCTTTACTGGCAGGTGGCTTGTTGGTGCTGATTGCGGCTGATTTTTGTCTGGCCAATGCGGTGGATTGGAAAGTGTTGATGTGTGGTGTGATGTTGTGGGGTTTTCACATGGGCATGACTCAAGGTTTATTGGCGCGCATGGTGGTGGATGCTGCTCCTGCTGATTTACGCGGCACTGCGTTTGGTTTTTTTAATTTGATGACAGGCATTGCCATGTTGATTGCGAGTGTGTTGGCAGGCCATGTATGGGATGGTCTCGGTGCCGCTTATACCTTTTATGTGGGAGCGGGGATCAGTGCTTTGGCTTTGGTGGGCTTGTCTGCACTGAATTTTCAAGCAAAAAATCTTTGATGTGCTTGTGTAAGGCGCGTGTAACCCGTGGCACGTACAGTCTTTGAAAACAATTAAATTAAGCGTGAGACAAAATCTAAAATATGGGTCAAAATGGTGCAAAACTGTTTTACCGATTAAGTTGTATGGTGCTAGAATGCTGCGTTGCATATAGATTTTTCATGGATTTTCACGTTTAATTGCTCAGTTTTGTAAGAAGACGTGTTTATTCCACTCGCCCCCGATGTGCCTAGACAGTGGTACATTGGCTATTAACCAAGCGGTATGGCCGTAAAGTTAATGGGAGTGTGTTCTCCCTAATCCCCTTGTGCGTTGCGCACAGAAAGGACAAGCCCATCATGATGAATGACTTTTTGTCAAACTCATACCTCTTTGGCGGTAATGCGCCGTATGTTGAAGAGTTGTATGAACTCTATTTAGATAATCCCAATTCGATACCTGAGCAATGGCGCGCGTATTTTGACAATATGCAGCATGTGCCTGCAAGCAATGGCGAAACCGATGCGCGTGATGTGGCGCATGCGCCTGTCATTGAGTCTTTTGCACTGCGTGCGAAACAAAACAAATTCTTGGCGGCACAAGCTGCGAATTCAGACTTGGGTCAAGCCAAAAAACAAGTCAGTGTGCAATCATTGGTTGCCGCCTACCGCTTCTTGGGTTCTCGTTGGGCCGAACTCGATCCCCTCAAACGCCGTGAACGTCCTGAAATTCCTGAACTCGAACCTTCTTTCTATGGTTTGACTGAAGCCGATTTGGATGAGAAATACAGCACGTCCAATACTTATTTTGGTCAAGACTCTATGAGCTTGCGTGATTTATTGCAAGCTTTGCGCACGACGTATTGCGGCACGTTGGGTGCAGAATTCATGTACATTTCTGATCCTGCTGAGAAACGCTGGTGGCAAGAGCGTTTGGAGTCATCTAAAGCAACGCCGCAATTCAGCGCGGAACAGAAAAAACGCATCATGTTGGAGCTGACTGAGGCTGAAGGCATCGAACGCTATTTGCACACACGTTATGTGGGACAAAAACGTTTCTCTTTGGAAGGCGGTGAAAGCTTCATCGCTTCAATGGATGCCTTGATTCAACACGGTGGTGCGCAAGGCGTACAAGAAATCGTGATTGGCATGGCGCACCGTGGCCGTTTGAACGTTTTGGTTAATATTTTGGGTAAAAACCCAGCCGATTTGTTTGCTGAATTTGAAGGCAAACATGGCGATGATTTACCTGCTGGCGACGTGAAATATCACCAAGGTTTTTCGAGTGATGTGACCACAGCAGGTGGTCCTGTCCATTTGTCTCTCGCATTTAACCCATCACACCTTGAAATCGTTAACCCAGTGGTTGAAGGTTCGGCGCGGGCGCGTCAAGACCGTCGTGGTGATGTTGATGGCACGCAAGTTTTGCCCGTACAGGTGCATGGAGATGCGGCATTCGCCGGTCAAGGCGTGGTCATGGAAACGTTGAATCTGGCCCAAACGCGTGGCTATGGTACGCATGGCACGCTTCACTTGGTCATTAACAATCAAATTGGTTTCACCACATCGGATCCGCGCGATAAAGGATCAACCATTTATTGCACTGACGTGGCTAAACTGATTGAAGCACCTGTTTTGCACGTAAATGGCGATGATCCAGAGTCAGTGGTTTGGGCGACACAACTTGCGCTCGACTACCGTCAAGCATACAAAAAAGACGTTGTCATTGACATCGTGTGTTTCCGTAAACTTGGTCACAATGAGCAAGACACACCTGCATTGACTCAACCTTTGATGTACAAAACCATTGCGAAACACCCTGGCACACGTGCGCTGTATGCAGACAAGTTGACCACACAGGGCGTACTCAATGCGGGTGAGGCGGATCAAATGACGGTCGATTTCCGTGCCGCGATGGATGAAGGTCGCCACTACCATACGTCAGTTTTGACCAATTACAAACACCAATATGCCACCAATTGGGATTCATTCCTCAATAAAAAATGGGCAGATGCAACCAACACATCAATTCCAGTTTCGGAATTGAAACGTTTGGGTGAAAAAATCACCACATTGCCTGAGACCGTTACACCTCATCCTTTGGTCGCCAAATTGATGAATGACCGCCGCAACATGGTTGAAGGTAAACAGCCTCTGGATTGGGGTATGGGCGAGCATTTGGCTTTTGCCTCATTGTTGAGCAATGGTTACGACATTCGCATCACAGGTCAAGACTCAGGTCGCGGCACGTTCACGCACCGCCACGCTGTTGTACATGACCAAAACCGCGAGCGTTGGGATTCTGGCAGCTACATTCCACTGCAACATGTGACGGATCAGGCATCTTTTACAGTGATTGACTCGGTCTTGTCTGAGGAAGCCGTATTGGGCTTTGAATATGGTTACTCAACCACAGCACCAAATACCTTGGTGATTTGGGAAGCGCAGTTTGGTGACTTCGCCAACGGTGCGCAAGTTGTGATTGACCAATTTATTTCCAGTGGTGAAGTGAAGTGGGGTCGTGCATCGGGTTTAACTTTGATGTTGCCGCATGGCTACGAGGGTCAAGGGCCAGAACACTCATCAGCTCGCATTGAACGTTATTTGCAATTGTGCGCAGACAACAACATGCAAGTGGTTCAACCCACTACGCCTGCTCAAATTTTCCACATTTTGCGTCGTCAGATGGTGGGCACGTTCCGTAAGCCATTGATTATCTTCACACCGAAATCGTTGTTGCGTCACAAAGAAGCGATTTCTGACCTGAATGATTTGGCCAAAGGCTCGTTCCAAACTGTGATTGGCGAATGCGATGCAACGGTTTCAATTGATAATGCAAAAGTGAAACGCATTTTGGTCTGCTCAGGTAAAGTCTATTATGATGTGCTGGCTTTCCGTCGTGAAGAAAAAGACCAAAATGTGCCTGTGATTCGTTTGGAACAAATGTATCCATTCCCGCACAAAGCTTTTGCTGCTGAATTGAAAAAATACCCTCACCTCGAAGAAATCATCTGGGTGCAAGATGAACCTCAAAATCAAGGTCCATGGTTCCAAGTACAGCACAACCTGTTTGAAAACCTTTCAGAAGGGCAAAAACTTGCTTACGCTGGTCGCCCAGCTTCTGCCTCACCCGCAGTGGGCTACTATGCAAAACATTATGAGCAACAAAAAGCCATGATGCAAACTGCATTTGGCAAGATCAAGAATTTCTTGAAGAAGTGATTCTAAGTTTTTGTTTTTAAATATATTATGAAAGATCGCGGAGGGTTAAGTAACCCACCGCCCCACAGATCATGCAGCGAGCCATATGCCCGCTCCAACTTGAAAGAGAAATAAAATGGCCATCATTGACGTTGTTGTCCCCCAATTATCAGAGTCCATTGCTGAAGCAACATTGCTCACATGGAATAAAAAAATCGGTCAAGCCGTTGTTCGTGACGAAAACTTGATTGACGTTGAAACAGATAAAGTTGTTCTAGAGTTGCCTGCACCCGCTTCAGGTGTATTGGTTGAAGTCATTGCTGCTGACGGTGCCACCGTTGCCAGCGGTCAATTGATTGCAAAAATTGATACAGAAGCCACAGCAGGTGCGAGTGCACCTGTGGCGCAAGCTGCAGCACAAGCAGCGCCTGCCGCTGTGGTGGCCGCCGCCGCTGCACCTGTTGCCGCATCGGCTGCTGGTGTTGCATCTCCAGCCGCTGCAAAAATCATGGCTGAAAACGGTCTGAATGCTGTTGCAGGCTCAGGCAAAGACGGTCGTGTGACCAAAGGTGATGCCCTCGCAGCAGCAGCCAGCGGCGCCGCTGTGACCGCATCAAGCATCCCCGCACCTGCAGCAGGCGCAAGCTTGCCAGCAGTCAAAGCGCCGATCAACGTCGGCAATATCTTGGCCGATCGCCCTGAACAACGTGTCGCCATGAGCCGCTTGCGCGCACGTGTCGCTGAACGTTTATTGCAATCACAATCGACCAATGCCATTTTGACCACTTTCAATGAAGTCAATATGGCACCTGTCATGGAGATGCGCAACAAATACAAAGACAAGTTTGAAAAAGAACATGGTGTCAAACTTGGCTTCATGAGCTTCTTTGTTAAAGCCGCAGTGGCAGCCTTGAAAAAATACCCGGTCTTGAATGCCTCGGTTGATGGCAATGACATCGTTTACCACGGTTATTTTGACATCGGTATCGCTGTTGGTTCACCACGTGGTTTGGTGGTTCCCATCATCCGCAATGCTGATCAACTCAGCCTCGCTGACATCGAAAAGCAAATTGCAGAATTTGGTGCAAAGGCCAAAGACGGTAAACTCACCATTGAAGAAATGACGGGTGGTACTTTCAGTATCTCCAATGGTGGCGTGTTTGGTTCGATGCTCTCAACCCCGATCATCAACCCACCGCAATCAGCGATCCTTGGCGTGCACGCGACCAAAGACCGTGCCGTGGTTGAAAATGGTCAAATCGTCATTCGTCCAATGAACTACCTCGCCATGTCGTATGACCACCGCATCATTGATGGCCGCGAAGCGGTATTGGGTTTGGTGGCCATGAAAGAGGCATTGGAAGATCCAGCACGTTTGTTGCTCGACGTTTAAAGAATAGACTGGGGAAAGCATGATGCGATCCTCAGTGCTTTTGGCGTGTTGATGAGGTTGTTAAGTTTCAAAAATGCGCTATTTGCTATTGAATAAAGATTGACTTAAAGGAAAGATATGTCACAAACTTTCGACGTGGTTGTCATCGGCGCAGGCCCTGGCGGTTACATTGCTG
>CALMCL010000196.1 GCA_937862905.1 uncultured Burkholderiaceae bacterium | reverse complement strand
GTAAAAAGCCAGTCACATTTGACTGGCTTTTTACATCGCTTTTCTGTGGCAAATATTCATGGTAAATATTTCATGGCATCCACTCATGATGACATGTGCAAACAAACCGATGTTTAGGGAGCCTCTAAAATTTGATCTTTGATTTGATCTTTGAATAGGCAGTAGCGACTTTACAACCCGCTCCGTCATTCCCGCATGGGGTTGGCGGGAATCCAGCCAAACGCGAAGCGTTTGCTTTACCTTTGTTAATCAAAGTATTAAGGTGCGCGTTGCGCCCCACTGGATTCCCGCCAACCCGATGCGGGAATGACGGCACGGGATATTTTAGTGAATGGTTTATGCTGAAATTCTTTTCTAGAGGTCACCTTTGTGTCCAGTTTCAGTTGAGGCTTTTTGATTTTTTACAGCCTCCTCACTCAAAACACCTCGCCTTAAACAAACAACCGCATGCCTCGATCAGCTCAGTAAGCACCAGCAGGCTTTATGTTTAACGGTGTTTTTGCTCATCGCGCACAAATACCAATTGAGTCGCCCCATGCTTGCCCTTTTTCTCTTCTAAAAAGCGATAACCTTCCTCAGAAAAATCTTTCAACAATTCTGGCTTGCTAATTTTATGTTGCACGACCCAACGTGCCATCACCCCACGCGCACGTTTGGCAAAAAAACTGATGATTTTATATTGGCCATTTTTTTCATCTTGAAACACAGGTTGAATCACAGGATATTGCAAGGTACTTAATGACACCGCTTTAAAATATTCATCTGATGCCAAGTTAATCAGGTGCTTAGATCTATGTGTTGACAGTTCCTCATTCAAGTGCGCTGCCAACGTTTCACCCCAAAATGCATACAAGTTCGCGCCTTGCTCATTCGCCAAAGCCGTGCCCATCTCCAAGCGATAAGCGCGCATGAAATCCAAAGGGCGCAGCAGGCCGTACAACCCCGACAAAATCCGCACATGGCCTTGAGCCACTTTCAACTCTTTTCCACTTAAAGTGCTGGCATTGAAACCTTCATACACATCGCCGTTAAATGCCAAAATCGCCTGTTTGGCAGACCCGAAATCAAATGTAGGCTGCCACTCATTGTTACGCGCCACATTCAATGTGGCCAATTTATCCGACAAATGCATGAGATGCGCCAAAGCGGGCACATCATAAGCCCGTAATAACTCAATCAACGCAGTCGATTGTTCAACAAACAGGGGTTGAGTTGCCGTTTGAATGTGCGGCGGGGTGTCAAAATCTAAACTTTTGGCAGGGGATAAAACAATCAGCATGAAGGTCCTTGGTGTGGCACTGCGGCCATGTAAATTTTCTAATAAACAGCCGTCATTTAACCATATTCACGCGTAAAATGCACAAACGCGCTGTGCGCCGACTTTTTCACGGATGACCATGATTTCACGTTTCTACCTTCCGCAGCCATGGGCTGCACTCAACACCCCCTTCACCTTAAGCGACGATATTTTTCGTCACGCCATCACCGTACTGCGTTTGCGTGTTGGCGATACTTTCGTCGTGTTCGACGGGGCGGGTCAAACGGCTCAAGCACATGTGGTCAGTGTCGAGAAAAAATCAGCCCAAGCCCAACTCACAAGCATGGCGCAACACAGTGTGGAATCCAATCTGCACATCACATTGGCACAATGCTTGTCCTCTGCCGACAAAATGGACTGGACCATCGAAAAAGCTGTTGAGCTCGGGGTCAACCGCATCGTTCCACTTTTCTCTGCCCGCAGTCAAATCAAACTCTCCGCCGAACGGGCTGAAAAAAAAACGGAGCATTGGCAACGCATTGTCCTCGCAGCATGCGCACAAAGCGGACGCAACACCCTGCCAGAGCTCAGCGCACCAATGCCACTGAATGCATTTTTAAGTTCAGAAAAACCCAACGACAGCTACAAGCTCATGCTGCACCCACGCAATGCACATCCCCTCAAAAGCCTTGTCGCACCCAGGCCCACACAAGCGATCATGGTGTTGATCGGTCCAGAAGCGGGGTTTGATGACAATGAATTCAACAATGCTCAGGCTGCACAGTTCACCCCAACTTTAATCGGCCCTCGCATCTTGCGCACCGAATCGGCGGGGCTGGCGACCATTGCTGCACTGCAAACAATGTGGGGCGACTTTTAAAGGTCATCGTTCATCATGTGTGCCCCCCAAAACAAAGCACGTCCCTGAGCAACATGCATATTAATTTTATGCTAAAAACTGGTACGCTCGTTCACACAAGCCATAACTTCATGCTAATATTCGCGCATGCGTCGGGTCGAAGACACCCACCGCAGCTCGCAGCGAAAAGCAATTGCTTGATTAAGGCTTGATTGTTTTTCACTTCTATTAAAAGCAATACAGATCAAAGGACACATCATGGGTTTATTAGACGGACTTTTAGGCGCAGCTTTGGGTGGCAACAGCGGCGGCGGCATCCAAGGTGCTTTGTTGCAAGCGGTACTTAGCCAAGTCTTGGGCGGTGGTCAAAGCAACAACGCCAACAGTGGCTTGGGCGGCATGCTCGGCGGCTTGTTGGGTGGCGGTCAACAGCAGCAAAGCGGTGGCGGTTTGGGCGGCTTACTCGGCGGTTTACTGGGTGGTGGCGGCGCCAACACAGCCGACGTGCACAACCAAGCAGCAGGTGGTTTGGGCAATTTGACAGGGTGAATTAAACTACGAAAGGCAATTTTCAAAAAGATTCGAGCTAAGCGCTTG
>CALMCL010000195.1 GCA_937862905.1 uncultured Burkholderiaceae bacterium | reverse complement strand
AACGTTGGCTAAATGACTAAATAACTTTATGTTATTGTATAATGACAAAAATATTAAAAATATAGCCATTGTATAAATATACCTTTGTCACACAAGAAAGCAAAGGATTCGTTTTGGATGTTTTGTCATGTTATCACCATCACAAGTCAATTTAATTGAGCAGCAATTTCTAACAGAACATGCACGTGTATTTGTCACGCGTGTGGATGATCATAAAATGGTCATCAAACGTCAAGAAATTGCACGCCCCGCTTGGCGTTATCGAATTTTACGCGCGTGTTCACGTTTGCTGGGAGAGCCTTTGCTCATGCCTGCGCATGTTCCAGGCGGGGCTGCTGCGCAAACGATCGAGGTGTCTCGAATTAAGCGGCTGTCGATTGCGGGTGTTTCTGTCCCTCAATTGCTGCATGTTTCCTCTGAATGGTTTGCCATTGAATATTTGGGAACAAATAATCTGCGCGATAAAATGCTTCATGGCGAGCATCCTGCCAGTTATTACTGGGAGCAGGCATTAAGTGCCATCTTGGACACCCATAAAAAAGGGCAAAACCTCAGTCAGTCTTTTTTCCGCAACCTCATGTATGACAAGGGGCAGGTATTTTTCATTGATTTTGAAGATGATCCAGAGCAATCCATGGGCTTGGTGAATGCTCAAGCAAGGGATTGGCTGTTCTTTTTGTTTTCATCGACATGGTTGGTCGAGTTGGCGGACGGCGCAAAGGCTGATTTGTTGTGGCGTTATATCAAGCAAGAACGACCAGAAGTGCAAGCCAGCGTGGTGCATTTGGCAAAAACAACCGGTTGGTTGAGGTTTTTGCCAAAAAAACGCAAGCCGTGGGGACGCGATGTGATGGCTGCACAGGCCTATGCTCAATTGATTGTTGGATTGAAAAATAAATATTACAAGGCCATCTGACTTCAGTGAGCCTTGTTCAACAGGTGTTGAGCATGTGCTTATCGATCCACCAACACATCAGCCGTGTGCCATGCATCCTCTGCTTGGCTGAGGCGACTGCTTGCGCTGCGTCGTAATTTCTCTGCTGTACCTGCAACCAATACATTCAATAAAGCCAGTGTGCCCACATGGCTGTCAAAAGGTCCTGCACCTGCTGCTGCGACCACCATCACTTGACTGGTGAGTGTGCTCAATGGTGACAACACGCTGTCAATGATGGCGATAACCTTGAGTCCTCGTTCATGCGCTGTCTCAACGGCTTCCACCACCCAACGGTCGTAACGGCGTAAATCAATGGCAACGATCGCATCGTTTGAATTTAATTGAGTCATTGTACGAGCCACTTGCACCGGGTTGCCTTCAATCATGTACACATGCGGTCTGAGTGCGGATAAATCTTCGATGAATTGTTGGGCCACGCCACGAGAGGCGTTGCCTGAAATCACGTAAATCGATGATTTTAATTCGCTGAGCTGGGCAATGCTGGCTTCCAATTTGACTTGATCAATGTTGTTCAAAGTGTGTTGTAGGTTGCTGATTTCCATTTGTAAGTGGTGTTCCAGCGTGCTGTTTGCATTGTCTTTGATGCGTACAGCTGCGGGCTCAAGCAAACTTGCAAGGCCATGGCGCACAGCATTTTGCATGTCGCTGAAACCACTGAAACCAAGCTTGGAGGACAACCGTGCCACTGTCGCAACACCGGATTCCGCGGCGTGCGCCAAATCAGAGACCGTGCCAAATGCAACGAATTTGGGTTGTTGCAACACAATTTCGGCAACGCGTCGTTCAGATTTGGTCAATGTATGTGCATGTTGGCCAATAAGTTCAGCGAGAGGAAGTGGGGGTGTGGGCATCATATGAAGGACTTTTTTAAGGTGTGAATCCATTATCCATTAAATCGGATGTGACATCAATTTTTACAGGTTGTGGAATTTTTTAAACTTAACGTCAAATTTATGGAATATTAATTCCATTTCGTGTATGATTTGGAACATCACAACATTTTCTTGGGGTCATCATGAACACACAACACATTCAACCTAAAGTGGTGGACAACGCCGTTCCATTGGCTTTTTTTGCGCCTGCTTGCGATTTTCAAGATGAATCATTCATCAATCAGGCGGATAAACACGCCGATCATTTACCAACCGCTGTGCGTGATGCATTGCGTGAGTTTCATGCCCGCCCACATAAAAGTGGTGGGTTGTTGATTAAAGGTCTGATGGTGGGGGATTTACCTGCAACGCCTGCGACACCCACCGAACCCACAACGAAAGATTGCACCAGTGAGCTGACTTTGTTGACAGTTGCCAAGTGCTTAGGCGAGCCTGTTGGCTATGAACCAGAGTTGGGTGGCCGTTTGATTCAAAACCTTGTGCCCACTAAAGCAGCCAGTGATCGCCAAGTGTCGACTTCATCTAAAGTGCCTTTGATGTTCCACACCGAAGCCGCATTTCACCCGCATCGCCCCAGTTATTTGCTGCTATTATGCTTAAAAGGCGATCCAGCCGCTTCAACCACTTTGGCCTCAATTCGCGAAGTTTTGCCTTTGTTGAGTGATGATGTGGTGCGTGTTTTATTTCAACCGCGCTACCGCACGGCCATTGACGAAAGCTATTTGCATGGCCGTGCCAACGTTCTGGGCGAGCTGGTGCCAGTGTTGAGTGGCGATTCAGAATACCCAACGATGGTGTTTGATGCGGATTTGATGGTGGGCGAAGATACAGAGGCTCAAGCAGCACTTGATGCTTTGTCTCGTGCAGTTGAATCGTGCCATACAGGCGTATGCTTGGAAAAGGGCGATTTGCTGGTGGTTGATAATGCTGTGGCCGTTCATGGTCGCAGCCAATATTCACCAAGATTTGATGGCACTGACCGTTGGTTGCAGCGCACGTTTGTCGTTGATAATTTGACGGACAGTGCGGATGAGCGCCAAGGGCGTGTGATTTCAACAACTTTTGGAATTTAATTTGAATGAGTCATTCTGTAAAAGCACTTGTAGAAGCACTTCAGGCCATGCCCGCACCTGAGCGGACGTTTGCCAGCGACAACTCAGCAGGTGTTCATCCAGTGGTCATGGCGGCTTTGACACAAGCCAATCAAACCCATGCATTGGCTTATGGCAGCGACCTGTGGACGGCGCAGACGCAAGCCCATTTTAAAGGTTTATTTGGCGAACACACAGAGTCCTTGCTGGTGTTTGGTGGCTCGGGTGCCAATGTGATGGCTTTGGCCACCTTATTGCAAGCGGGTGAGTGTGTGGTGTGCAGCGACAAAGCGCACATTGCATTGGATGAAACGGGTGCACCTGAACGTGCCTTGGGTGCTAAATTGCTCATGTTGCCGACCCATGATGGGAAAATCAAGCCTGAACAGCTCGAAGCCTTGAAATCAATGGTGGGCGTGCAGCACAGTGCGCAGCCGGGTGTCTTGTCCATCACCCAGCCAACTGAGTTGGGCGCGCTGTATTCTGTTGAAGAAATTACAGCCTTATGTGACGCGGCACATGCGATGGACATGCGCGTGCACCTCGATGGGGCGCGGATTGCCAATGCGGTGGCCGCGCTCGATGGTACGATTGATGCCTTGCGTGCTTTCACGAGTGATGCGGGTGTGGATGTGCTCAGTTTTGGTGGGACAAAAGCAGGGTTGATGTTTGGTGAAGCGGTGATTTACCTGAACCCCATTTATGCTCGACGTGCCAAGTATGTGCGCAAACAAGTCAATCAACTGCCATCCAAGATGCGCTTTGTGGCCGCTCAATTCAATGCTTTGCTGACTGACAACCTGTGGATTCAATTGGCACAACAGGCCAATGCAATGAGTCGCCGCTTGTATGACGCGACGTTCTCGCTCAAAGGCATTTCATTTGATGCTGTACCACAAGTCAATAGCAGTTTTCCGATCATTCCAGCTCAACTCATTGCGCCATTGAGTGACTGGTGCATGTTTTGGGACTGGGACCTGAGCCGCTCTCAAGTGCGCTGGATGACCGCATGGGATACGACAGAGGTCGATGTCGATCGTTTTGCGGCGGGTGTGAAAGCCACACTGGCTATGATTCATTCAGATATTTAAACACGTTGTAAGCTCACATCGTAAACAAGTTTTAGAAAAAAATTTAAATAGGAGACACGCATGTATCCCAATCAATTGCTCATTAGTGGCCAACTGGTCAAAGGTCAAGGTCAGGTTGAAGACATCATCAACCCTGCCACAGGAAAAAAACTATGTGAAGTGCCCGAAGCCTCCATTGAACAAATGAACGCTGCGGTGCAAGGTGCGCATGAGGCGTTCAACAGCTGGCGGGCCACCACGCCACAAGCCCGCAGCCACGCCTTGCTTAAAATCGCGGATTGGGTTAACAGCAACGCGGCCATGTTGGCGCAACTGGAATCAGACAATTGTGGCAAACCACATCATGCGGTGCTGAATGACGAATTACCCGCCGTTGCCGATGTGTTTCGTTATTTTGCAGGTGCGATTCGCAATCAAAACGCACCTGTGGGTGGTGAGTATTTGAATGGTTTCACCAGTTTCATCCGCCGTGACCCTGTGGGTGTGGTTGCATCCATTGCCCCGTGGAATTATCCACTCATGATGATGGCATGGAAAGTCGCGCCAGCCATTGCCACAGGCAATACCGTGGTGCTCAAACCATCTGAACTCACCCCTTTAACGGCTTTGGCATTGGGTCAATTTTTAGCAGAGGTTTTACCCGCAGGTGTGGTCAATGTCATTACAGGGCGGGGGGAGTCGGTTGGCAGTGGCCTTGTCAATCACCCGCAAGTGCGCATGATTTCACTCACGGGTGATATTGGCACGGGACAAAAAATGCTTGATGCGGCACGGGGTACAATTAAGCGCACCCATTTGGAACTTGGCGGTAAGGCACCCGTGATTGTCTTTGATGATGCCAATATCCAAGCCGCAATTGATGGCATTAAAGTGTTTGGTTTTTACAATGCAGGGCAAGACTGCACCGCCGCATGTCGTATCTATGTGCAGAAAAAAGCATACGATAACTTCGTCGCGGATTTGAGTGCCGCCGTATCCAGCATTAAAGTCGGCGCACCGAATGACCCAAGCACAGAAATGGGTGCTTTGATTTCGCAACGTCAACGCGAACGTGTTGCCAGTTTTGTTGAGCGTGCCGCCAATGTCCCACATATTCAAATCACTGCGGGCGGCAGCGCACTTGAGAGCGATGGCTTTTTTTACCGACCGACGGTGATTGCTCATGCTCATCAAAATGATGAAATCGTTCAACGCGAAGTGTTTGGCCCCGTGGTGTCTGTGACCCCATTTGACGATGAAGCACAAATCATCCAAATGGCCAATGACACCGAATACGGCCTTGCCTCATCGGTCTGGACGCAAAATGTCGGTCGAGCCATGCGCGTGTCGAGCCAACTTCAATATGGTTGCACATGGATCAACACGCACTTCATGTTGACCTCAGAAATGCCGCATGGTGGCTTGAAGCGTTCAGGGTATGGCAAAGATTTGTCTAATTATGCGCTGGAAGATTACACGTGCCCAAGGCACATCATGTTGGCGCACGACTAAAAACCATGGATTTTGCTGGGCGCGGAAATAATTTTTCGTGCTATAATTCGCACTGGCGGGTCCCTTCGCATTGTGGGGCAGTGAATCGGGTCAGGTTCGGAAGAAAGCAGCCACAGCTGTTATCCATAAGTGCCGAAGTTCAGGCTCGCCTTAAAAATTCCTCAATGGGGCGACGACGCAAGTCGTCGCCCCATTGATCTTTTCATAACGAGCATGCCTGCGGCTTGCGCTGTGTTGAATGATTCCCTGCTAAAGAGGTGATCGTGCTGAGTCACCGCGTGTTTCACGCAAGACCATCAATCAACACATCGCAAAAGTAAGGTTTCACTTTTGCGATATGGATTCTATGAGCTCTCAAGTTTTAGCGCGTAAATGGCGGCCACGGGATTTTGCATCCCTCGTTGGACAAGCACATGTGGTCAAAGCATTGACCCACGCCTTAACGGAACAACGCTTGCATCATGCGTATTTGTTCACAGGCACGCGTGGGGTGGGTAAAACCACCATTGCACGGATTTTAGCCAAATCATTGAATTGTGAAAAAGGCATTTCCGCAACACCGTGTGGTGAATGCGAAGCCTGTTTGGAAATCGATGCGGGTCGTTTTGTTGACTTGCTTGAAATTGACGCTGCGAGCAACACGGGCGTTGACGACATGCGCCAACTCATTGAAAATGCAGTTTATATGCCCACTGCTGGGCGTTACAAAGTGTATTTGATTGACGAGGTGCACATGCTCTCAAAGTCAGCATTTAATGCACTCCTAAAAACATTGGAAGAACCGCCTGCACATGTGCTGTTCATTCTCGCCACGACCGATCCACAAAAAATATTAC
>CALMCL010000194.1 GCA_937862905.1 uncultured Burkholderiaceae bacterium | reverse complement strand
AGCTTTCAATTAGCAGCTTTATTTCATCTAATGAACCCATCTGAATGTCACCTAACGTAGTTTATACAGCCAAACACACTGATGTTCTGTTTTATTTTGCCGCATATTCTTGCGAATTAAATAAAAAGGACCATTCGAAACGGCACTTTCCTCCAAATATTTAAACATTGATTTAAAGCTAGGTCAAGCCTCAACACAATCATTGATTTAGACTTCCCTTAACAAACCATTTGAGGTGACAGCATGAAGCAGTTTATCCTGTGTCGTAAATGCTCTCTTTGCCCATTATGAGACAGGATGATGAAAAGTTCATCTATCCCATTTAGTCAATAAATATGGTTTGCAGTACAAGACATAACCATCACTCACCTGAGTTCATGCAAATCAAAAACTGATACGCCATTGAGCAGTTTTTAACCTACCCTAAAATCTCGGGCTCAACCAACTGTGCCAATTGCGCCATTGATTCTTGCCAGCCCAGATAGCACATCTCGACGGGGATGGGCTCGGGGATGCCTGATTGTTCAATGTGAATTTCTGTGCCGCACAGCACTTTTTTCAGACTGATTTTGACATGCATGTCGCCTATGAGGTTGGGGTCGTCGAAGGTGTCGGTGTAGTGCAGGAGTTCATTTGGGATGAGTTCAAGGTATTCACCACCGAATGAGTGGCTGTTGCCTGTGCCAAAATTGGTGAATGACATTTTGAATGTGCCGCCGACTCGGGCATCGAGGTGGTGCACGGTGCAGGTGAAGCCGTAAGGTGGGATCCATTTGGCCAATGCGGGGGCTTCGAGAAAAGCGCGGTAGATGCGTTCAGGTGGTGCGCGAAGGACGCGGTGCAGTTGGACGGTTCCAGTGGACATGGCTGATCTCCTTTTAAGGGTTTTGATGAGGGGCTGATTTTTTATTGACTTCATCAATGGCAACGCATTTTCCCCAGTGTATCAAGGTTTGAACTAGACGTTTGGCAAAAAGCCTGTGCGTGACATGGAACGATGCACGGCACTTTTCATTTTTCTCTTTGCCTTTCTTTTCAAATGTGTCTTGTATGTCTATCACATGCTTATTGCGTTTACATGCTTATTACGGTTTATTGCGGTTTTATCGCGCCACCTCAAGCAAGCCTTGCGCGGGTCACACGGCAGTGGACAGTTCGACTTGTAAAAAACCATAGCCTTCGGGTGAAATTTGTTTGTCGCCATGCACCAATTTGATCGCTTGGCTGAAGTTGGGCATGTGGGTGACGCAGGTGTGGTATTCACCATTTTCACCGCAAGCATCCGCGCCGCGTTCAGTCAAGCTGCGAATGACCGCAGGGCTGAGCGTTTCTCCCAACAGGTCAATGCAGTCGGCGCGGGCGGAGACGATCAGGGCTTGCATGCCAATATCCAACATCTCTTCGAGCAGTGTCAGCCGCGGTCGTTGCCAAAGCGGCAACCACGCGTGGAGTGCAGCTTGGGCGCACACGTGTTCTTCCCATTCGCGGTGCGCTTCGAGGTCAATGTCGCCAAAAACGACATGCGTGGCGCGGGTGCTGGTAGCGATGCTTTGGGCTTGAGCCACCCACACCTGTTCATAATCGCTCCAACCCGCTTGCCCAAAAGCAATGGGTAAGCCCAGCGCGGCGGCTTGCGCCTGTAAAACACTGGGTGGTAAGCCGTGAGAGCGCGAACGTTCACCCGTCTCCGCCAGCATGTTCATGAGGCCGACGGGCATTGCACCCTGTTGATGGGCGCACCAAAAAGCATATGCACTGTCTTTGCCACCGCTCCAGCTGGTGAGGTAACGTGTGGATGGGTGCATTTCGGGGTATTTCATGGTTTTATTTCTCAATGGCGGTGTGTTTGTGTGTTAAAACTGAACAAAGCTCATTATAATCACCGCCTGCTGTGTTAAGTGCGTGAAATCTGCATCAGTTGTCATCGATTCGAAACTTGTTTCATTGATCGACAAGCAACGCATGCGTTGTGTGCGTTGACCTGTGAATTTGATTCACAACCTTTTGCAAGGGGAGATGGAACGCCTGTGGTTGTCACTCACAATCAGCCTTCTCTGACAGAAGCCAATGTGCAGAGGTGCACTATAAATATTGTGCGATAAGCACTGTGCCTTCATTGTGCATTCAAACTGCGGCGCTGCGGTACTTTTAAAATTTTTCAAAAGTGGTCATGATGAATAAAACCTGTCACCGCTGTGCTGCGGTGTTTGACTGTTCGGGCTGTCTCTCAGCAGATTGCTGGTGCATGGACTATCCCGCGATTTTCAGCTGCAATGCAGTGATCGATTGCTTGTGTCCCAAGTGTTTAACGGCAAAAACCAAAGCGCACATTGAAGCCCAGATTGACACGATCGCAGTACATGATGCGGCACCAGCGGAGGCTTTGGCATGTGAAGGCATGCCGTTGATTGAACATTTGGATTACACGATAGAAGAGGGTCGCTGGGTGCTGTCACGCTGGTATTTGCTCAAACGTGGAGAATGCTGTGGCAATGCGTGTCGCCACTGCCCTTATGGTCACGTCAATGTTCAACAATAAAACGCATCCAGTCCGCCATTTAACAGGCCATCACGCATCAGTCTTTGCTGTGAAATGATTCAAACAGAGCACGTTTGAGCGGGTCTTGGGCACAATCAAACGACCTTCGCTTTTCACTGAAGCCAAGGATGCAGAAGCACAAAAGATGTCCATTTCCTCAACAAATCGACGCCATGCAAGCCTGTGGATTTGTTTTTATTTGATTTTTATAGGTGTTTTATGAGCGAACAATTACCCAAAGCCATCATGTGTTGGAGTGGCGGCAAAGATTCAGCGATGGCTTTGCACCGTACACAGCGTGATTTTGAAGTGATTGGGCTATTGACCACATTAAATGCTGAATTTGCGCGGATTTCAATGCATGGCGTGCGCGAGAGCATGCTTGATGCTCAAGCGGCTGCGATTGGCTTGCCCATCCATAAGGTATGGGTCGGTGGCAGTACCCACGGTGAGTATGAGGATCAAATGCGTGCGGCACTTGAATCGGTACAAGCAGATGGGGTGACACATGTGATTTTTGGTGATATTTTTTTGCAAGATTTACGTGAATACCGCGAGCGGCAATTGGCAAAAGTCGGCTTATTGGCGGCTTTTCCCCTGTGGCAATCGGACACAACGGCGTTGGTTCAAACGTTCATCGATACCGGCTTTAAAACCATCACTTGCTGCATCAACGATGCGTATTTGGATGAATCTTGGGCGGGACGAGAAATTGATGCGGGGTTTGTCACCGACTTACCCCCGCACGTTGACCCCTGCGGAGAGAATGGCGAATACCACACATTTTGTTTTGATGGTCCGATTTTCAGCCAACCCGTGGCGTTCAGTCGCGGTGAAGTCGTGTATCGCCCATTGCAAGCACCGATGCCCATTGCCGCAAAAGATGAATCAGATGACCGTTATGACTGCGCCTCCCCCGTAGAGACCAAAGGTTTTTGGTTTTGTGATGTGCTGCCATCCGAAAATCACAGCCCTTCCGCTGTTTAATCTGTATGTAATCTGTATGTCTTTGCATTGGAGCATTGACTCGAAATCTATCCGTAATCTCTTTTTGTAGACATACCTTATCAAGCGTG
>CALMCL010000193.1 GCA_937862905.1 uncultured Burkholderiaceae bacterium | reverse complement strand
TGAAAGGTGGTGACAAATGAAACCAAGCAATATTTACGAGGCGTTGGCGTTGGCCAACAGCACGGTGCTGGCTTTGATTGAGGCGAAGTGCGACGTGATGGACGTATCTGTGAACACCTTGGTGGGTGGTTTTACCCCCAGCATTTTGGTGTGTCGCAACGAAGAACTTGACCAGCTGGTGATGGATCAGCATGCCGTGGTCACAGAATCACCTGAGTTGACAAACCGCCGCCGCATTGCCAGCATTGAAATGCGCGGGTGTCGTGTGCGTTGGGTGGTGTGATATGAGCAATGGAAACGTAGTTAGCGTTGAGTTTAAAACCGCTGAGGGAAATAGTTTTGTTGTGGAAATTTTTGGCGAAAGTGGGAATTTTAAAAGTAATGGTTTGCCACCCGATTTTGTGGCTGAAACCATGCGGACTTTAGCGGAGGTTTTGCCGTGGTTTTTAAACAAAACGGCGGCGCAGATTGAGCTGCAATTGATCCAGCAGGTTGATGAAAGGAGGCTCTGATGGAAGCGGGATTGTTGCCCATTTGCCAATGCCCAAACTGTAAGACGCGGGCTGATTTAACGGTGTTTTTAACGGCTTCGGAAGCCACGGATGCACTGGCAGCGTTGATGGAAATGAACCCCACGATTAAAGCATTTGTGCGCCCCATGTTGCTGTATGTGCGCTTGTTTGTGCCTGAGGGTGAGGAAATTGGTTACAAGATGATGGCGCGGTTGTTTCATGAACTTGGGGCGATCATCAATAAAGGCACAGTCGAAAAGAGCGGTTACACCTACAAAGTCACGCCGTCGATGTGGTCGCAAGCGTTTCAGGTGGTGCGTGAGAGCAAAGGGCTTGATTTACCGTTAACGGGGCACTCGTACTATTTGGGCATTGTTGGTAATTTGGCGCGTGAGTACGACAAAAAGGGGCATGGGGCTGGCAGCAAGTCAAGCCATGCGCCCAGTGCATCAAATGCGCCAACACGTGAGCCCATGCGAATGCCCACGGCTGATGAAAAGCAAAGGGCTTTAGAGCGCAAGGAAAAGCTGGATAGGTTGTATGGGCGTGGCAGCGCACGGGTTGCGGTTTAACTCGGATTAAAGAACATGTCGTTGTTTGGGGCAACGTTAAAACCCCTCAACCACATTGACAATATTTAAAGGAGTCGAAATGAACCAAGAGATGAACCAAGAGAACATGAATCAAGGCAATACAAAACAAGGGGTGACACAGGTGATTAACGGCACTGAGTGCATTGAAAACTCAAAAGGCTATTGGGTGCCCGTGTCAACGTTGAAGCCTCTTGATTTGATGCGCGATGAGTTTGTGCGTGAAAAATTCAAGGTGCTTTTGGTTTTGAGCGCACAAATCAAAGCCGTTAAAGACAGCTTGTTTGAAGATATTGCCGCGTTTGTATCGGTTAGTGCCGCTGAATATGGTGTGAGCATTGGCGGTAAAAAAGGCAATGTCACATTGAGCACGTTTGATGGCCGCTATCAAATCCAACGCCAAATGGCCGATGTGATCAGCTTTGACGAACGCATACAGGCGGCCAAGGCTTTGATTGATGAATGTTTGCGTGATTGGACGGCAGATGCGGGACCTGAGATTAAAGCCTTTGTTGACAAAACGTTTGAAGTGGACAAAGAGGGCAACATCAGTACCGCTCGCGTCCTCAGTTTGCGCCGCATCAACATCACGGATGCGCGATGGGTCAATGCCATGCAAGCCATTGGCGACTCGCTGCAATGCACGGGGACTAAGCCCTATGTGCGTGCAAAAATACGCGATGAGAGTGGCAATTACCAGCACGTGAGTTTGGATATTGCGAGCGTTTAATGTGCGGTGTAAAAACCGCTGGGAGGGCATTTATTGCCCACCGTTAAGATTTTATTGTGTAGTTAAACCGCCCTTTGGGCACAACTTGGAGTTGAAAAAAATGAACCACTCAGAATTAATCAGTCATTTGGCTAAAAACACAGGCCAAACACAGGCCGCTGTTAAAAGCGTGCTGGATGCGTTGGCCTTGACCATTCAAAGCCACGATGTCACGTTGCAAGGCGTGGCGAAATTTAGCACCACGGTGCGCAAGGCGCGCACAGGGCGCAACCCTGCAACGGGTGAACCCATGCTGATCGAAGCCAAGCGCATCCCCTCGATCAAACCCCTTAAACCGCTTAAGGATGCTGTGGCGGTTGAATAAGGCAGTCGCTTGGTTTGTATCACCTTCCTGGGGGCAGGGAGGTGATACATGCAAAATGATTGGATTAAACATTGGGATTAAATATGACACCACGCAAAGAAACTCGTAACGGCTTGCTTGCTAAAGTCCACATTGCTAAAAAAGCACTGGGCATGGACGATGACGCGTACCGTGATTTTCTAAACGCCCAAACGCCCAAACGGGCAAGCGTTCGGCGGGTTTGCTCAATCAAACCGAGCTGGATCGGTTGTTGCAAAGCATGAAGCGGCTGGGCTTTAAACCACAGCCCAAAGACAAAGGCAGTGAGCCGTCGGTACCGCGCCGCAAATACAGCCGTGCACAAGTCATGGCCAAGATCACAGCGCAATTGACCACGCGCGAACTGCATTGGAACTACGCGCACGCCATGGGCAAGCGCATGTTTAAAAAAGAGCGTTTGGAATGGCTGGACGATGATCAGCTGTACAAGCTCATGCAAGCGTTGCAAGTGGATCAAAACCGCCGTTATGGCACACCGCAAGGTTAAAGGACAACTGAGCCATATGAATCACATCAACCACGGTTATACCCCCGAAATCACCGCCGCTTACGCCAAGTTGCCCCAGTCCGCACGCGAAATCATCGGCGTGATCGGTGAAGCGGCCGCGCTGGTGCTGTTTGAGAAACTGGGCGGCACGCGTTTTCCCATGGTCAAAGGCAATACAAAAATGGGCTTGGCGCGGTTGGCGGTGTTGGGTGATTTTATTGGCGACGCACTCGCTGAAAAGCTGTGTAAGCACTACGGCGAAACCGAGGAGCTTTACGTGCCCATGTGCACCGATGCCCTGCGCTTTGTGCGTGGTTTGCGCATCAAACAAAGCTTTGATGAGCTGGTGCGTCAGCAGGGCAGCAGCATTGTGGCCGTGAATACGCTGGTGGGGCAATACCGTTTGAGTGACCGCACCATTTGGCGCAT
>CALMCL010000192.1 GCA_937862905.1 uncultured Burkholderiaceae bacterium | reverse complement strand
TTTTATAAATGAATGACTTAAGTGGCTTTTTAAGGTCTATAAATCAAAAATGCCAAGCGGTGTGCTTGGCATTTTTGATTGAATGGTGTTGTAAAGCTAAAATCAGATTACAAACCTGCGGCGTCACGCAACAAAGCGGCTTTGTCGGTGGCTTCCCAAGTGAATTCAGGCTCTTCGCGACCAAAGTGACCGTAAGCGGCTGTTTTCGCGTAGATCGGGCGCAACAGATTCAACATTTTCACGATGCCTTTTGGACGCAAATCAAAATGTTCTGCGACCAAAGCGGTGATTTTCTCATCGGTGATGCGGCCTGTACCAAACGTGTCGACCATGATCGAAGTCGGACGAGCAACGCCAATCGCATATGAAATTTGAATCAAGCAACGATCGGCCAAGCCTGCGGCAACGATGTTTTTCGCCACGTAACGGCCTGCGTAAGCAGCTGAACGATCAACTTTTGAAGGGTCTTTGCCTGAGAAGGCGCCACCACCGTGTGGGGCTGCACCGCCGTAAGTGTCGACAATGATTTTACGACCCGTGAGGCCGCAATCGCCTTGTGGGCCGCCAATGACGAAACGACCTGTCGGGTTGACGAGGAATTTGATGTCGCCTTTGATCAAATGTGCGGGGATGATCGGCTTGATGATTTCTTCGATCACGCCTTCACGAACCGTTTCGAGTGACACGTCGGCATGGTGTTGCGTGGACAGCACGATGGTGTCCACAGCAGCAGGCACGCCATTTTCGTAACGAATCGTGACTTGTGATTTGGCATCTGGGCGCAAGAAAGGCAAGCGGCCATCGCGACGCAAATCGGCTTGACGTTCAACCAAACGGTGTGACAGGTGAATCGGTAATGGCATCAATACATCGGTTTCATTGCACGCGTAGCCAAACATCAAACCTTGGTCGCCCGCGCCTTGGTCGAGGTTGTCGTCGTGTGCAGCGTCTACGCCCATGGCGATGTCTGGAGACTGTTTGTCATAAGCGACCAACACCGCGCAGCCTTTGTAATCGATGCCGTAGTCGGTGTTGTCGTAGCCAATGTGTTTGATGGTGTCACGTGCGATGTCGATGTAATCGATGACGGCGGACGTGGTGATTTCACCTGCAAGGACGACCAAACCTGTGTTGCACAATGTTTCTGCGGCAACGCGGGCGGTGGGGTCTTGTTCGAGGATGGCATCCAAAATCGCATCAGAAATTTGATCGGCGACTTTGTCTGGATGGCCTTCAGAGACAGATTCTGAAGTGAAAAAATAGTTGTTGCTGCTCATATAATACTCCGTAAAGTAAGTCATAAAAGGTCAGCGCGCGCTCTGCGGCTTGAACCTTGAGCAGCGACGCTTTAACGGTGCGGGCACAGTGAAATGTCCGCTCTCAAATCCATTTTTGCCCCGTAAGTTGTCGTTAAACCAGCAAAAATGATGTAAAACGCTGGTATTATAACACTTAGGCAGGATTGTGGTGGCCTTGCGATTTAAAATACGTAAAAATGCCTATTTTTTGTGGTTCTTTTTGTGGTTCCTTTTCTGGATGTTGAATTTTGATTAAAGTTTTATTGCGCTTTTTATCCTGTCTTCCCTTGCCGTTTTTACATGTGCTGGGTGCGATGTTGGGTGGGCTGGCGTATCGGTTTGATGCGCGGTATCGCCTGCGTTTGCAAACCAATGCCAGTTATGCGGGTTATGATTCACCCAAGTTTTGGCGCTCGGCCGCGGAACACATGGGACGCAGTGTGATTGAATTGGCTTATATTTGGACATCGCGTGTGGATGCGTTGTTGCCTCAAGTGAAGGTGGTGGGCTGGGATGCTGTGATGCAGGCGAAAGCCCAAGGACGTGGTGTGTTGATGTTGACCCCACATGTGGGGGCGTTTGAGTTGCTGTCCTTGTGGATTGGTCAGCGCGAACCCTTTACAGCGATGTATCGTCCCCCCAAGCAAGCGATGGTCGGTGAGGCGATGTTGGCTGGTCGGCAAAAATTCAATGTGAACATGGCGAGTGCCGATGTCAAAGGCATTCGAACGATGTTGCGTGCGTTAAAAAAAGGCGAGCTGGTGGGGCTGTTGCCCGATCAAGTGCCCAACGAGGCGGCTGAGGGTGTGATCATCCCCGTGTTTGGTCAGCCTGCGTTGAACATGACTTTGCCCGCAAAATTATTGAAACAGACCAATGCGATTTTAGTGACCATGTTTGCCCGACGGGTGAAGGCCCCACATCGGTTTGAAATTGAATTCAATGTGGTTGATTTTGCCGTGTCGGGTGATGCCGTGGACGATGCATCACGCATCAACGCGCTCATGGAGGATGTGATTCGTCAGACACCTGAACAGTATTTGTGGGCGTATAACCGCTATAAACGTGTGCCTGTTGCCTTTGAGTCAACGCCTGCCGCAGGAGCCCGCAATGATGTCTGAACTGGGCGCAGCATTGCTGCGCAAAATGGGGCGTTGGCCGCAGGGCGTGCGTTTTCGCTTATCTGAGTGGGTCGCTAAAGCGGCCTATCCTTTGGCTCAAAAGCGTGTGCATGTGGCAACAGTGAATTTGCGCAAATGCTTTCCAGAGTGGAGCGATGCACAGATCGATCAAACAGTACGTACACATTTGCGTTGTTTCAGCCACGGTTTATTTGATCGCAGCTTGTTTTGGTTTGGCGACAAGCAAAAAATTTATGATCACACGACGTATGTCGATGAGCAACACTGGTTGGATGCGAAAGCACAGCACCGCCCGATCATTTTTCTGGCCCCTCATTTTATTGGTTTGGATGTGGGTGGCTTGCGCATCAACATGGATGTGGAAATGGCGACCATGTATCAGAAACAACGCAATCCCGTGTTTGATGCCTTGATGCTCGAAGGGCGCATGCGCTCTGGGCAAGGGCATTTGTTTTCACGGCACGATGGCGTGCGCGGTTTGGTGAAGTTGTTGCGTAAAAACATCCCGTTGTATTATTTACCGGACATGGATTTTGGCATCAATGATGCGATGTTTTCGACTTTTTTTGGACAGACCGCAGCCACTTTGACCGCATTACCAAAACTGGCAAAACTGACCAAAGCTTTGATTGTGCCCTGTGTCACCCGCATCGATACCGAGGCTTTGGCGCGTGGACAAACGCGCTATAAGGTACAATTTTACCCTGCATGGGACGGTTACCCCGGTGAGGATGAGGCGGCGGCGGTGCGAGAAATGAACGCATTCATTGAGGCGCGCATTCTTGAAGAACCTGCGCAGTACCTCTGGTTGCATAAACGATTCAAAACCCGCCCTGAAGGCGAGGCTGATTTTTATAAAAAAACAATGGCATCTCATGGAACTTAAATTCACAAAAATGCATGGCGCTGGCAATGATTTCATTGTTTTTAACGCCATTGAGCAGGATTTATCTGCCTTGACCGCAGACGACTGGCGCGCGCTCGGCAATCGCCAGTTTGGCATTGGCGCGGATCAAATTTTATTGGTTGAGAAACCAACCATTGCGGGTGTGGATTTTAAATACACCATTTACAACAACGATGGTTCTTTGGTGGAAAATTGCGGCAATGGCGCACGTTGTTTTGTCAAATACGTGTATGACCATGGTTTGACTCAACATCTGGCCAACGCTCGCGAAGTGGCAGTGCAAATCGCCACGGGCACGATGGTGTTGAAGCTCAACGACGATGGTTCAGTGACGGTGAACATGGGGGCACCCAGTTTCGTGGTGGCTGATTTGCCCGCAGTGGTGGATGGATTGCCAACGCACATGCAGGCGGAGGACACCCTGTACGAGGTTCAGTTGACCCATGGCGAGCGCCGTGACATTTCCTTGATCTCAATGGGTAATCCACATGCGGTGCAAATTGTGGCCGATGTGGAGGTCGCGCCTGTGCTGACCGAAGGGGCGGAGTTGGAGGTGCACCCCATGTTCCCACGTCGGGTCAATGTGGGCTTCATGCAGATTATGAATCCCCAGCACATCAAAGTGCGGATTTTTGAGCGCGGTGCGGGTGAGACTTTGGCATGCGGTACGGGCGCGTGTGCGGCCGTGGTTGCAGGCATCCGTCGCGGTGTGCTCACATCGCCTGTGCGCGTGAGTGCACGAGGAGGGGAGTTGTCGATCGCATGGGCGGGTGTCGGCGAACCTGTGTTGATGAGCGGTCCAGCGGTCACGGTGTTTGATGGACAAATTACCATTTAAAAAATAGAGGTCATACATGTCAAACGATGAGTTCAATTTTGCAATTGAGAACGACATCATTCAGCAAGCCAATGCAGTAGAAGCAGACGAAGCGCTCAGTGATGCGCAAGTCATCAGTGCGTCGGAGGTGCTGGCGTATTTAGAAAGCAATCCTAATTTTTTTAAAGAGCATGCCGAAGTGTTGGCAAACGTTCAGTTGACCAGCGCGACAGGCGGTAATGTGATTTCGATGGCGCATTGGCAAACCAATGTGTTGCGTGAAAAGGCCGACCAGCACAAAGCGCGGTTGGAAAAGTTACTGGCACAAGCCACCAATAACCAACGCAGTTACGACAAGTTATTGGCTTTGGTGATTCGTTGGTTGGAACAAACCGATGCATCGGCTTTGCCTGTGCAGGTCGAGGCCGATGTGCGCCGTGCATTTGCAGTGGATGCGATTCGCATCATGGTGTGGAGTGATGATGCGAAATCGTTGTACTACCCCGTGGGCAATGAGTGGTCGGACAATGTGGTGATTTTTGCCAACAGTTTGCGCGCACCATATTGTGGGCCTTGCAAAGGCTTTGAAATTGAAGCCCAGTTGGCCAAACAGACGGCCAGTGGTCACATCGCTTCATTGTCGATTGTGCCTTTGTGGGGCAAACGCATGAATGAGCATGTGTGCGTTGGTGTTTTACTGATGGGTGCAGAAGATGTGCATCGATTTACACCTGACATGGCCACACATTTTTTACAAAGCATTGGCGAAATGGCGGGGGCGGCCTTGTCACGGGTGCGCTCTCCAGTGCATTTGAACATCAAATGAGCACCGAGTGAGCGTTGTACCTAAGCGCCGAGGCGTGCCCATTGCTGAATTGCCTCCTGAACTGAATCCGTTGATGCAAGCGTATTTGGAATGGGTTGCGATGCACAAACGCTTGTCAGAAGCGACGTGCAGCAGCTATGCCAGAGACTTGCAGCTTTTGGTACAATGTTGCCAACACTTGAATGTCCTTGTGCCCGAATCCATCACCGCCACCCAAGTGAGGCACATGGTCATGCAGCTGCATGGTGCTGGGCACGGCGCAAAAAGCATTGCACGCTACTTGTCCAGTTGGCGCTCTTGGTTCACTTGGCTGGTTCACAATGGCCATGCACCGAGCAACCCCGTCAAAACCATTCGAGCACCCAAAGCCGCCAAAGGCTTACCAAAAGCGTTGTCGGTCGATGATGCGGTGAATCTTGTGGGCAACCGTGAGGTGATCGAGGCGGGTCAGTCGGCTGCTCAGACACTGTTGCTGTTGCGCGATTATGCACTCATCGAATTGTTGTATTCGAGCGGTTTGCGCGTGTCTGAACTGGTCGGTTTGGATGTTGCGCCACCCACAGGGGCTTTGAATGATGGCAATGGTTGGGTGAATTTAACCGAAGGCGATGTGCATGTGTTGGGCAAAGGCAATAAACCACGCATTGTCCCCGTTGGGCAGTCGGCGTTGATTGCTGTGCACACATGGTTGGTCGCACGCAATGCTTCCGCTGCCGCCAGCAAAAGCAAGGCATTGTTCATAGGGCGTTATGGCACACGATTGACCGTGCGTTCCGTTCAACTGCGTTTGGCGCAACATGCACGCCTCTTGGGTTTGCCTGTGCATGTGCACCCGCACATGTTGCGTCATTCCTTTGCAACCCATGTGCTGCAATCGTCAGGGAATCTGCGTGCAGTGCAAGAAATGCTCGGCCATACCAGCTTGGCTGCGACACAAGTGTACACGGGTCTGGATTTTCAACATTTGGCTAAAATTTATGATGCGGCGCATCCACGCGCCCATAAAAAATCAGAAAGATGAAACATGAGCACAGCAACACCCCCAAGCGATCTGCCAGAACGCTTGAATTTAATCGAATTTCCTTGTGAGTTCCCACTCAAAATCATGGGCAAGCGCGTCGATGATTTTGCCCAAACGATTGCCGAAGTGGTGCAGCAATTCGCACCTGATTTCAATCCCGCGACGATGGAAATGCGCCCCTCATCCAGTGGCAAATACCTTGGTTTGACTTGCACCATCAATGCCACCAGCCAAGAGCAATTGGACAGTGTGTATCGTGCTTTGACATCGCATTCGATGGTCAGTTATGTGCTGTAAACAATGAATACACCTCAGATCAAACGCCTCGGTCTTGTTGACTACTTGCCAACAGAAGCGGCGATGAAGCATTTTACCGCCACACGTGATGCAGAAACTCCCGATGAACTGTGGTTGGTCGAGCACCCACCTGTGTTTACATTGGGGCAAGCGGGCTTAGAGGAACACCTTTTACACGCAACACAGATTCCATTGGTCAAAACGGAACGGGGTGGGCAAATCACTTACCATGGCCCAGGTCAAGTGGTGGTCTACATGATGCTTGATCTCAAACGGCGAGGCATGATGATTCGTGAATGGGTGCGTCGCATCGAAGGCGCCATCATTTTGACGCTCGCGCATTACGGCATTCAAGGTGTGCGTAAAGACGGTGCGCCTGGGATTTATGTCGGGCAGGGGACTCATGAAGGTGCTAAAATCGCAGCATTGGGTTTAAAGATCAAACGCAGCTGCACATACCATGGCCTCAGCTTTAATGTGGACATGGATTTGGCACCATTTCTACACATCAACCCATGCGGTTATGTGGGTTTGGAAACCGTTGACATGAAAACTTTTGGTGTGCAAGCCGAATGGGCGGAAGTGGCTGAACTGTTGGCGCAGCATTTAATTGCACAATGGCAGTCGGATGAAAGTTTGGCATACATTGCAATTGCAAAGTAAACGCAAAGCAAACGCAAATTAATTGTCGCTTCGCTTAAACCAAACTTGTCATAAATGCATCAAAGCATGGCCACGTGCAGGCGCACAATGTCCATATATTTTAATATTTGAAATAATTAACACTTAAAGCAATTCACGCAGATGAATTGACTATTTGGAGCAAGAGATGAGTGAAACAATCACAACGCCCGCAGATTACGACGCGAGTAAAAAACAAAAAGCCTTTGATAAAGTATCGCGCATCCCTGTGAAAGTTGTGCACACTGAAGTGCTCAAAAAACCTGAATGGATTCGTGTCAAAGCGGCATCAGGCAACAGCCGTTTTAATGAAATCAAAAAAATACTGCGTGAAAATGAACTGGTCACCGTGTGTGAAGAAGCCAGCTGCCCCAACATCGGCGAATCCTTTGGCAAAGGCACAGCCACCTTCATGATCATGGGCGATAAATGCACCCGCCGCTGCCCATTTTGCGACGTCGGTCATGGCCGCCCAGACCCGTTGGACACCAAAGAACCAGCCAATCTCGCCCGCACCATTGCAGCATTGAAACTCAAATATGTCGTCATCACCAGCGTCGACCGCGACGACTTACGCGATGGTGGCGCGCAACATTTTGTTGATTGCATCAGCTTGACGCGTGCGCAATCACCCAGCACACAAATCGAAGTGCTCGTTCCCGATTTTCGTGGTCGCCTCCAAAAAGCCCTTGAGATTTTTAAAGACGGCCTACCCGACGTCATGAACCACAACCTTGAAACAGTGCCTCGCTTATACAAAGAAGCGCGTCCTGGCGCGGACTACATGCACTCACTCAAATTGCTCAAAGAGTTCAAAGACATGTACCCCACAGCCGTGACCAAAAGCGGCCTGATGGTCGGTCTGGGTGAAACAGATGAAGAAATCCTCGAAGTGATGAAAGACATGCGTGAACACAACATCGACATGCTCACCATCGGTCAATACCTCGCGCCATCAGGTCATCACCTTCCTGTGCGCCGTTATGTTCACCCCGATACATTTAAAATGTTTGAGGAAAAAGCATATGAGATGGGGTTCACCCATGCAGCCGTCGGTGCAATGGTTCGCAGCTCGTACCATGCGGATGTTCAAGCACATGAAGCGGGTGTTTAGGTAGCCCAATATCAATTCATTTGATACATCATTGCGGGCTTGTCCCGCAATCTCCATTTTTGGGGGATGCCGTGTCAGGCACAGCATGACCGATTATTCAATGCAGGGAAGAAAATGACGACTGAGCAATTAAAATATAAACTCGAAGACCACGTTAATGATTGGGTCAAAACACAATTTGACCGATTAAAACTAAAAAATCAAAAGAACTATCACACAGAATCGGACATTCCTGATTATCTCAAAGTCGCCTTAAAAGGCCGTGCCAAAACTGAAAACAAAACCAATTTTGGCAAGCCTGACTTCAGTCTGACCCAATATCAAGCCCCCGTTGTCATTGAAAACAAACTCGGTCTTAAAAAGCTCATCGCCGACGCAAAAGATGGGGTTAAATTTGATGGCACATCCGTCAATAATTATGCCGTCAATGGCGCACTTCATTACGCCACAGGCATGATTGCCTCGGGTCAATACCACGAAGTCATTGCGATTGGTATTGCGGGTGATTCTGATGAAACCATCGAAATCAAGGTTTACTATGTCTACGGCTCGGGTGAACAATCG
>CALMCL010000191.1 GCA_937862905.1 uncultured Burkholderiaceae bacterium | reverse complement strand
GGGTACATTGACCATCACCCCGCTGGTTTAAGTTGGGCGCGTATGAACACAATTGATTTGTTAAAAACACTGTATCCACCCGTGAGTTATGACGTGAGTGCGCCGTTTTTGAGTGCAACCATTGCTGCGGATGCGGCTGTGCTGGACGATGTGCTTTCTTCGGCGTTTGGGCTGCTGGCAGAGGTGTTTCCTGACACTGCGGCGGTGGGACTGAGCGACTGGGAGCGGGTGTATGGTTTGCCTGATCGCTGCTTGGGTAAAACGGCTGGTGTGGCGGCACGGCGTGCATTTTTGTTGTCCAAAATCAATGACAGCGGCGGCATCCGAAACGTGGATTATGTGGCGAGGGTCAAGGCTTTGTTGGATGCCGATGTCAGCGTCACGGAGTTTGGTGCGCGCTCTTGTGGCGACCCTTGTGATGCACAGGTTTTTGATGAGGACTGGAGGTATGTGTGGGAGGTGCACAGCCGCAGTGATGCGTCCATGTGGTACAGGTCGTGCGGTGATCCTTGTGATGCACAATTGGATTATTACGACAATGCAGCCTTGGTGTGTCTTTTAAACAGCCATGCGCCTGCGGGTACTTTGCCTTTGGTGTCTTACGGATCGTAAAGAGGCTTGTAAAAGGTAAAAAAGATTTAAAAAATAAAAAAAGGATGGGTATGCAACGGATCAATACGAGCAATAAAGACCCCGATTTATTTGGGACGGGGAAGGCGGGTTTTCAGGCGGGTAATCCAGCCAGTGGCGTTAAGGCCACGTTTAATTCGATGCTTCAGGACAATGCGATTCAAGAGGAATTGGCGGCGCTGCCTGAGTTCGCTGGTTTGGCGTTGGATACCGCCTTGACTGTGGCAGGCCAAGACAATGCCCAAAACTTAAAGGCGTTGTATTTGGTATTGCTCAAACAACTCATGACCAGCACCACAACAGCGGGCACTGCGCCTGTGTTTACTGCGACGATCAACAGCCCCGTCACCTTGCCTTTGGTGGCAGGGTTGCGTTTTCGGGCAAAATTTCACGCGGCCACGACGGCGGCCAGCACTTTGAATTTAAATGCATTGGGGGCTAAGTCCATTAAGCAATACGACAGCACGGGCGCCAAGGTAACAGCTGTGCTGGCGGCCAATATGTTGACAGATGTTGAGTATGACGGCGTGGATTGGGTGGTGCGCAATCCCATTAACACCGATGCGGCGTATTCCGTGGAGCTGCAAAAGCAAACGTACTCCTCGTTCACAACGGTGGGGACATCGCCTGCATACACGGCGACCATGACCCCAGCCCCTGCGGCATTGGCGGCTGGGTTGCGTGGGCGCGCTAAGATTCACGCGGCGGCGACAGCTGCAAGTACGTTGGATCTAAATGCTTTGGGTGCTAAATCCATTAAACAATATGACAGCTCGGGTGCTAAGGTTGCGGCGATTTTGGCGGCCAATATGCTGGTTGACCTTGAGTTCGATGGTGTGGATTGGGTGGTGCTTGATCCTGTTGTCCCCGCCCGTGGGATGGCGCAGTGTACGACCAGTGGTTCGTACACTGTGCCACCAAATGTGTTTAGTTTGGCTGTGACGGCTTGTGCGGGTGGCGGTGGTGGCGGTGG
>CALMCL010000190.1 GCA_937862905.1 uncultured Burkholderiaceae bacterium | reverse complement strand
ACGTGAATGGCGTGCTGGATAAGCTGGCGGGTGGTTTGCGCACCGAGGAAGTGGGCGCGGCATCGTAAAAATGCAAATACAATAGCAAAGCAGCAGCAAATGCAATAAATTGCATCAACCTCAACATCTCTTGGTTTTTACCGTGAATGCTGAGGTTTTTTTGCATCAATCGCTTGTGTCTGGGCTTGTCGCCAAAAAAGAAGTTGAACGGACCGAGGCTGTCGTTGTTTTCACCAGCAGATCATCAGTAGGGATTTAGGTGGAAAATACGTCATTTTTCTTGTGTATAATCCAAAAATGCACGAATTTCAAATCATCCAGTCTTATTTCACCTTCCCCACACCGCGAGCCGACCTTGGTGTGGGTGATGATTGCGCCTTGTTTCGCGTGGCTCAAGGGCATCAATGTGCCGTGACCAGCGACATGTTGGTGGCGGGACGGCATTTTTTCTGGGATGTGGATGCGCGCACTTTGGGGCATAAAGCGTTGGCGGTGAATTTGTCGGATTTGGCGGCGATGGGGGCCGAGCCGCTGGGGTTTACGTTGTCATTGGCTTTGCCTGCCGTGAGTGAAGTGTGGTTGGCTGATTTCAGTGGTGGCTTGTTGGATTTGGCGCGTCAGTTCAATTGTGATTTAATTGGCGGTGATACGACGAAAAGCATGGCGGCACTTGAACACAATGGGTTGGTGATCAACATCACGGCGTTTGGCCAAGTCCCTGTGGATGCAGCGATTCGGCGTGATGGTGCGCGAGTGGGCGATGATGTTTGGGTGTCTGGGACGCTGGGTGATGCGGCGTGTGCATTGGCGTTGTTGTTGCGCGAGCGGTCTGGTGATGTTTTGAGTGCGGCGGAGGCGCTGGCTTTGGCGGCATTGCGCCCGCGCTTGGAGTGCCCCGCACCGCGAGTGGCTTTGGGCGTGGCGTTGCGTGGGGTGGCGAGCAGCATGTTGGATTTGTCGGATGGCTTGGCGGGTGATGTGCGCCATGTGTTGCGGGCATCGAATGTCGATGTGGAGATTGATTGCGATGCGTTGCCGTTGTCATCTCCATTGAAAAATCTTAATCTTGAGCAACAATGCCCCGCGTGGCATGCTTGGCGCGATGCGCTGACGGGTGGCGATGATTATGAGTTGTGTTTTACCGCACCGATGGCACAGCGTGATGTGCTGGTGGCTTTATCCGCCACTCTGGGGGTGCCTTTGACTCGAATCGGGCGGGTGCTTGAACGCGAAGGGGACGCGCCGAAAGTGGTCTGGCGCAGTGAAAAATCACCTGAAGGCTTGGTACACATGAATGGGTGGCGCGGGTATAATCATTTTTCTTAGGGTTTTGCTGCCCGTTTGAAGTGGTTTTGGGTGGTTCGGATGGAATGGTTGTTTTGTTGTTCATAAAACGACGTTTTAATGATTGTGAAAAGGATTTAAAAGTGCAAACACGTTTTCAATGGATGCTGGTGCATCCCGCCCATATCATTGCGCAGGGCATGGGTTCTGGCTTGTTGCATCCTGCGTCTGGAACATGGGGTACGTTGGTGGGCTGGTTGGTGTTTGTTTTTCTCAATCAATCGCTGGGTGCGTATGCATGGGCGTGGCCGTTGGTGTTGGCGGTGAGTTTTCCCATTGGGGTGTGGGCGTGCCATGTAACGGGCAAACAATTGGGGGTGCATGATGACTCGTCGATTGTGTTTGATGAAATGTGGGCAATTTGGTTGGTGATGTTGTTTGTCATGCCGGCACCGCTGTGGCAGCAGGCGATTGCATTTGCTTTATTTCGTTTGTTTGACATTTGGAAGCCGTATCCGATTCGTTTGGTGGATGCGCAGTGGACGAATGGTTTGGGTGTGATGTTGGATGATGTGATGGCGGCGTTTTATGCGTTGTTGGTGTTTTCGGTGGGGAAGCAGGTCTTTTTTTGGATGATGTCATGAGTTTAAATTTAGCCCCAGACATGATTGCGCGCGTGATGACGTTGGCGGATCGTTTGAATCAACAAGGTTGGCACATGGGTACGGCGGAGTCGTGCACGGGTGGCGGCATTGCGCACACGTTGACCGAGCTTGCAGGGGCGAGCAGCTGGTTTACGGGTGGCATCGTGGCGTACAGCAATGCGGTGAAGCAAGATGTGTTGAATGTGCGCACCGATGATTTGGCGAAGTATGGCGCCGTCAGTGAGGCTGTTGTGGCGCAAATGGCGGGTGGTGCTTTGCGCACACTGGGCGTGAATTGTAGCATTGCTGTCAGCGGCATTGCCGGGCCAGGGGGGGCGACCGCAGAAAAGCCTGTGGGCACGGTGTGCATCGCTTGGGGTTGGCGGGATGGTGTGGGTACGACGTTTGTGCGGGCGGTGACGCATCATTTTGAAGGTGATCGCGCATCGATTCGTCAGCAAACGATTGCGGCGGGGTTGGATGGTTTGATTCGGGTGTGCGAATTGAATAAGCTGAATTTACCCGTGCCTGCGCACGTGTTTGAAGATTAAGCCATGACACTTGCGTGTCGCTTGGGGTGCGCGGCATGTTGCATCGCGCCATCGATCAGCTCTCCCATCGTTGGGATGCCCAGCGGCAAGCTCGCGGGCGTTCGTTGTGTGCAATTGGATGAACATGATTTGTGTCGCTTATTTGGGGATGTGCGTCGCCCTAAAGTGTGTGGTGGTTTGCAGCCATCATCAGAGATGTGCGGTGAAACACGTGAGCACGCAATGGTTTTTTTGGCGCGATTGGAACGTGAAACAGCACCCAACGAGGTGAGTCTGTGATTAAAAAGGTTTTTGAAATGGCAAAGCTCATTAAGTGGTGTGTGGCGATTGCGGTGCTGGCGGGGTTGACGTTGGTGGGCTGTCAAGCTTTGAACAGCCAACATTCATTCACGGTCAGTCAAACGCAGCTGCAAAAATTGGTGGATAAAAACTGGACGACCATGGCGGCCAAGTTGCATGAGAGTAATGTGACCATGGCGGCTCCTACATTGAAGTTGTTGCCTGACAGCCAGCGGATAGGCGCGGATTTTGATGCGTTTGTCGAAACAGGTTTTTTGGGCGTGAAGCTTGATGGAACGATGAGTGTGTCAGGCATCCCTGCATACGATGAGTCGCAGGGCGCAGTGGTGTTGCGCGATATGAAAGTGGATAAGTTTGATGTGGCAAATCTACCCGATATGCTCGATGGGGTGGTTAAAAATCAGGCGCAGCGCATGGTGGGCAAAAAATTTGGTACGGATGTGCCCATTTACAAGATTGAACCCGATAAATTGCGTTTTGCTGGTAAAACATGGTTGCCTGAAAAGGTCGAAGTGGCTAAAGATCATCTAGAGATTACTTTGCTGCCAAAATAAAGCCCGAGCAAACCCCGCCGTTGTGATGCGGGGTTGTTTTTTTGAGTGTAAAGGAATGTGATGACCGCGTTGTTAGTGACTGGTGCGTGGGTTGTGGTGGGGCTGGCCTTGTTACTTTCAGGCATTGCACCGTACGAACGCAATACCTGGTGGATGGAGGTGGCGCCAGTGTTGTTGGTTGTGCCTGTGTTGTGGTGTTCGCGCAAACATTTTCCGTTGACGCCGCTGTTAATGGGGTTGATTGCGCTTCATGCGCTGGTGTTGATTGTCGGTGGCGCATACACGTATGCACGCGTCCCTTTTGGTTTCTGGATGCAAGATGTGCTTCACTTGAGCCGCAACCCTTATGACAAGATTGGCCATTTCATGCAAGGGTTTGTGCCTGCACTGGCTGCTCGTGAGGTCTTGATTCGCCACCGTTGGCTGGTGCGCTCGGGTGTTGCGGGCGTGCTGGCTTTGTGCGTGGCGATGACTGTCAGTGCGTTGTACGAGCTTGTTGAGTGGTGGGCGGCTTTGGCGTTGGGTCAGGGTGCCGGTGATTTTTTGGGCACGCAAGGTGATGTGTGGGATACGCAATCGGACATGTTTTTTGCACTCATTGGGGCGTCGGTGGCGATGGTTTTTTTGGGGCGCCTACAGGATGAGCAAATCAGGAGGATTCAGTGAACAGTAATCGCAGCACGATGCGGGCGGTGGTGTGTGATGGTGTGGGCGATGCATCGGTGATGCGCATAGCGGAAGTGATGCGCCCACATGCAGGTGCGGGGCAGCTTTTGATCAAAGTGCAGGCAGCAGGTGTGAATCGCCCGGATGTACTGCAGCGCAGCGGTCTGTATGCGCCGCCAGCTGATGCTTCACCTATTTTGGGGCTTGAGGTGGCTGGTGAGGTGGTGGGCGGTGATTTGGGTGATGGCTTCGCATTGGGGGATTGCGTGTGCGCTTTGACCCATGGCGGTGGCTATGCTGAATATGCGGTGGTTGAGCGTGCCCAATGCTTACCTGTACCACGGGGGTGGAGCGCGGTTGAAGCCGCCAGCTTGCCTGAAACATTTTTTACTGTCTGGTTCAATGTATTTGAACGGGCGCATTTGGGACGTGATGGCGTGGAAACCTTGCTGGTGCACGCGGGTGCGAGTGGCATTGGCGTTGCCGCCATTCAGATGGCGAAAGCCATGGGACAGAGGGTCTGGGTGACGGCTGGGACGCTTGAAAAACGGGATGCTTGTGTTCGGCTCGGCGCTGCGGGTGCTTTGAACTACCACGAAGCGGATTGGGCGGATGTTTTTCTGGCCATGACCGAACAGCAGGGAGCGGATGTGGTATTGGACATGGTGGGGGGGCGCACTTTAGCCGACAATGTGAAAGCTTTGGCGCATGGCGGGCGTTTGGCGTGGATTGCCTTTCTTGCGGGACATCGTGTTGAATTGAAAATCAATGAAGTGATGGCGAAAGAAATTTCTCTAACGGGTTCATATTTGCGTCGTCAGTCAAGTGCAATGAAAGCGCATATTGCACGTCAATTGCGCTCAGAGGTGTGGCCTAAAGTGGATGCAGGTGATATTCAACCCGTCATTGACCATGTTTTTGGCTTTGAAGACGTGATTTTGGCACATAATCGAATAGAATCCAATTTAAATATAGGAAAAATTGTGTTGAAATGGCCTTAAGGTGGCCTTTTTTCAATGAAATGGAGTTGAGCTGGTTCGCCAGTTTACGGGTGTTTGCAGGCTTTATGAGATTTGTTCTCATTACATTAGGCGCGCGGTTTTTGTATCAAGCACGAATTGTTTCCCATAAAAGGGTAACGCGGCGATTGACCGGATGGGTTCAAATGCGTATAATTCGTTTGCTTTGGTGCTGTGCAAAAAAAGAGTGCCAAGAAACCTTAATAGGGGAAGTGTGTGCGTACAACGTGGGTCATGGGTAATTGGAAAATGAATGGCGATTTGGCATCAAATGCTGCGCTGTTGGAATCTGTGATTGCTGCGATTCCGTTGTCTGATTCTGCTAAAGTGGCCGTGTGTGTTCCTTTCCCTTATTTGGCGCAAGTGCAGTCGATTGTTGATGGCAGCGCCTTGCTTTTGGGTGCGCAAGATGTCAGTGAGTTTAAAGAAGGTGCCTACACTGGTGAAGTGTCCGCGAAAATGTTAAAAGAGTGCGGTGTGTCTTTGGTTTTGGTGGGGCACTCAGAGCGCCGCAGTTTGTTTGGCGAGACTGATGTGGTTGTGGCAAAAAAAGCAAAAGCTGCTTTGGATGCAGACCTTATGCCCGTGATTTGTGTTGGTGAGACGCTCGCTGAGCGCGAAGCAGGTCAAGCGCAAGCAGTGGTGCTGCGGCAGTTTTCAGCAGTGGCTGATGAGATTGGCGCTGAAGGTTTGAAGCGATCTGTTTTGGCGTATGAGCCTGTTTGGGCCATCGGCACTGGAAAGACTGCAACGCCCGAGCAAGCGCAGGAAGTTCATGTTTGGTTGCGAGACGCTTTGGCTGAGTTGGGTGCTGAAAGTGCGAGTGTGTTGTATGGTGGCAGTGTGAAAGCAGTCAACGCAGCAGAAATTTTCGGTCAAGCTGATGTGGATGGTGGCTTAATCGGTGGGGCGTCATTGGTGGCGTCAGAATTTTTAAGCATCGCTGAGGCAGCTCGCTGAGGCGTGCAAGGGATATACAGTGGACGTATTAAAGTCAATTTTAGTGGTGTTGCAAGTGATCGCTGCCTTGGGTGTGATTACATTGGTGCTTTTGCAGCATGGTAAAGGCGCTGATGCAGGTGCGTCTTTTGGCGGTGGCTCTTCTGGCAGTGTGTTTGGTTCGGTTGGGTCTGCCAATTTTTTGAGCAGAACAACGGCCTATTTGGCGACTCTGTTTATCGTCAGCACCGTCTTGCTCGCTTTCATTTTCACTGGAGTGAGCTCGGATTCGGGCAGTGTTTTGGATAAAGCAGTTGCACCTGTTGCGCCAGCGACAGCACCAGCGGCTCCGGCTGCTACGGATGGAATTCCGAAGTAAGAATAAATAGTAATGCAATAGTTTTAGCCGACGTGGTGAAATTGGTAGACACGCTATCTTGAGGGGGTAGTGGCCGTAGGCTGTGCGAGTTCGACTCTCGCCGTCGGCACCATCATTTCAATCAAAAACATGTATTTTGATTGATGAGTGAAAGTTGCGCGGATTCTTCCGCGCAAAATTTACATTAAGCCTGTAATGGCTTTGTGTGAAAAGCAGTAAATCTGTCAAGAAAAAGGATGCGGGTGCTCTGTCCCGCGTCCATTTAAATACGTTACACCACACCACCTTAAGAGCGGATAAATATCATGATATTAGCCAATTATGTCCCCGTGTTGCTGTTTTTGTTGGCGGCCACCGGTTTGGGTTTGTTAGTTGTTGTCATTGGCTTTCTGCTCGGCCCACGTAAACCTGATGCGGCCAAACTTTCCCCCTATGAATGTGGCTTTGAGGCCTTTGAAGATGCACGCATGCGTTTCGACGTGCGTTACTATCTTGTCGCCATTTTGTTTATTTTGTTTGATTTGGAAACTGCGTTTTTGGTGCCTTGGGCTGTATCATTGGATTATCTCGGCTGGACTGGTTTTGTTTTTATGCTGGTTTTCTTGGCTGAGTTGATTTTGGGTTATGTGTACATCTGGAAAAAAGGCGCGTTGGACTGGGAGTAGTTCACAGGCGCTCTCTTGCATTCATTGTTTTAAATGTATTGGCGAATAAAATGAACTCTGTCTGCTGTGTGTAAGGTTGATTCTGCATACTGCTGGACTCGGTTGTAAGTCTTTGGCGACTTGGGTACGTATAAAAAAGAGGTAATTTGATGAGTGAAGAAATCATCGAGAAGCAAGGCTTCATCACCACCACAGCAGAAAATTTGGTCAACTGGACGCGCACTGGTTCTTTGTGGCCAATGACGTTTGGCTTGGCTTGCTGTGCAGTTGAAATGATGCATGCGGGTGCGGCACGTTATGATTTGGACCGTTTTGGTATTGTGTTTCGTCCAAGCCCACGTCAATCTGATGTGATGGTTGTGGCGGGTACGTTGTGCAACAAAATGGCACCCGCTTTGCGCAAAGTGTACGATCAGATGGCTGAACCGCGTTGGGTTATTTCAATGGGCTCATGCGCCAACGGTGGGGGGTATTACCATTACTCTTACTCAGTTGTTCGTGGTTGTGATCGTGTTGTGCCTGTTGATATTTATGTGCCAGGTTGTCCGCCCACTGCGGAAGCCTTGATCTACGGCATCATCCAACTGCAAAATAAAATCATTCGCAAGCAAAAGTCCGTCAATACCATCACCCGAGGTGCTGCATGAGTACATGGCAAAACGCTTTAGTGGCACAACTTCACACTGTTTTTGGCTCAGATGCCAAAGTGGTTGAGGCTTTGGGTGAGGTGACTTTAACGGTTTCGGCCGCTGATTATTTGACCATCTGCAAAACCTTGCACGATCACCCCGCTTTCAAATTTGACATGATGATCGATTTGGCGGGCATGGATTATTCTGAGTACGCCGATGGCGCTTGGGATGATGTCTGGTCGGGCGCACGCTTTGCTGTGGTTTTGCATTTGTTGTCCATTGAAAATAACCAACGTTTGCGCCTGCGTGTTTTTGCTGAAAATGAGCAATTTCCTGTGTTGGCTTCTGTTGTTCCTGTGTGGTCGGCTGCTGATTGGTACGAACGCGAAGCATTTGACATGTATGGTTTGGTGTTTGAAGGTCACAATGATTTGCGTCGAATTTTGACCGATTATGGCTTCATTGGCCACCCATTGCGCAAAGATTTTCCAGTATCTGGGTATGTTGAAATGCGTTACGACCCAGATCAAGGGCGCGTCATTTATCAACCTGTGACGATTGACCCGCGTGAAAACACACCGCGCATTGTTCGTGAGAAAGGCTACGGCGGCGCGCATTAAGCGGCTGTTGTGAGATCAAACATGGCAGAAATTAAAAACTATACCCTGAATTTTGGCCCGCAGCATCCAGCAGCACACGGTGTTTTGCGCTTAGTGCTTGAGCTTGATGGTGAGGTCGTGCAACGGGCAGACCCACACATTGGTTTGTTGCATCGCGCCACAGAAAAATTGGCTGAACACAAGACGTACATGCAAGCATTGCCTTACATGGATCGCTTGGATTATGTGTCGATGATGAGCAATGAGCACGCTTATGTGATGACCATTGAAAAAATGCTGGATGTGAAAGTGCCCGTTCGTGCGCAATACATCCGTGTTTTGTTTGATGAAATCACACGCATCTTGAATCACTTGATGTGGATTGGTGCGCATGCGCTGGACGTGGGCGCGATGACACCTTTCTTGTATGCTTTCCGTGACCGTGAAGATTTGTTTGACGCGTATGAGGCTGCTTCTGGCGCGCGCATGCATGCGGCATACTATCGACCTGGTGGTGTGGCGCGTGATTTGCCAGACACGATGCCACAGTTGCGCAAATCAACTGTTCGCAGTCAGTCGTCTGTGGATCGCGTCAATGCGAACCGCCAAGGCACATTGCTCGACTTTTTAGAAGATTTCACACGACGCTTTCCAAATGCTGTGGATGAGTATGAAACCCTGTTAACCGACAATCGGATTTGGAAACAACGTTTGGTAGACATCGGTATTGTGACGCCAGAGCGTGCGAAGGCTTGGGGCTTTACTGGGCCTATGTTGCGCGGTTCGGGCATTGCTTGGGATTTGCGTAAAAATCAGCCTTACGAGGTGTATGAGCAAATGGCGTTTGATATCCCTGTTGGTAAAAATGGGGACTCATACGATCGCTATTTGGTGCGCATCGCTGAAATGCGCGAGTCATGCAAAATCATGGTTCAATGCATCGACTGGCTCAAGAAAAACCCTGGTGCGGTCATTGTGGATGACCATAAGATTGCCCCTCCTTCTCGCACGGACATGAAGACCAATATGGAGGCATTGATTCATCACTTCAAATTGTTTTCAGAAGGCATGCACATTCCTCAGTCTGAAGCGTACGCGGCAGTTGAGCATCCAAAAGGTGAGTTTGGCATTTACATGGTGTCAGATGGGGCAAATAAACCTTACCGTTTGAAAATTCGTGCACCAGGTTTTGCACATTTGCAAGCACTCGACGAGATGAGCCGTGGGCATATGTTGGCGGACGTTGTGACAATCATTGGTACACAAGACATCGTGTTTGGCGAAATTGACCGTTAAGCAGGACAAGGAATGAGCATGTTATCAGAACAAGCATTAGTACAAATTGCGGCGGAAGTCGCCAAATACCCAGCTGAGCAGAAACAATCTGCGGTGATGGGTGCATTGCGTATTGCACAGGTTGAAAAAGGTTGGGTGTCTCCAGAAGTCATGCTGGAAATCGCTCAGATTCTTGAAATGCCGCCAGTTGCTGTAGAAGAGGTCGCTACTTTTTACAATATGTATGATTTAAAGCCTGTTGGTAAGCATAAAATCACCGTGTGCACCAACTTGCCTTGCGCTTTGACGGGTGGTGTTGATGCCGCAGATTACATTAAAAAGAAATTAAACATTGGCTTCAACGAAACAACCGCAGATGGTTTGTTTACTTTGAAAGAAGGCGAATGCATGGGTGCTTGTGGGGATGCGCCCGTCTTGTTGCTCAATAACCATAACATGTGCAGTTTCATGAGCACTGAAAAAATCGACGCACTGTTGCAGGAGCTGGCGCAATGACGAGTTTGCACAACCGACACATCGATCCTGTTATTTTGGCAGGTTTAAATGGTGACAACTGGGGCTTGGACGATTACGTCGCTCGTGGTGGCTATGCTGTGCTCAAAAAAATCTTGGCTGAGCAAACGCCCGCAGATGAAATCATTGCTGAAATGAAGCTGTCCAGCTTGCGTGGCCGTGGTGGTGCAGGCTTTCCAACGGGCTTAAAGTGGAGCTTCATGCCACGCGCGTACCCTGGGCAAAAATATTTGGTGTGCAACACCGATGAAGGTGAGCCAGGCACATTCAAAGACCGTGACATCATTCGTTACAATCCACATGCATTGATTGAAGGCATGACCATTGCGGCCTACGTCATGGGGATTTCGAAAGGTTACAACTACATCCACGGTGAAATTTTTTCTGAATACCAGCGTTTCGAAGAGGCTTTGGCGCAAGCGCGTCAAGCGGGCGTGTTGGGCGATAATATTTGTGGTTCTGGGTTTAACTTCGACTTGTTTGCTCATCATGGTTATGGCGCGTACATTTGCGGTGAAGAGACTGCTTTACTTGAATCACTTGAAGGTAAAAAAGGTCAGCCACGTTTCAAACCACCATTTCCTGCATCATTTGGCCTGTATGGTAAACCAACCACCATCAACAACACTGAAACCTTTGCCGCGGTACCGTTTTTGTTAAAAATGGGCGGCCAAGCGTATCTGGACATTGGCAAACCGAATAACGGTGGCAGCAAAATTTTCTCGATTTCAGGTGATGTGGTGCACCCAGGCAATTATGAAGTGCCTATGGGTACACCTTTTGCCACAGTGCTTGAACTTGCAGGTGGCATGCGTGAAGGGCGCAAGATTAAAGCGGTCATCCCTGGTGGTTCTTCGGCTCCCGTGGTGCCTGGTGAAATCATGATGGCAACGGATTTGGACTACGATTCAATTTCAAAAGCGGGCTCAATGCTCGGTTCTGGGGCAATCATTGTCATGAACGATACCCGTTGTATGGTCAAATCATTGTTGCGCTTGTCTTATTTCTACTACGAAGAGTCATGCGGTCAATGCACGCCGTGTCGTGAGGGTACCGGTTGGTTGTGGCGAGTGATCCATCGGATTGAGCATGGTCAAGGCCGCCCTGGCGATCTGGAATTGCTCGATTCGGTTGCAGGTAATATCATGGGACGCACGATTTGTGCCTTGGGTGATGCTGCTGCCATGCCTGTTCGTTCATTTGTCAAACATTTCCGTGATGAGTTCGCCCATCACATTGAGCACAAGTCTTGCCTCGTGCCCAGCTCACACGTTATTTGAAGGTGACCCACCATGGTTGAAATGCAAATTGATGGCGTAAAAATAGAAATGCCAGAAGGTAGTATGGTGATGGACGCCGTGAAACAACTCGGTAAATACGTTCCTCACTTTTGCTATCATAAAAAATTATCGATTGCGGCCTCTTGCCGCATGTGTTTGGTTGAGGTTGAAAAAGCACCCAAGCCATTACCAGCTTGTGCCACACCGGTGACACCAGGCATGGTTGTGCGCACGCAAGTTGAATCACCAAAAGCCGCGACAGCTCAAAAAGATGTGATGGAATTTTTGCTATTGAACCACCCTTTGGATTGCCCAATTTGTGATCAAGGTGGTGAGTGTCAGTTGCAAGATTTGGCTGTGGGTTACGGCGGCAATAATTCGCGTTACCATGAAGAGAAACGCACTGTTGCTCATAAAGAAGTGGGCCCCTTGATTTCTATGGAGGAAATGGCGCGTTGCATTCATTGCACCCGTTGCGTTCGTTTTGGTCAAGAAGTGGCTGGTGTGATGGAGCTCGGTATGTTGGGGCGCGGTGAACATGCTGAAATCACTACTTTTGTTGGCAACACGGTCAATTCCGAACTGTCAGGAAACATGATTGATTTGTGTCCAGTGGGTGCGATTACTTCAAAACCGTATCGGTACAGCGCTCGAAACTGGGAATTGTCTCGCCGTAAATCAATCAGTGCACACGACAGTTTGGGCTCAAATCTGATTGTTCAAGTCAAAGGCAATGAAGTGATGCGTGTCTTGCCCTTTGAAAATGAAGAGGTCAATGATTGCTGGATTTCAGATCGTGATCGCTTCGCATACGAAGGCCTTAAATCAGAAGATCGTGTCACAGAACCGATGATCAAACGCGATGGCCAATGGGCGACGGTCAGCTGGGACGAAGCGTTTGCATACGTCGTTGAGCAATTGAAAACCATTAAGGGTCGAGTGGGCGCTGATAAAATTGGCGCCTTGGCAAGCAACACGGCAACAGTTGAAGAGTTGTACATGTTGAAAGCACTGCTCAATGGTTTAGGCAGCACACACATTGACACCAATTTGCGCCAATCCGATGAAACTTTGGCAGGGGCTTTGCAAGGCACGCCGTGGTTGGGCATGCCGATTACAGCTTTTTCTGATGTCCATGTGGCTTTGGTTGTTGGCAGCAATTTGCGCGAAGAGCACCCTTTATTGGCCGCTCGTTTGCGTCAAGCGGTTAAACGCAATGCGAAGATCAATGTGTTGGGCTCATCGGCGGGCGATCTGTTGATGACTGCACGCCAAAATGCTTTGGCACCAAGCGCATGGTTGTCTGAGTTGCTTGCAATTGAAGCAGCTTTGGGTGCAAATGATGCCAGCGATGCCTCTTTTGCAGCGCAAACAGCTCGCAATTTGAGCGACCCTCGTGCAAAAAATAAAGCGCTTATGGTCGGTAACGCTGTGATGAATCACCCGCAAGCTGCCCAATTGTTAACTGTCATTAATCGCATTGCTGCGGCAACGGCGTCAACCGTATCGGTTCTGACTGAAGGTGCCAATACCGTGGGTGCTTATGCAGTGGGTGCGGTGGCAAAAAATGGCAGCTTAAATGCCGTACAAATGCTTAATGCACCACGAGATGCTTATGTATTGCTCAATGTTGAGCCACAATTTGAATCTGCAAATCCAGCTCAAGCGTTGAAAGCACTGTCTGGTGCATTTGTGGTGGCCATGAATACTTATTTCAGTGCAGCATCCGAGTATGCCGATGTCATTTTGCCTGTAACGCCTTTCACTGAAACGCCGGGTACCTTTGTGAATGCCGAAGGTCGCTCGCAAGCCTTTAATCCTGTTGTTAAACCGCGAGGTCAGTCCCGCCCCGCATGGAAAGTGTTGCGCGTATTGGCTGAGCGTTTTGGCTTAAGCAATGATGGCAGTTTCACAGCGAATGAGATCAACGATGTTCGTGTGTTGACGGATAAAGTCCTTGCTTCAGCAGCAGCGCATCAGTCCAATGTGCTTGACGTGAATGTGACTGTGGGTCAAGTAAACACGGGCATTGAGCGTAGCGCGCGTGTCGCCGCTTATGCGGCGGATGCGATCACCCGTCAAGCGCAAAGCTTGCAACAAACCGACATGGCTCGATCGGCACACGTGGTTGGCTTGTCTACGGCGGTGTATGACGCTTTGGGTTTGACAAAAGATTTGGCGGACGATGAGGCTTGGGTCATTGTTGAACAAGATGGCCTTAAAGTTAAAACACAAGCGGTGTTGCGTCCTGAGTTGGCTGGCAATGTCGTTGATATTCAACAAGGTTCGCCATTGGCCGCTCAATTGGGCAGTCAGTTTGGTTCTGTGACGGTGGAGCGCGCATAATGGAAATGATTAATTCGTTCACCCAATGGGGCAGTGTGACATTTGGTGGTGGCTGGCCTGTGATTTGGGCCTTGATCCGCATTGTGCCTTTAATGGTGGTGATTTTGCTGGCAGTGGCCTATTTGACTTTTATTGAGCGCAAAGTCATCGGTTTTATGCAAGGTCGTTTGGGCCCCAATCGTGTGGGTCCAGGTGGTTGGTTGCAACCAATTGCCGACGTATTGAAATTACTAACCAAAGAAATCATTACGCCAACCCGTGCGGATAAGCCTTTGTATTATTTAGGGCCGATGATGGTTTTGGTGCCCGCATTTGCAGTTTGGGCTGTGATCCCTTTTGGTAAAGACTTGGTGATTGCCAATGTGAATGCCGCTTTATTGTATGTGATGTCCATTGCGTCGATTGGCGTGTACGGCGTGATTTTGGCGGGTTGGGCGTCTAACTCCAAATATGCTTTCTTTGGCGCAATGCGTGCTTCAGCACAGATGGTTTCTTATGAGATTTCAATGGGTTTTGCGATCATTGTGGTGTTGATGGTCAGCAACAGCTTGAATTTCTTTGATATTGTGGCTGTTCAACAAAAAGGTCGTTTCGCTGACATGGGGCTAAACCTTTTGTCTTGGAATTGGTTGCCTTTGTTACCAATGTTCCTCGTGTATTTGATTTCGGGTGTGGCTGAAACCAACCGTCACCCCTTTGACGTGGTTGAGGGCGAGTCTGAAATTGTTGCTGGGCATATGATTGAATACTCTGGTATGGGCTTTGCTTTGTTTTTCTTGGCTGAGTACATCAACATGTATGTCATTGCGGCATTGACCTCTTTGATGTTCTTGGGCGGGTGGGATGCGCCATTCGCATTCCTGTCCTTTATCCCCGGTGTGATTTGGATGTTGTTGAAAATGGCGTCAGTGATTTTCTTCTTCTTGTGGATTCGTGCAACATTCCCTCGTTACCGCTATGACCAAATCATGCGTTTGGGCTGGAAAGTTTTTATCCCTGTATGCTTGGTTTGGTTGTTGGTGGTTGGCATCTGGTTACAAATCCCAGCACTCAACATTTGGGCAAAATAAGGCGAAAATCATGGCATCATTAAAACATTACTTCAAAAGTTTTTTCCTGCTCGAATTGTTACAAGGCATGGCGGTGACGGGCAAATATTTTTTCAAGCGTAAAGTCACTTTGCAGTATCCTGAAGAAAAAACCCCAATGTCACCTCGATTCCGTGGTTTGCATGCTTTGCGTCGCTATCCAAATGGCGAAGAGCGCTGTATTGCCTGCAAATTGTGTGAAGCCGTGTGTCCGGCATTGGCGATTTCGATTGAATCCGCCAAGCGTGAGGATGGCACACGCCGCACCACTCGCTATGACATTGATTTAACAAAGTGCATTTTCTGTGGTTTTTGTGAAGAGTCTTGCCCTGTTGATTCGATTGTAGAAACGCATATTTTTGAATATCACGGTGAAAAACGCGGTGATTTATACTTCACCAAAGAGATGCTATTGGCGGTGGGTGATAAGTACGAAGCTGAAATTGCGGCCAATAAAGCGCAAGACGCAAAGTTTAAATAAGTCGATTAACCGTAACATAAGCGAAGACACGATAATGGACGTTCAAAGCATTTTATATTTTATATTCGCAGGAATTTTGTTGGTCTCCGCCTTGTTGGTTGTGACTGTGCCTAATCCTGTGCATTCCGCACTGTTCCTGATGCTCTCATTTTTTTCGGCCGCAGGCATTTGGATTATGCTCCAAGCAGAGTTTTTGGGGATTTTGCTGATTCTGGTGTATGTTGGTGCGGTCATGATCCTGTTTTTATTCGTCGTTATGATGATTAACCTGAATCTATCCGAACCGCGTAAGGGCTTTAAAGCTTTATTGCCTTGGGCTTTTGGCTTGGGCACAGTTGTGGTTTTGCAAATGGGTGCTGTCATTTATCATCATTTCAATGTGAAGCCAAACTTAGAAGTGTTGAAGAATTTATCTGTTGATGGCTCTAATACACGCAAAATTGGCCAAGTGATGTACACAGAATACGCATTTCCTTTTGAGATTGCAGCTCTGATTTTGTTGGTTGCTTTGATTGCTGCAGTGGCGATTACATTGCGCCATCGTAAAGATGCAAAATCACAAAATGCAAGCGCACAAGCACAGGTGAGATCAACTGACCGCTTGACCATGGTGACGGTTGCAGCGGATTTGTCTGCCCACCAAACGAATCCGCCTGCACCTGTTTTGGCAGAAGCTGCCCCTGTGCCTCCCCCAATGGTGGTTGCTGGTTCTCAGGAGAAAAAATAATGTTAGAACATGCACATTACTTAATTTTAGGCTCAGCTCTTTTTGCCATTGGTGTCGTTGGTGTGGTGCTTAATCGCAAAAACATGATTGTGCTTTTAATGGCCGTTGAATTGATGTTACTTGCCGTGAATATGAATTTTGTTGCTTTTTCACACATGTTGGGCGACACAGCAGGTCAAGTTTTTGTTTTCTTTATATTAACGGTGGCTGCTGCTGAATCTGCGATTGGTTTGGCAATTTTGGTGGTCTTGTTCCGCAACATGGACACTGTGGATATGGATAAACTCGACAACCTGAAAGGTTGATCCTGAGTGATGCTGTAACGTGATTTAATCCAGATTTCGAACACTTAAGCCTGTGCGAAATCTCTAATTTAGACTCAAAGAGGCAAATCTTTGCTTCTTTGACCTTAGAGTGAGAAACCTATGCAAGCGTTGTATGTCTTGATTCCCATGGCCCCATTGGTGGGTGCGATTTTAGCTGGACTGTTTGGTAAACAGTTGGGGCGTATACCGTCGGCCATTGCGACGATTATTGGTGTTGCCATTGCATTCATCGGCTCGGTGATAGTGTTTAATCAAACGCGTGCAGGCATGACTTTTGACGGCACCCTCTATCAATGGGCTAACTTGGGTGGTTTGAAGCTTGAAGTGGGTTTTTTGATTGACAACCTGACGACAATGATGATGTGTGTCGTGACCTTTGTGTCCTTGATGGTTCATATTTACACCATGGGTTACATGGCTGAAGATCCAGGCTATCAACGCTTCTTCTCTTACATTTCATTGTTCACTTTTTCGATGTTGATGCTTGTGATGAGCAATAACTTTCTCCAGCTGTTCTTTGGTTGGGAGGCTGTGGGCTTGGTGTCTTATTTGTTGATTGGCTTCTGGTATACACGTCCAACCGCTATTTTCGCCAATATGAAAGCATTTTTGGTCAATCGTGTGGGTGACTTTGGTTTCGTGCTCGGTATTGGTTTGATCTATGCATTTGCGGGCTCATTGGACTACAAAGAAGTTTTTGCACAACGTGAAGCGCTGGCTGCTGCGATGTTCCCAGGCACCAGCTGGATGTTGATCACAACAATTTGCATCTGCTTGTTTATCGGTGCGATGGGTAAATCGGCACAAGTGCCTTTGCATGTGTGGTTGCCCGATTCGATGGAAGGTCCAACGCCGATCTCTGCATTGATCCATGCGGCAACGATGGTGACGGCGGGTATTTTCATGGTGTCGCGCATGTCACCGTTGTTTGAGTTGTCGGATACAGCACTGTCATTCGTCTTGATCATTGGTTCGATCACCGCGTTGTTCATGGGCTTTTTGGGCATCATTCAAAATGATATTAAACGTGTGGTAGCGTATTCAACCTTGTCACAATTGGGTTATATGACAGTGGCTTTGGGTGTGTCTGCTTATCCGATTGCCATTTTCCACTTGATGACGCATGCCTTCTTTAAAGCATTGTTGTTCCTCGGCGCGGGTTCGGTCATCATGGGCATGCACCACGATCAAGACATTCGCAACATGGGTGGCCTGTGGAAATACATGAAAATCACGTGGATCACATCATTGATCGGTTCTCTGGCTTTGATCGGTACGCCATTTTTCTCCGGTTTTTACTCAAAAGATTCGATCATTGAAGCGGTTCATGCCTCACACATTGCAGGTTCTGGCTTTGCTTATTTTGCTGTGATTGCAGGCGTATTTGTTACTGCTTTTTATTCATTCCGCATGTATTTCCTTGTGTTTCATGGCAAAGAACGTTGGATGCAGGCCGATCATGGGGCGCATGATGCACACCATGCACACGCAGCGGATGATGAGCACAGCCATGATGAACATCACCACGGCTTGGACCCGCATGATGTTCCGCATGAATCACCTTGGGTAGTGACTTTGCCGCTCGTTTTACTGGCGATTCCTTCAGTGATCATTGGCTTTATGGCAATTGGTCCCATGTTGTACGGCGAGTTTTTCCAACATGGTGCAGCATTCAGCCAAGTGATTCACGTGGCAAATGAAGCGCATCCAGCCATGGAAGAGTTGTCTAAAGAATTTGCTGAAAATGGTGGTGCGGTGGGCATGGCTTTGCACAGCTTCACATCATTGCCTTTCATTTTGGCTCTGAGCGGTGTGTTGTTGTCTTATTTCTTCTATATGGTGAAACCTTCAATTCCTGCCGCCATCAAAGAAAAAACCAAGTTCATCAACACCGTGTTGGAAAATAAGTATTATTTTGATAAATTCAATGAAACGGTGCTTGCCGGTGGTGCTCGTAAAATCGGTGAGTTTTTGTGGAATTTTGGGGATGCAAAAGTAATTGATGGCTTTTTTGTGAATGGTGCTGCGCGTATGGTTAACGTATTTGCGCATGCTGTAAGCACATTCCAGTCCGGTTTAATCTACCAGTATGCTTTGGCGATGATCATGGGCGTTGTGGTGTTCTTGGGTTTGTTTGTCACCATGATGCGTTAAGCGTGTTGATCAATTAAGAAGTTGATGTTAATCCGTTTTCGATGAGGTTTTATCGAAAACTATAATTTGAAACCAAAAAAAGAATGCTGTTCTTTTTTTGAATATGGAAAATGGTGCTGATGATGCCTTTGTTAAGCTTAGCGATTTGGATTCCGATTGTTTTTGGCGTGGTGGTCTTGCTGCTTGGTCGAAATGGCCAAGACAGTTTGGCACGCCAAGTTGCGCTTGTCGGTGCAATCATCGGCTTTTTGGTGACCGTTCCATTGATGACTGGTTTCGATGGTTCAACGGCTGCGATGCAATTTGTTGAAAAACATGAATGGTTGCCGAGTCTGAACTCCAGCTATGCCTTGGGTGTGGATGGCATTTCCATGTGGTTTGTGCCTTTAACAGCATTCATCACCATCTTGGTGTTGTTGGCTGGCTGGGAAGTCATCAGCGAAAAAGTCCCCCAATATTTTGCAGCATTTTTAATTTTATCCGGTTTGATGGTGGGCGTATTTGCGGTCACAGATGGCATGTTGTTTTATGTGTTCTTTGAAGCCACATTGATTCCCATGTACATCATCGTGGGGGTGTGGGGCGGCCCGAACCGTGTGTATGCCGCTTTTAAATTCTTCTTGTACACCTTGTTGGGTTCTTTGCTGACTTTGGTGGCCATCACTTATTTGTATTTGCAATCGGGTACGTTTGATATCGCTGCATGGCATGCATTGCCTTTGAGCATGACTGCGCAAAAGTTGTTGTTTGGTGCGTTCTTCATGGCGTTTGCGGTCAAAGTGCCGATGTGGCCTGTGCACACATGGTTGCCTGATGCCCACGTTGAAGCGCCTACTGGTGGTTCAATGGTGTTGGCTGCGATCATGTTGAAGCTTGGTGCATATGGTTTCTTGCGATTTTCTTTGCCGATTGCACCCGATGCATCGCATGCTCTGGCGCCATTTGTCGTGACCATTTCTCTGATTGCGGTGGCTTATATTGGTTTGGTCGCCTTGGTACAAAAAGACATGAAAAAATTGGTGGCGTATTCTTCAATCGCTCACATGGGTTTTGTCACACTGGGCTTTTTTATGTTTGATGCCAAGGGCATGGGTTACAGTGTGGCCATGCAAGGCGCCATTTTACAAATGATTTCACACGGCTTCATTTCGGCCGCGATGTTCTTCTGTATCGGTGTGTTGTATGACCGTGTACACAGCCGTGAGATTTCGGCTTACGGTGGTGTGGTCAATACGATGCCTAAATTTGCTGCTTTCTTTATGTTATTTACCATGGCCAATGCAGGGCTGCCAGCAACCAGTGGTTTTGTGGGCGAGTTTTTGGTTATTCTGGGCGCAACCAAATTCAATTTTTGGGTTGCTGCAATTGCCGCCACGACTTTGATTGTGGGTGCTGCGTATTCTTTGTGGATGTTCAAACGTGTTGTTTTCGGTGAGGTGGCCAACCACCATGTGGCTGAGTTGCTCGATGCCAACAAACGTGAGTTGTTGATTTTGACATTGTTGGCCGCCGCAGTTTTGGCGATGGGCTTGTACCCAATGCCATTCACGAATGCGATGGATGTGTCGGTCAATCACTTGCTCGAGCATGTGGCCACCAGCAAATTGAAGTAAACACGAATAATAGATTCACATTGCCATATGTTATGGTCTAAAACGATTAAGTACTTATTGGGTTAAATGTTATGCAAAACTTTTTTATTGCCTATCCTGAAGTGATTTTGGTGTTGGTGGCATCTGCGGTGCTCTTGCTTGAATTGTGTGCTAAGGATGCCCAACGCTCAGTGATTCACGTCGTGAGCCTGCTTGGCTTAGCAGGGGCTGGCATTTTGACTGCCAATATGTGGCATGCAGGCACGGATTTGCATACATTTAATGACATGTTTGTATCAGATCCATTGTCCAATTTGGCCAAAATGTTTTCATACATCTGCGTGGCTGTGACATTTGTTTATGGCCAACGTTATGCTGCGGATCGTGGCTTTTTGCATGGTGAATACTACAGCTTGTCTTTGTTCGCATTGGTCGGTCAAATGGTGATGATCTCCTCTCATCATTTGTTGGGTTTGTACATGGGTTTAGAGTTGCAGGCATTGTCTTTGTATGCGATGGTGGCGTTGCGTCGTGATCACGTCCGTTCGATTGAAGCGGCAATGAAATATTTCATTTTAGGTGCGATTGCCTCAGGCTTCATCTTGTTTGGTATTTCAATGATTTATGGTGCCACAGGCGGTAAGCTCAGCATTGTTGAAATCGCCAATGTCATTGAAAGTGGAAAGTTTATCCCACAAGTGCTGGTGTTTGGTTTGGTGTTTTTGGTAGCGGGTATGGCATTTAAATTGGGTGTGGTACCTTTCCACATGTGGGTGCCTGATGTGTATCAAGGTTCGCCGACACCTGTGACCTTGATGATTTCTTCTGCACCCAAAATTGCTGCCTTTGTGATGGTGGTGCGTGTTTTGGTCGAAGCCCTTAGCGCCCGCACCGCGGATTGGAATGGCATGTTTGCAGCAATGGCTGTGGTGTCGTTGGCTTTGGGTAATTTGACTGCCATTCGTCAAAAGAATTTCAAACGCATGTTGGCGTATTCAGGCATCTCACACATGGGCTTTGTGCTCCTTGGTTTCTTGGCTGGTCGTGCAGGTTCTGATGCGTTCAATGGTTTCATTGGTGTGGGTTCAGCTTTTTACTACGTGATTATTTATGCGATCACCACATTGGCCAGTTTCGGTGTTATTTTGGCGATGAGCCACACTGGTTTTGAAGCCGATCAAATCGATGATTTGAAGGGTTTGAATAAACGCAATCCGTGGTTGGCTTTCTTGGTTTTGGTGTTGATGTTCTCTTTGGCTGGTATTCCTCCTTTGGCTGGTTTCTTTGCGAAGTTTGTGATCCTTAAAGGTTTGATGCAATCGGGTCACATTGGTTTGTCTGTGTTGGCCGTGATGTTCTCTTTGATTGGCGCGTTCTATTATTTGCGCGTGGTTAAAGTGATGTATTTTGATAAGCCTGAGGTTGAGTCTGCGATCACTTTTTCACCGATTCACCATGTGGTGCTGAGCGTGAATGTGCTGGCGTTGTTGGCACTTGGCGTCTTGCCTTCAGGCTTGATCAATATGGCCATCAACAGTGTGTTGAAAAGTTTAGGCGCTGCATAAATGATGGTTTCTTTATGGTTGCTCTTGGGCGCGGGTGTTTTGCTCGCGTCTTTGTCTTTTGTGGGTGAGCGTATGTTTTTAGGCTTGCCTGTGCTTAAATCTCCAAAAACGCCATTGCTGAGGCTGGGTGAGTTTTTGTTGGCCTATGTTCTTTTTTTATTGTTGGGTCGCGTGTTTGAAGGTTCTTTGAGCCAAGTGTCAGAGCAAGGTTGGGCTTTTTATGCGGTCACTGCGTTGTTGTTTGTGGTGGCGGCAGCACCCGCATTTATTTGGCGTTATCTTTGGAAAAAATAATACAACAGCGCGAGGTGAACCCCGCGCTTTTTTATGGATGTGAACATAGAATGACAACATACACCCGTGAGCAATTGTTGAATATGGATGGACTGGAAGAAGTCACACAAAGCAGTGCCTGTGTGTACGATGGTTGTTTTTTGAATGCACATAAAGACACTGTGGTGTTGCCCAATGGTCGCATTGCGGAACGCGAATACCTCAAGCATCCTGGGGCGGTGATGGTCATGCCCTTGTTTGACAATGGGGATGTGCTGATTGAGCGACAATACCGTTATCCATTGCACAATGTGTTTGTTGAATTCCCCGCTGGGAAAAAGGATGAGGGTGAGGCACCTTTGATCACTGGGCAACGTGAGCTGCTGGAAGAAACAGGTTACACGGCGAGCGAGTGGTTACATGTCACCGACATCCACAATGCGATTGCTTATTGTGATGAGGTGATTCATTTTTTCATCGCTAAAGGATTAGAGAAGCAGCACGATGGCCAGTTGGATGACAATGAGTTTTTACAAGTGATGCGTGTGCCTTTGGCTGAGCTTGAGTCTTGGATGCGAAAAGGGTGGGTTCCCGATGTGAAAACACAGTTGGGTGTGTTTTGGTTGAAAGATTATTTGGCGCAAAACGCCACTGTTTAAATTGGGATTTTTGGAGTTGGGTTCATGCCACACATTGTCATAGAGTACGCGCAAGCCATCGAAAGTGAAGTCAATATTGCCCATCTGGTCGATGCCGTGCATCAAGGTGCAGTTGAGTCGGGGCTTTTTCCCGATGCGTATGACATTAAAACCAGGGCTTTGGCTTATCAACATGTGCGCATGGGTGACACGCAAGACACTTTTGTTCATGTGGCTGTGCGTTTGTTGTCTGGGCGAAATGATGAGCAAAAATCGAAGTTGACCCTTGGCATTGTGAAACACATCCGCGCTTTAAACTTCAGCGTGAATTGCGTGACGGCTGAGGCCGTGGACATGAACCGCGTTGCTTATGCCAAGGATGTGGTTCATGGCTAAGGACATGCAGGGACTGCATGCTTGTTTTGTGCTTGTGTGCATTTAGAAATCTTGCACATGACCCAAAGCAGTGTTTTCAGGCATGACAATTCAAGTGGCCATAACTGAGCTGTAAAATAAAGTATCGATTGCTTGCAAATTTGAAACATCAGCTTTCACCGTGAGCCCTGCGATCAAATTTTCGTTTGATTGCTTGAACCGATGGTGGCGTGTGTAGAGGCTGTTCGCCGTATCCACCATTCCGCGACCATTAAGTTAGGCACAAAACCCAACCAAGCCATCATGGGGGGCAGATCCATGAGGTGTCGTTCATCAGCAGTCATCCAACCCACTTCCCACAATCGCAATGTGATGACCGATAGCGTGAGCGCAAAGCTGCGCACCATGAAATTTCGATGCCCGATAAAGTCTCGGTGAATCACGCTCCAATAAGCGGTATAGGTGAAATACCACCACAGACATGACAGCACGGTGAATGCGGTGCGCGAACTGAAGCTGTTATTGGCATCAAATGACATGATGAGCCCTGTGGGCGCAGCCACCAGCAGAACATTGAACACATACGTCCTCCCGACCCAACGGTGTATTGTGGTGTGACGTGCGCGAATTCGTTTTGAAAATTGAACGCCACCAGCCATCAGCGCAAATATGTTCGAAAAAAGGTACACATAAAAGGCCATGAGCCATGGCCGCGTCTGACTGTATTCTTGTTTGATGTGTAGAAAGTCGACACCTGTGCCGACAGGAATGCGTTGGAGGGCCATGAACAAGACCAGGGTGCAAAAAAATAGCAAGGCCAGTAGACTCAAGTATTTGGCAAGAGCAAGGGCTGGACGGTGGGTGGGAGTGGGCATGACAGCTTTTCGATTCAATAACAAACAATGCAGCGGGGCATCGGCGCATGGTCATTATAGCCATTCCGAACCATCACCCCCTGATTTCCTGATTAAGTCTGAGGCGCTGTGCGGGCAATCCGCATGACATTTAAACGATTAAGCTCAAGAAAAACCAAGTCATTGATGTATTAAGCAAAACACCTCGTCCGCACAATGATGGTTGGGTTCTTATCCAATGGAGGGCTTCAAGAAAAATTATTGACTCAAGTCATGGGTTAAAATGGAGCCTGAATGGAGCCTCTTTTGCTTGATTCTTTTGAAAAATATTTTGATGATTGTTTTGAATGATGCCATGCTTGAAAAATTAAAATTGTACGCCCAACTGACCCGCCTCGACAAACCCATTGGCATCTTGTTGCTCTTGTGGCCCACTTTGTGGGGGTTGTGGTTGGCTGCGCGCGGTGTGCCGCCGCTTAAGGAATTGATCATTTTCATTGCCGGTACCGTCCTCATGCGTTCAGCGGGTTGTGCCATTAACGATTATGCAGATCGAGACTTTGACAAACACGTTGAACGCACGGCCAACCGCCCGTTGACCAGCGGTAAAATATCCGGCAAAGAAGCAGTGATGGTGGCCGTGGTTTTGGCTTTACTGGCGGGAGGATTGGCATTGATGCTCAATGCCACTGCGATTCAATTGGCTTGTGTGGCTGCTGTTCTTGCGGGCAGCTATCCATTGTTCAAACGATTTTTTGCCATTCCACAAGCCTATCTGGGCATTGCTTTTGGTTTTGGCATTCCGATGGCTTTTGCCGCCATACGTGGAGAGGTACCTGCATTGGCATGGGGGTTGCTGATTGCCAATGTGTTTTGGACAATCGCTTACGACACTGAATACGCCATGGTTGATAAACCCGATGACTTAAAAATTGGCATCAAAACCTCAGCCATTACTTTTGGTGACCATGATGTGCTCGCCGTCATGCTGTGCTACGCCGTATTCATCCTCATCATGGCAGGGGTAGGGGTCGTTGAAGGGCTGGCATGGCCGTATTTCATTGGCTTGGCCATTGCCATTGGCATTGCGTTGTATCATTACACTTTGATTAAAAACCGCGATCGGCCTCGGTGCTTTAAAGCTTTTTTGCACAACCACTGGTTGGGGTTGACGGTGTTTGCGGGGACGGTGTTGGGATGTGTTGCGCGGTGACGTGACTGTGCGCATACCACATGGATTTGCCTATTGATTGCGAAAGACATCAACAGCCGTTGGTGAGCGACAATGTAAGGATTGATTGTTGTAAACTATCAATGATCAGAAATCCATTAAAAATAAAATCAAGAACTCGACCAATAGTTCAACCAAGAGCTCAGTCAAAAAAACCAATCATTAAAAGTCCCATCCGTGACCCAACTTCAATCTTTTTCCCCTTCTCTTAAAATCACCACCAAGCTTGCCGAGAAGCTTGACAAGCTTGGTGTGCGCACGGATCAAGATGTTCTTTTACACATTCCCTTGCGTTATGAGGATGAGACGCACATCACGCCTGTGGCGGATGTGCGTTTGGGGGTGTTTGCTCAAGTGCAGGTGACGGTGGTGGCGCAATCGGTGCAATTTCGTGGGCGACGGTCATTGCTGGTGACGACCATGGATGCAGCGGAAGACACGTTGGTCTTGCGGTTTTTGAATTTTTATCCAAACACGACAGCGACATTGAAAGAGGGGGCATTGGTGCGTGTGCAGGGTGAGCCGAGGATGGGGCATCATGGCATGGAGATGGTGCATCCGCGTTTTCAGGCGGTGCGTGAAGAAACCCCGTTGTCCGAGCATTTGTCGCCTGTGTATCCAACCACAGAAGGCTTGTCACAAGGGGCGTTGCGCAAATTGATGGCAAAGGCGATGGCTGAGGTCAGCTTGCCTGAAATTTTGCCAAAACAGATTTTGTCTGAGGATTGGCCAACGCTGAACGAAGCGGTGCGCTTGCTGCATGCACCGCCACCGGATGTGAACCCTTCGGCATTGACCGAACGCGATCATCCTGCGTGGTCACGGATTAAGTTCGAAGAGTTGTTGGCGCAACAAATATCATTGACCAAGGCCAAGTTGAAGCGTGCAACTGAACATGCACCACCGTTATTGGCGCAGAACGATGTGTTTGATCGTTTTGTGGCACAGTTGCCGTTTGCTTTGACGGGTGCGCAGCAGCGGGCATGGGCGTTGATTGCGCATGATGTGACGTGTGGTGTGCCGATGCACCGATTGTTGCAAGGCGATGTGGGGTCTGGTAAAACAGTGGTGGCGGGGCTGGCATGTGCACAGTGTGTGTCGGCGGGGTTGCAGGCGGCGGTGATGGCACCGACAGAAATCTTGGCTGAGCAGCTGTTTGAAAAATTGCACGGTTGGTTTGAACCGCTGGGTGTGCATGTGGTGTGGCTTGCGTCCAGTGTGAAAAAAAAGGATAAACTGGCAACCTATGATGCCATTCGCGAGCACCGAGCCCATGTTGTGGTCGGTACGCATGCGTTGATTCAAGAGGCGGTGCAGTTTTATAACTTGGGTTTGGCGGTGATCGATGAACAGCATCGTTTTGGTGTGATGCAACGGCTTGCGTTGCGTCACAAAATGCGTGACAGCGTGAGCATGTTGGCACGCGCAGTCGAAAAAACAGATGTTCAACAGGGTGAGCATGCGCCGCACCAGCTGATGATGAGCGCCACGCCGATTCCCCGAACTTTGGCGCTGTCGTATTTTGCCGATTTGGATGTGGCGGTGATTGATGAACTGCCACCGAATCGGACGCCGATCATCACCAAGTTGATCGATCAAGTGCGACGCGGCGATGTGGTTGATAAAGTGGCGCGCGATGTGGCGTTGGGACGGCAAGTGTATTGGGTCTGCCCATTGATCGAAGAGTCGGAAACTTTGGAGCTGCAAACCGCGATCGACACCCACGCCACTTTGGCGGCGATGTTGCCTGATGTGCGAATTGGTCTCGTGCATGGGCGTTTGAGCGCAGCAGAGAAACGCGCAGTCATGCAGGCCTTTGTCTCACACGAATTGGATGTGCTGGTGGCGACCACCGTGATTGAAGTGGGTGTGGATGTGGCGAACGCCTCGGTGATGGTGGTTGAGCATGCAGAACGTTTTGGTTTGGCACAGCTGCACCAGTTGCGCGGGCGTGTTGGACGTGGTGCAACGCAAAGCACGTGCATTTTATTGTATGAGCGGCCATTGTCGGCCACAGCCAAATCACGTTTGAAAACCATGTATGAAACCACCGATGGCTTTGAGGTGGCACGACAAGATCTGCTGTTGCGTGGGGCGGGTGAGTTTTTAGGGACGCGTCAATCGGGCTTGCCTTTGCTGCGCTTTGCCGACATTGAAAAAGACCTTGAGTTGCTTGAGTTGGCACGTGATGCAGCTGCGTGGTTGCTTGAACACAATCCCGAGGCCGCGGACGCACATTTACAACGTTGGTTGGCACAACGAGAGCATTATTTGGCCGGTTAAGCCATTGACACTTGGGTGGTTGGCTGCCATCGACTTGAACACTTTGTAAGGAACATCCACATGACCCTCACTGAATTGCGTTACGTCGTCGCATTGGCTCGTGAAAAACATTTTGGTCGCGCGGCACAAGCGGCGTTTGTCAGTCAGCCCACTTTGTCGGTGGCAATTAAAAAACTGGAGCAAGAGCTCGGTGCTGCACTGTTTGAACGCAGCATGCAAGATGTGCACACCACGGTTTTGGGTGAGCGCGTGGTGGCACAGGCGCACATTATTTTGAATCAAGTGGCTGCACTCAAAGAGTTGGTTAAGCAAGGCCAAGACCCCACCATTGGTGCGCTAAAGGTGGGCATTATTTACAGCATTGCACCGTATTTACTGCCGCAGCTCATGCCTCAAATGATGCGTGAACACGCGGCCATGCCTTTGATTGTGCAAGAAAACTACACCCATATCTTACTTGAACGGGTCAAGCAAGGCACTTTGGATGCCGCCATTGTCGCATTGCCTGTGAATGACGTCGGTTTGAGCATTGCGGCGCTGTACGATGAATCATTTTATGTGGCGGTGTCAAAAAAACACCCGCTGGCAAAGCAAAAAAGCATTGGCAGTGACGCGCTCAGCGAAGAGGCCTTGCTGGTGTTGGGCGTGGGGCATTGTTTTCGCGAACAAGTGCTGCAAGCCACACCGCGCGCGCAAACGTTCCGCATTGAGCAGGATGGCATGCAAAAAGCCTTTGAAGGCACATCGTTGGAAACTTTGCGCCACATGGCGGCAAGTGGCTTGGGCATCACGGTTTTGCCTGCTTTGGCCGTGCCAGCAAAGAGCAGCAACGACCCATTGAAATACATTCCCTTTGATCAACCCGCACCCGCCCGCCGTGTGGTCTTGGTGTGGCGCAAACATTATTCTCGGGCTGAGGCGTGTGAGGCTTTGGCGCAAACCATTCGTACGTGTGGTTTGATGGATGTGCATGTGCTGTCTCAGGCGTGATGGCCCATCGCAAAGCGACTCTTTAAAACGATTCTCTGTTTCTGGTGTTTAAAAATGGTGTAAAAAAATGTCATATGCTGCCATTTTTTTACACCATTTTTATACGTATGCTGCCAAAATAATTTCCTAATCTTTTTACTTTTGGAGAGCGTCATGCCTGTCATTGATCATCACATGCTCACCGCACGCAATGTTGCGTTATCCGTTGCGGCCTGCATCATAACGACCTTATTGGTGACACCACTTAGGCATGTGCTGGCGGAGACGAACATTGTCATGTTGTTTTTGTTGGTGGTGGTGTGGCTGTCGGCCAAACTGGGGCGGGCTGCTGGGATGACGGCGGCATTTTGTAGTGTGGCTTTATTCGACTTGTTTTTTGTTGAACCTCGATTTTCATTTTCCGTGTCTGATGTGCAATACCTTCTTACTTTTGCAGTGATGTTGGTGGTGGCTTTGTCCATTAGTTCGTTGACCCTGCATTTGCGTGAACGTGCGGATGATGCGCAGGTGTTGGCGATGCAGTCTCATGCGTTGTACGAACTGGCAAAATCGCTGTCCAGCAGTTTGTCTGTGGAGCAGGTGTTGGATTCAACCACGCATTTTTTAAAAAATACTTTGCAGTTGGAGTCCGCGCTGGTTTTACCTGACCCAAAAGAGTGCTTACATGTTCAAGGTGGACTTGATTTGAGCCCGGTTGAAGTATTGATGGCACACACCACCTTTGATGATGGTCTCATCAAGGAAATGGGTTATCACAACGATGGTGATCACAGTTCGACATACCTTCCGCTGCAAGGTTCTACACGTGTTCGAGGTGTCTTGGTGGCGCGTACTTTGGCCTCATCTGCTGATCAGTTGTTGAATCATCGTGCCATGCTTGAAGCTGTGGCTTCAATTGTGTCGGCGTCCATTGAGCGTTTGCATTTTGTTGATGTGGCGCAACATGCGCAATTGAAAATGAGCAATGAACGCCTGCGCAGTTCGATTTTATCTGCCTTGTCACACGACATTCGCACACCATTGACGGCATTGTATGGCATGGCGGATGGTTTACATTTCATTGAGCCACCTTTGCCTCAAGTGGTTTTGAATACCGCAGATGCTTTGTGTGGACAAGTGATGCAACTCAATACGATGGTCTGCAACCTGTTGGAAATGGCAAAATTTCAAGCGGGTGCATTGGTGTTGCGTCGAGAGTGGCTCCCCATAGAGGAGGTCATCGGCGCCAGTATTCAATTGCTGTCCTCTGCGATTCAACCTCATGGTGTGGTGGTGAATCTACCCGAAGACCTCCCTTTATTGAATGTTGATGCGGTGTTGCTTGAACGGGTTTTTTGTAACTTGCTTGAAAATGCAAGTAAATACAGTCCACAAAATGACAGCCCTTTCCATATTCATGCGCGTGAGGTGGGCGATGATGTGCACGTCAGTGTTGACAATCAAGGGGATGCGATTCCAGAGGCGCAGTTAAAAACAATTTTCAAACTTTTTGAACGCGGGCAAGTGGAGTCGAGTGTTCACGGCACGGGTATTGGTTTGTCCATTTGCCGCAGTATTGTTGAAGCACACGGTGGGCACATTTGGGCTGAAAATTTACAGGATGGGGTGCGCATGTGTTTTTCACTGCCCATCGGGACACCGCCTGAGGTAAACATCATTGATGAGGGGTGTTGAATATGAATATGGAGAGCACAAAAATTTTGTTGATTGAGGATGAACGCGACATTGTGCGCTTTGTCCGTGACGCACTCGTGGGCGCAAACTTCACCTTGTTGACAGCGAGTACTTTGCGTGATGGACTCCGTTTAATGGTCGAGGACAAACCCGATGCGGTCATTTTGGATTTGGGATTGCCTGATGGTGATGGTTTAACTTTTGTTCAGACCGTGCGCACGTGGTCGCCTTTGCCTATTTTAATTCTATCCGCTCGCGCCGATGAGCATGAAAAAATCAAAGTATTGGATGCGGGAGCCGATGATTACTTGACCAAGCCCTTTTCGATTGGTGAGTTGCTGGCACGCATCCGTGCGCTGATGCGTCGATCGACAAGTGAGGCTGGACAAGAAGACGATCCTGTCGTTCATTTTTCTAACATCACAGTCAATCGAGGTTTGCGCACCGTCATGCGGTCGGGGGAGCTGGTGCATTTGACTGCGATTGAGTATCAATTGTTGTGCTTCTTTTTAGCACACAAGGGGCGGGTGCTGACCCATCGGCAGTTGTTGCAAGCCGTTTGGGGTGGGGCGAGCAGTGAGCACACGCATTATTTGCGAGTGTATGTCGGGCACTTGAGAAAAAAATTGGAGGTTGATCCTGCGCAACCCAAATATTTCATGACCGAAACGGGGCTGGGATACCGTTTTGTTGAGTGAGGTGTGGGACGATCTGAGTTTTTTTCAGGAGCTCCACAACATAAAGAAATACAGCCCATACATGGGCTTGAACTTCCCTTGATTCTTTCTTCTTAAGAAAAAACACAACCCGCGAATTAAACATTTAATTGTTTGCAATGATCGCGATAACAGACAGGAGTTGATGTGTCTTCACATACAAAACAAAAACAAGGTGCTTTGGCACTCGCCGCATTGGGCGTGGTTTACGGTGACATTGGCACCAGCCCATTGTATGCCTTTAAAGAAGCATTTGCTCATGGCATGCCTTTGACGGAGGCCAATGTGTTGGCGACTTTATCGGCTTTTTTCTGGGCTTTGTTTTTGATTGTCGCGATCAAATACGTGTGGGTGGTGATTCGATTTGATAATGAGGGCGAGGGCGGTGTGTTGGCTTTGACTGCTTTGGCACAAAGACTCGCAGAGGGGAAAAATATCCGCTCGAGTTGGCTGGTCGGCGCCGGGATTTTTGCCGCCGCTCTTTTTTATGCAGACTCATTTTTAACTCCCGCAGTGTCTGTTTTATCGGCCGTTGAAGGGGTGGGGGTGCTGACCAGTGGTTTGGAGGCGGTGATTGTGCCGTTAACCATCGTGATTTTATTTGGCTTGTTTTTGGTGCAGCGGTATGGCACACAAAAAATTGGTGGTTTGTTCTTTGGCCCCATCATGGTAGTTTGGTTTGTGTCGTTGGCTGTCATGGGCATACACAGCATCATTCAAACCCCTGTGGTGTTGCACGCGATCAACCCAATGTATGCTGTGCAGTTTGCCATCCATGAACCCAAACTGGCGTTTATATTACTCGCGGCGGTGTTTCTTGGTTTAACGGGTGGTGAGGCGCTGTATGCGGACATGGGGCATTTTGGGGCCCGTGTAATTCGTATGGCGTGGTATGGCTTGGTTTGGCCCTCACTTTTACTCAACTACTTTGGTCAAGGTGCATTGGTTTTGCGCACACCAGAGGCGGTGAGCAATCCATTTTACATGTTGGCTCCTGGAGCGGTGCTGGCGGGGCTGGTGCTCTTGGCGACTTTTGCAACGGTGATTGCATCGCAAGCGACGATTGCAGGGGCTTATTCGATGACGTTGCAAGCGGCGCGTTTAAAATTTCTGCCGCGATTGAACATCATGCACACTTCAGATTTTGAAAAGGGACAAATTTATGTGCCGAGCATTAACTGGGTGATGTTGGCCGCAGTGATTGCATTGGTGTTGGGTTTTGGTTCCTCCAGTGCTTTGGCGGCAGCTTACGGCATCGCCGTGTCTGGTACGATGATGATCACCACGGTTTTGCTGACCTTTATTGTGGTGCACACCCGCAGTCGATATAAAGGGGTGCTTTTATTTGCATTGGGTATTTTTGCAATTTTTGAAGTGTTGTTCTTGTCTTCAAATCTCACCAAGGTGGAGAGTGGCGGTTGGCTGCCTTTGGTGATTGGTTCAGGGATTTATGTGTTGCTGACGGTTTGGCGCAAAGGTTCTCAATTGATTGATGAGCAGCGTCGTGCCATTAACATCCCGATGGATGTGTTTTTGAACAGCTCTTTTGCCGATGTGCCGCGCGTGTCTGGTACGGCTGTTTATCTCACTTCGGACTTAACTTTGGTGCCGAGTGCATTGTTTCATAATTTGAAACATTACAAGGTCATGCATGAACAGGTGGTTTTTCTCAATGTCACCAGTCCAAATGTTCCGTACATTGATGAAAGCCATCGATTGCAGGTGGAGGATATCGCTTTCAATGTGTTCAACATCAGCGTTCATTTTGGTTTCCGTGAAGAAACCGATGTTGCTGCCGCACTGAGTCAACTAGAACATCCAAATTTAAAAATGGATCCGATGGATACGACATATTTTCTCGCACGGTCAACATTGGCGGATGGTTTGGGTGGTTTGAATCGATGGCGATTTGCTGTGTTTTCGGGCATGTTTCGCCAAGCTGAAAGTGTGGCCTCATCATTTAACCTGCCACCCAATCGTGTGGTTGAACTGGGGACTCAAGTGTCTTTATGATCATTGTTGTTGAACGCAGAGTAAAACCCTACTTTGCGTTTGTTGAAAAAACAGAGGTTTTGAGGGGGAAGAGCGCACAAAATCGAAACTGATCAAACCCAAGCAAGCCCATCAATCAAGCAAACGGATTATTTGCGGTTTTTACTAACAGCATAACCCAGAGTCATGTGATGGGCAAACCAAAAGGGCTGCTTAAAAAGCAGCCCTTTTGGCGTTGTTGTGAATGTGCTTCTACTGCATCTATCCCTTGTGGGACAAATTATTTGCCCAACAATTGACCCAATACGGAGCCGATGTCGTTCGCATCGATTTTGCCGTTGGGGGTCAATTTGTTGATCAAGCCTGGCAATAAATCAGCTAAACCGCCTGCTGCTTCTTGTTCAGACACACCCGCTTGTTGAGCGATCTGTGTCAATGTGCCATTTTGACCCAAAGAGCTTTGAATTTGATCGGCTGTGACGGGTTGATTTTCGCCAGTACCGATCCAAGAATTCACTTGGTCACCCAAGCCCAGTTGGCTCAACATGCCTGCGTTAATTAAAGTACGAATAGCAATTTTCGTAGATTGAAAAAGGCCAAGTGAGT
>CALMCL010000189.1 GCA_937862905.1 uncultured Burkholderiaceae bacterium | reverse complement strand
CCATGATCAATTGTGGTTCCGTCATGTTGGCAATGACTTGGTTGTACAAACGATAGGCACAGCAGATGAAGTCACTGTAAAAAATTGGTATGCACAATCAAGCACTGGTTACAATGGATTTTCAATCAAGGCTTCTGATGGGCAGTCAATTGTGGGCGATGGCATTGAGGTGTTGGTGTCAGCCATGGCCGCATTCAGTCCGCCTGTCGCGGGTCAAACGACCTTGCCTGCCAATTACCAAACAGCATTGTCGGCCACGATGGCGGCCAATTGGCATTGATCAAGGGTGCATCGATGTGAAAAAACGCCTGTCATTGCGACAGGCGTTTTTTATGCTTTGAACGACTCAAGCATCCTGAGCCACTGAGGTTGCTGAGAGGTTGCTGAAGCGGCTGAAATCATTGAATAAAGTGCGGGTGAATCAAGTTCTCGAAGTTAAACAATTCATCCCATTTTTCTTGAGTGATCAATTGTTTTTCGAGCACAACGATTTGGTGAATGGATTTGTTCAATTCAAACCCTTCTCGTGCAATTTCAGCGCATTTCTTGTAGCCCAAAACGGGGTTCAACAAGGTCACGATGCCCAAGCTGGCGAGGACATTTTCACGCGTGCGTTCTGCGTTGGCGGTGATGCCGATGACGCATTTTTCACGCAATGCAATCATGGCGTTTTCCATCGATTTGATGGAGCTGAACAGGGCGAAGCCCAGCACGGGTTCCATGACGTTCAGTTGCAACTGACCCGCTGAGGCGGCGAGGGTGATGGTCACGTCGTTGCCGATGACGAAGAACGCCGCTTGATTGACGACTTCTGGAATGACCGGATTGACTTTACCTGGCATGATCGATGAGCCGGGTTGCAGCTGTGGCAGATTGATTTCGTTGAAGCCACAGCGTGGACCTGAAGCGAGCAGGCGCAAGTCGTTGCAGATTTTTGATAATTTCACTGCGGTGCGTTTGATGGTGCCAGAGAGTTGCACATAAGCGCCCGTGTCTGAAGTGGCTTCGACAAGGTCAGGGGCGAGGCGCAGTTCAATGTTGGTTAATTCGGACAGGTATTTCACGACCAGTTCTGGGTAGCCTGCGGGTGCATTGACCGATGTGCCGATCGCGGTTGCACCCATATTGACTTCGGTGAGCAAGCGAACAGAGGCGTCAATGCGATCGATTTCTTCTTGCAAATTGGTGGCGAAACCGTGGAATTCGTCACCCATGCTCATGGGTACTGCATCTTGTAAATGGGTGCGACCCATTTTGAGCACTTGTGCAAATTCATTGCCTTTGCTGCTGAATGCCTCGACCAGTTTGATCATGGTGGCGCGGTAGCTGCGCATGCGGTTGATCAGCGCGACACGGAAAGCCGTTGGATACGCGTCATTGGTCGATTGTGAGCAATTGACGTGGTCGTTCGGGCTGATGATGGTGTAGCTGCCTTTCGGTTGACCCAGAATTTCCAGTGCGACGTTGGCGAGGACTTCATTGGCATTCATGTTGGTGGATGTGCCTGCACCGCCTTGAATCATGTCGGTGGGGAATTGATCCAAATATTGCCCCGCGATTAAGCGGTCACAGGCTTGTAAAATCGCATCGGTGATGTCGGCGGGCAATACGCCCAAGTCACGATTCGCCAGTGCAGCGGCTTTTTTGACATAGCCAAAGGCTTGGATCAAATAGGGTTCGTTTGAAATTGGAATGCCTGTGATGTGAAAATTTTCGATGCCACGCAAAGTTTGTACGCCGTAATACATGGCGTCGGTCAGTTCGCGTGAGCCGAGAAAGTCAGTTTCAATGCGGGTTGCACTCATTTTTTATCTCCGTGTGTGGTTTATATTTTAGTATGGCGTGGGCAAAACCCACGCCACTGATTTTACGTGAGCGAGTGCAATGGGTAAAGGTTTTATTTCAATGTGGATTGGTATTTCACCGCATTCCAATCATAGCCGTTGCCCATCGCGTGCACATGGCCTAAACCTGGAAACGGAATGTGAGCGCCGCCAACCAACCATTGATTTTTTGCGGCTTGGGCTAAAATGGTCTCTCGTGTGGCAATGGCTTGCTTTTGGTCAAAATCGTATTCAAACGCAATTTTTGGGTTGGCCAATTGCATCTGATTGCTGTGCACAAGGTCACCCCAAAAAATCGCGGTTTGACCATTGGAGTCGAACTGATACACCGTGTGACCAGGTGTGTGTCCATACGCGGCGATGGATTGAACACCTTTAAACAACGCCGTGCCGGCTTTAAATGTTTGCAAACGGTGGCTGGCTTG
>CALMCL010000188.1 GCA_937862905.1 uncultured Burkholderiaceae bacterium | reverse complement strand
CGTTAATGCGGCGGCAATGTACAACAACCACGTTCCAAAAAAACGGGTGTCAATGCCAAATGCAAAACCATTGAATAAAAGCATGGGTAAAGCGGTCATTTGTGCCGCTGTTTTGTATTTACCCAAATTATTCACCGCCACAGCGGCACGGGCGCCAATTGAGGACATCCATTCACGCAATGCTGAAATCGTGATTTCCCGTCCAATGATGACTAAAGCAATCAAGCCATGCACCCGAGCATTGTGTACGAGCACAATCAAACACGCCGTAACCAGCAACTTATCGGCCACGGGATCCAGAAACGCGCCAAACGCACTGGTTTGATTCCAACGACGAGCCAAATAACCATCGAGCCAGTCGGTCACCGCCGCGGCAATAAACAAAATGGTTGCCAAAGTATCGCGTGCAGAATCCGTGAACCCATCAAATGGCGCATAATAGATCGCCACCAAAAGCGGAATTGCAATCACACGCGCCCATGTGAGTAAAATTGGAATGTTAAAAGGCATAATCTCTCAATAAAATGCGTTCACTCGTTCTCACGGGTGAACGATAAATCAGTTCAACGGTGTTATACATCATCGTCTTTAAGTACTGCATCCTCGTGCAGCTGCTTATAAATCTCTTGCGCCAATCGTGCAGAGATGCCAGAAACCTGTTGTAGGTCCTCAATGCTGGCATTCTTAACGCCCGCCATGCCGCCAAAACGTTGCAGCAAAGCCGCTCGACGTTTAGCGCCGATGCCCTCCATTTCTTCCAGACGAGAGACATTTCTGCTTTTGGCTCGGGCAGCACGCATGCCCGTAATGGCAAATCGATGCGCTTCATCTCGCACTTGAGCAATCAACATCAGCGCAGGTGACAGTTTACCTAATTTTACGGGTGCACGTCCATCGGCAAAGATCAAAGTTTCCAGCCCAACCCTGCGTCCCTCACCTTTTGCCACACCGATCAGTAAACCCACATCCAGACCAAGCTCATCAAAAACAGATTTTGCCATTGAAACCTGCCCTTTACCACCATCAATTAAAACCACATCAGGCAAAATGCCCTCACCTGCAATGACCTTTTCATAACGGCGGGTCAGCACTTGTTTCATCGCGGCATAGTCATCGCCCCCCGTAATGTCCGTGATTTTGTAACGGCGGTATTCACCATTTTGCATCGCATGATGGTGGTACACCACACAAGATGCTTGGGTCGCCTCACCTGAATGATGGCTGATGTCAAAACATTCAATGCGCAAACGCTCCAATGTATTTTCCCCATCAACCTCCTCAATACCCAGCACATTGGCCATGTCTTTGGTGCGTAACTTGGCGCTCGATGACTCTTGCATGCGTCGAGATAAGGCCTGTTGTGCATTGTGCTGTGCCATACCCAACCAAATTTTTCGCAGACCTTGCGGCTGCTTGATCCAAGCTGTTTTTCTATTTAAAGCTTCATGCAGCGCCATTTGCGCCTCATCACTCGGCAACACATCCGTGATCACGGTGCGTGGTGTTTCATCATCCAAGTAATGTTGCAGCACAAAGGCATCCATCACATCTTGCAATGTGCAATCTTGAGTATGCTGTGGGAAAAAAGCTTTGTCACCCAAATGCCGTCCACCGCGCACCATTGCTAAATTCACACAGTAACGCGCATCACTGGATGCCACTGAAATGATGTCTGCATCCACATCATCACCACGACTTTCAACAGACTGTTGGGTCATCATGTGAGATAACGCCGCAATTTTATCGCGAAACAAAGCGGCTTGTTCAAAATTCAAAGCCACAGAAGCCAGCATCATTTTATTTTGTAAATCCTGCAACACCTCATCTGACTCGCCACGAAGAAACTTCACACTGGCCTGCACATCGGCCGCATAATCCTCTTTTGAAATCAAATCCACGCATGGCCCACTGCAACGTCCAATTTGATACAGCATGCATGGACGAGACCGGTTTCGGAACACAGACTCATCACACGTGCGCAAACGAAACACTTTCTGAAGCAACTTAATGCTTTCTTTAACCGCATAACCGTTTGGAAAAGGCCCAAAGTACTGGTGTTTTTTATCCACTGCACCTCGATAATAAACCATGCGGGGAAACACATGCCTCGTCATTTTTAAAAAAGGATAGGACTTATCGTCGCGAAACAAAATGTTATAGCGTGGTGCAAGGGTTTTGATCAGGTTATTTTCTAACAGTAAAGCCTCAGTTTCGGTTCGTGTAATGGTCACCTCCACCCGCACCACTTTGCTCACCATCAAAGCAATTCGTGGGCTCATCGCCCCAGTTTTTTGAAAATAACTGGCGACACGTTTCTTCAGATCCCTTGCTTTACCCACATAAAGCACAACATCATGTTCATCTATATGACGATACACCCCAGGTAAATGCGGTAAAGTCGCCACAAAAGCAAGCGGATCAAATAGTGGATTTGAGGGCAAACTGACATCATCAGACATGGATTTATGACCATTAAAATTGATACGATATTGTACAGAGGGATTCTTTTAATCAAAAAATCACCTCGAAAATACATCATGTTCTTTATTTTAAAACGAAAAAAACCGCTCAAAGCGGCTTTTAAATGAAAGCGCATTCATCAAAAAATCAAAGCGCCTTTTTCTGTTTACGCTCTTCTTTTGACAACATGCCATCTTTATTGGTGTCTTTTTTAGCCAAACGCTTATCAATGGATTTTGTCACGTGCTCTTTGACTTCTTCACGGGTGATGACACCATCTTTGTTTTGATCCGCAGATTTTGCAACAGACAATTTTTTACCGGATATCTCATCCAGAGTAACCTTGCCATCTACATTAACATCCGCTTTAGAGAACCTTTTCTCGTAACGCTGCACACCTGCTGCAATCATTTCATCTCGACTAAACACACCATCACCATTTGTATCCGTGACATTGCCTTTAGCAAAAGCATTGCCCCCACACAAAGCAGCCACCATCAAAGCCAGCACTATTTTTCTATTCATAAAAAGCTCTCCAATTTATTATAAAAAACCACTACCTTCTTCTATATATTACTCAGAACCGAGTTTATCAGGAAAAAAAGACATACGTCAATTTAAATGGAAACAAATTGAAGAATACTAATCATTTGAATCAGAGCGGACGGAGAGGCGGCCTACAGCCTTGTTGAGCACGGATTGCTCTGAGTTCCCGAGCCCCAAATAGATGCCCAGCAGGCAATCCAGCCCGCCATGAGTATGTATGAGATGGGC
>CALMCL010000187.1 GCA_937862905.1 uncultured Burkholderiaceae bacterium | reverse complement strand
CCTTCTGCCACTTGGTTTGTTGCACTGGATTTGCCACATGCAGCCAGCATCAATGCACACAACACAGCAGCCACAAGGGGACGCCACCCCATTTGCTGATCTGCCTTGGTTTGTCGATCGCTGCTGTTTTCACCTTTAACAACGACAAATGCATCATGCTTATCTCTTTTTGTGCGCGCCATACCCACCCTCACTTTATTAACAATAGTCAACACCAATATATTTTGCCCCCTTCCAAAAAAGAGAAGCTTTTGAATTATACTGTAAATTATCTTTCTAGAAAGATAATTCATTGCCATCTACTGCGGTGCCGCTTTCTGGAAAGCAGTATGGTTCAATTGTGATAAAATTGTAAAGAATATTGATTACCTATTGATTACCAAATGTGGTTCAACACACAAACACCCACACACCACAACATGAGGATCCTATGTCACCGCATTTTTTAATGTCTCTGGAAGAATTCGCAGAGATCCATCGTTGCGGATTCAATGTTGAGTTTGACCCAGTGGTCATGCCTTTGATGTACCTGCTCAAAGCAGGTAAAGCTTATCACATGAGCATACTTGAACACGACATTCAAAAGATTGGCTTATCCATTTTTGAAGCCGATGTGCTGTTGATCCTTAAAAGTTCATTTAAAGAAAAGCAACTGACCCCAAAGCAAGTGGGCGAACGTTTGGTCATCAGTTCGGGCGGACTCACCAAAGTCCTCAATCAACTTGAACGCAAAGGCCTCATCACCCGACTGATTGATGAGCACGACAAGCGCAGCAAACCCATTAAACTCACCCCTACAGGCGAACAAAAAGCCATTGATGCCCTATTGCAACTCCAAAGCACCACCGATGGTTGGGTGCATGGTCGCCTGTCCGATGAAAAAATCATTGCTTTGTCTAATTTATTGTCTGAACTGGTTCCGCTGCCCAAAGAATCACGCCAACCGGTCTGATTGACATCGATTGAATGGGTTGAACAAAAGAGTGCATAAATGCTTTTTTAAAGCGTTATTTAAAAAAGACCACCGATTAAAGCATCAAGCATCACACAAGAAATCCACAACCCATTGCCCCATATTGCATGCCTGCATTTAAAATTGTTGTTGGCCTCAACCAACCAGAAAATCATTGGCTGCACTGTTCTTTGTGGTGAATAACAACGTATAAAAAAACCGATTCTCTCGAATCGGTTTTTTTGATTGGTTTTCCTGATATGACTCAATCAACCGCCGCGTTTGATGCGCGCATTTTCTGCAATGCGCATGCGCAAAGCGTTCAATTTGATGAAACCCGCTGCATCGGCTTGATTGTATGCACCACCATCTTCATCAAAAGAAGCGATGTTTTTATCGAACAAGGTATGAACTGAATCACGCGCCACCACGCTCACACTGCCTTTGTACAATTTCACACGCACAAAACCGGAGACATTGGTTTGTGTGTAATCGATCAAAGTTTGCAACGCTTTACGCTCTGGACTCCACCAGAAACCGTTGTAAATCAGGCTGGCATAACGTGGCATCAAGTCATCTTTTAAATGTGCCGTTTCACGATCCAGAGTGATGGATTCGATGCCACGGTGGGCTTTAAGCAAAATCGTACCGCCAGGGGTTTCATAACAACCGCGTGATTTCATGCCAACGAAACGGTTCTCAACCAAATCCAAACGGCCGATGCCGTGCTTGCCACCGAGTTCATTGAGGCGAGCCAACAATTCGTGTGGTTTCATGTGCACGCCATTGATGCCGATCAAATCACCCGCTTGGAATTCCAAATCAAGGAATTCAGGCATGTCTGGTGCATTTTCTGGAGACACACTCCAGCGCCACATGTCTTCTTCGGCTTCATTTTTTGGGTCTTCAAGATGACGACCTTCAAAGGAAATGTGCAATAAGTTGGCATCCATTGAATAAGGGGCACCACCGCCACGGTGTTTAGATTCGATAGCAATGCCAGCCTCTTCGGCATATTTGAGCAATTTTTCACGTGAATTTAAATCCCACTCACGCCATGGTGCGATGACTTTGATGTCTGGGCGCAAAGCATAGTAACCAAGTTCAAAACGAACTTGATCATTGCCCTTGCCAGTCGCACCGTGAGACACCGCTGTCGCACCCGTGAGGTTGGCGATTTCAATTTGACGTTTGGCGATCAATGGACGGGCAATCGACGTGCCAAGCAAGTATTCGCCTTCATAAATGGTATTTGCACGAAACATTGGGAAAACAAAATCACGTACAAACTCTTCTCGCAAATCATCAATAAAAATGTTTTCAGGTTTGATGCCAAATGCCAATGCTTTCGCGCGTGCGGGCTCAACCTCTTCGCCCTGACCCAAATCGGCCGTAAACGTCACCACTTCGCAATCGTAATTGTCACCCAACCATTTTAAAATCACTGAAGTATCCAAACCGCCAGAATACGCCAAGACCACTTTCATTTTATCGCTCATTATCATTCCCATTTTTATATGACAAAAACTGCTAAACCCCTATTTTACTTGAAGTTTTGTCGCTTAGCCAGCTTCAAACCAACGAAAATCAGACAAAAAACGGATAGATTGAGCCATAACAGACCATACAGCATTGCCTGTTGTGAAAGTCAGGTGCGCTTTTGTAAAGCATCAAATGACAAATCAACCACAACCGCCAACACAGCCACCAAAACTGCGCCTTGCACCACATAAGCCATGTTGTTGCCATTTAAACCGATGATGATGGGAGAACCCAAGGTTTTTGCGCCCACCGTTGAAGCAACAGCAGCCGTGCCAATGTTGATGATGACCGAGGTTCGAATGCCCGACAACACGATGGGCATTGCCAATGGCCATTGCACTTGTTGGAACAACTGCACGGATGACATGCCTGAACCGATTCCTGCTTCAATTGATGAGATGGGCACATCATCCAAACCCGCAATGGTCGATTGAACAATAGGTAACAGGCCATATAAGGACAAGGCAATCAAGGCGGGCACAACCCCGAAGCCAACCAAAGGCACCACAATCGCCAACACAGCCACAGGGGGAAATGTTTGCCCCATCGCCACCACCGCTTCAACCAAAGGCTTGAAATCACGCCCAAAACGCTGAGTCACAACAACCCCCAAGGCCACCCCCAGTCCAATCGACATCGCACTGGACAAGGCAACAATGAACACATGCGCCAATAACAATTGTAAAAAACTGTCCTGTGTATAAATAGGACGCTCCAACTCAGGAAAGATCTGGGCGAACATGGGTTGAAGCAGTGGCATGCCCAAGGTCAACGCGATCAACAAGGCACAGGCCCACAATGCAGGGCTGGTGTAAAGTGTGCGTATGATGTTCATGCCCCATCGCCTTTCACTTGGCTGGCTCCAAAGCCCTTCATGCCATGCAATAAATCATTGAAATGCACCACCCCAATGCGGCGTTGCATCTGATCGACAACCGTCATGGTGCTTACCCCTTGGGCGACAAATTCAGACAAAGCTTCTTTCAAGGTGGCTTGCTCAGCAATCTTCACGTCATTTACCGCCACACCTTGTTTGACATGATTTTTCACAAGCTCCAAAGACAAGTATTTGATGCCAATGTCGTTGCGGCCAATGAACTCAATGACTTTGTCATTTGCAGGTCGCATCAAAATGCTCAAGGGATCGCCTTGTTGTACGATTCGCCCATCATCCAGCAACACAAGGTGATCAGCCAGCATCAATGCTTCATCAATGTCATGGGTGATCAACAAAATGGTTTTACCAAAGAGCCGATGAATCCGTTTCAATTCAGTCTGCAAACTGGCACGGGTGATCGGATCCAGTGCACCAAAGGGTTCATCCATCAATAAAATTTCTGGATCGGCCGCCATTGCACGCGCCACACCAACCCGCTGCTGCTGCCCTCCAGACAACTCATGGGGAAAGCGCAAACGGTATTCGTCTGGATTCAGACTCAATATGGCCAACAGCTCATCCACCCGCGCATTGATTTTCGCCTGACTCCAACGCAACAACTGCGGAACCGTACCAATATTTTGCGCAACAGTCCAATGTGGAAACAGACCTGTGGACTGAATGACATAACCCATTCGGCGGCGAATGTCTTCGGGTTTAAAATTCCGAATCTCTTGACCCGCAAACAAAATTCGCCCATGGTCATGCTCAAGCAATCGATTGGCCATTTTTAACACCGTTGACTTGCCTGAACCTGAAGTGCCAATGATGACGGTGATTTTGCCACGTTCTATGTGCAAAGATAAATCGTCAATGACCGACCGACCATCAAAAATTTTGGTGACATGTTCAAAATGAATCATGGCGCCCCCACTTCCAATTGAGCTAAAATAAGCTTAAAAAATGCATCTGCACACATTGTCAAAGCCAATACGGGCAACACGCCCAGCATGATTAAATCAACAGAGCTGCTCGACAACCCTCGAAACATAATGGCGCCAAAACCACCCGCGCCAATCAATGCCGCCACTGCCGTCAGGCCAATCGTTTGTACAGCCGCAACACGAATCCCCGACACAATCACGGGCAAGGCCAGACGCACATGCACCAAAGACAAAACCTGCAAAGAATCCATGCCCATGCCCCGCGCAGCATCCACGACCGCAGGGGGGACATTTTGCAAGCCCACCACTGTCGCGCGCACGATCGGCAAAAGTGAATACAAGGTCAAGGCAATGACCGCGGGCGCAGTACCCACACCATGAACACCCATGTCCGCCAACCAAGGAAAACGGCCAGCCAACCAAGCCAACGGCGCAAGCAAAAAAGCGAATAAGGCGATGGATGGGATGGTTTGAATGACATTCAGCACATTCAACAACCAAATGCGTACACGCATGCGGCGAAAAGCCAGCACGCCAACAGGTAAACCCACCAGCAACGACAAAAACACCGTAATGCCCACAACTTCAAGGTGTTCAAACAGAGCGGCATCAAACGCTTGGCGATTGGCCGTGTATTCTTTGTACAAAGACAAATTCACACTGCGTGCCGAAAGCATCAAGCCGATCAGCGGCAAAAGCACCGCAAATGACAACAGCGATTGGTAAATGCTGCGCGTCGTTAAAAACCGCACGGCCTCCATCGCCATCAACCATAAAATCAAAATCAACAACCAAAATCCCGCCCCAAACGACACCCGAATGGTGCTCGCGCCTAAAATGCGACCATTTGCCTGTTGAATGACCACCTCACCACACACGAGCATCAACAGGCTGACCATGGACAGCACAGCAAGTGCGCTTAAACGTTTATTAGAAAAAAAAGGAGTCATCACGAGCAGCGCAACAGCCAAAACAACAAACCCATGAGGCATTAATGCAAGGCCAGTCAGTTGAGCCCATTGCAAAAGCTCACCTTTCGGAGTCATCATGCGATTGGCCGCCACCGTTAAAAAAGGCAAAAAAAATGCTGCCCATACTGCACAGATCAGCAGCACAAACAGCACTTTATTGTGAATTTTAATTGGCATTTTATAAAAAGCCTAAAGATGCGTGGAAACGTGCAGCCAGCCCATGCATTCAAATCAAGGCTGATCCATGCAAGTTTCCAATCGATTAAATGCTACTTTAAAAAACCTTGTGACTTAAGATAATCTGAAGCGACGGTTTTTGCATCTCGCCCTTCAAAAGCAATTTGACCATTTAATTTTTGCAATGTTTTCAAATCCAAAGAAGCAAATACTGGATTCAGAATGTCTGCAATCTCAGGGTGTTTTTTCAAAACCTCCTCACGAATGACTGGAGCGGGCTCAAACACCGGCTGGGCTGTCTTCGAATCATCCAACACAACCAAACCCATCGAAGCAATCGCACCATCGGTACCGTAGGCAAGCGCAGCGTTGACACCTGAAGTTTGTTCCGCCGCTGCTTTGATAAACACCGTCGTGTCGCCACCAGCCAATGACAAAAATTGATTCTGTTTGAGTTTAAAACCATAGGCTTTTTCAAACAAAGGCAATGCGTCACCACGCTCAATAAACTCGGACGATGCCGCCATTTTAAAGGGCCCACCTGAATCCAAATATTGCTTCAAATCCTCTAGCGTTTTTAAATGATGGGTATCGGCCAAATCCGAACGCACCGCAATCGCCCACGTGTTGTTGGCGGGTGCGGCTTGCAACCACACTACTTTATTTTTGTCATAGTCCAGTTTTTTAACCAGATCATAAGCTTCTTTTGGGTTTTTCCATGCCAGGTTTTTTTCATCATTAAAAATAAAAGCACCACTGCCCGTGTATTCTGGGTAAATGTCAATTTCACCCGAAGTAAGGGCATAACGGACAATTTTAGTCGCCCCCAGCTGCACTTTATTCACAGTAGGAATGCCTTTGCTTTCAAGCAATAACACAATCATGTTGCCAAGCAACGCGCCTTCTGTATCTATTTTTGAAGCCACACGAACCGCATCGGCCGGAATGATTTTTTTAGCCACAGGGCTTTCAGTCTTCGCAGGCCCACAACCAGACAACCCCAAAACCACGGCCATAAACGAGGCCGCAGCGACCCGTTCAATGTGTTCGTTAATTAAAGTACGAATAGCAATTTTCGTAGATTGAAAAAGGCCAAGTGAG
>CALMCL010000186.1 GCA_937862905.1 uncultured Burkholderiaceae bacterium | reverse complement strand
CACATCGACCGTGGTGATGTGTTCGCCGACAATCAAGACGCCAATCAGCAATGCAATGACGGGTGGGATGTAGGTGGATGAGGCGGCGGCCACTGCGCCCAGTTGGCTGACGATGAAATAGTACAGGATGTAGGCGAGGCCTGTGCCGAGCAGGCCGAGGCCGACGACGAGGCCGATGGCGGCGTGGGTGTCGCTCCAGATGGCGTTGATGCCTGTGAATGGGGTGACGATGCTGAGGATGAGCAGGCCGATGCCAAGCTGGTAGGTGGTCAGGGCGGCAGCGGGGATGTTCAGTGGGGAAATGAATTTTTTCGCATACACGAAGGAGGAGCCGACGCTGAGTGAGCCGAGCGCCATGTAAATCACGCCTTGGCTGTTGCTGGCAGACAGGTTTTGTTCAAAAATGCCGCCAATCAAGAGCACGCCAAGGAAGCCGAGGGCGACACCGATGCTTTTGAGTGCAGTGGTTTTTTCTTCTACGAGGAAAATCATGCTGAGGGCAAAGGAAAACAATGGAATCGCACCACTGAGTGCGCCTGCGATCCCAGATGGCAACATGTGTGCGCCTGTGGCGTAGCAAAAATAATACACATCGGTGGCGAGCAGTGCCATGACGATGAAATGTGGCAGGTGTTTGATGTGTGCCGTTTTTAACGCACCCGAGAAAAAAGCATACAACAGGACGGGCACAAAACCGCATAAGACTCGGAAGAAGACGATTTGCAATGGTGAAATGCTGTGCGCCGCCATTTTCATGTAAATGAAGTTGCTGCCCCAAATGAGACCCAAAATGCCAAAGGCGATGAGGGGGAGGCGTTTGCTGGGTGTGGGCATGGAGGGCTGACGTGACGGGATGATTAAATGGGGTGTTTTGGCTTTGGCGACTTGGACAACTTGGACAACTTGGACAACTTGGACAACTTGGACAACTTGGTGTTGATTGTATTGGGCGCGGCACAACAGGCATGGCATCATTTTTGATGTGCACATGCCATGATGAATGTCATGGCATGTGTCATACAAAGACCGGCGTGCCCGTTAAAGAATTTGCGGTCACGTCGTTTTTTGATGCCCAACAATCAATGCGCGTGTGCACAAGCGGCACTGTGCACATGACGCGGCTCAAGGTTGGCGACGGCGTTGGCAATCGCTGCGATGTGATCGGGCGTGGTGCCACAGCAGCCGCCGACCAAATTGACCAAGCCCGCGTTGGCGAATTCTTCCAAAAATCCCGATGTGATTTCAGGTGTTTCGTCAAAACCCGTGTCCGACATGGGGTTGGGCAGGCCCGCATTCGGATAGCATGAAATATAGCAGTCGCAAATTTTGGCGAGCTCTGCAATGTATGGACGCATTAAATCTGCACCGAGCGCACAATTCAGGCCGAACACAAGTGGTTTGGCATGGCGCAGGCTGTACCAGAAGGCTTCAACGGTTTGACCCGACAAAATGCGTCCAGATGCATCGGTCACGGTGCCAGAGATGATGATCGGCAAGCGCTCACCCGTGTCTTCGAACAGCTCTTCCAATGCGAACAACGCCGCTTTGGCATTCAACGTGTCAAAAATGGTTTCGACGAGAAAAACATCCGCACCGCCCTCCATGAGCCCTTTGGCTTGGTCATAGTAGGCTTTGTGCAATTGTTCAAAGCTCACATTGCGCGCACCGGGGTCGTTGACTTCGGGGGAAATGCTGGCGGTTTTCGGCGTGGGACCGATCGCGCCGGCGACGAAGCGTGGTTTGTCGGGCGTGCTGTATTTGTCGCATTCGATCCGCGCCAAACGTGCTGATTCGACGTTCATTTCGTACGCCAAATCACCCATTTCATAATCATCTTGCGCAACAGTGGTCGCGCCAAAGGTGTTGGTTTCGATGATGTCCGCACCGGCAGCAAGATATTGGCCGTGGATTTGGCTGATGATGTCTGAGCGTGTCAGGCTGAGCAGTTCGTTATTGCCTTTGACATCGATGCGGTGCTCCGTGAAACGTGCACCACGGTAGTCGGCTTCACTCAATTTATATTGTTGAATCATCGTGCCCATTGCACCATCAAGGACGACGATGCGTTGCTTCAAAATCTCGGGGAGGTTGTTGGCGCGGGTGTAATGCATGATGTGACCTGTGTTGGGGTTAATTTGTTATTGTACCAAATCTGCTGCCACTAAAGTGGTGGTGCAATTTTGTATTGACAGACCATGCGCTCGTCACGGCGACAAAATTCTGTTGCTTCGCCACCAGTGGCTTGTGCAAAAAAAGCCGCCATGATTTGGCAGACATGGCCATTGGCACGTGCCGCCGCCGCAGCCGGACACGTGCGGTTGGTCACGATGAATGTGCCGTCCGCTTGTTCGTGCAGTTGAGTGGTCGCGCCGAGTGCGTCGGCCACTTTCATGGCCGCTTCAATATTGGCTCGACAATCGGACGAGGCTTTGCCCAGCGTTGCACGTGCCATACGACGGCCGGTGTGTTGCAGCAAGTCGGCCAACGCGTCTTCGCCTGATTGGTCTTGAATTTGCTCAATCAGCGCGCTCAAAATAGGCTGATAGGCTTTTGAATGCAGGTCTTCAGTGCCTTGAGTGGCTTCATAAACAATCGATGGCTTACCCACTTGACCGGAACGCTGTTCGACCTTTCCATGGATCAAGCCTTCTGCAAGCAACTGTTTGATCGGCAGATTGACTGCGGTGCGGGTCAGATTCAGTTGCGCGCACAATTGTAAAATGGTTTGCGGCTGTTGCTGAACGACGGATAGGATGTGTGATTTGGTATTCATAGGTGATGGATGCGCCCTGTTTAAGAGTTGATTATAAATGATTTTATGGGTGGCTGGCTTAATAACAACAATAAAATCAATTTAAACAGATTTTATTGATATAATTAAAACATAAGGCTTAAAATTGAACCATCACACATCACTGATGACATCAAGGAGCGATACATGCAGGTCACTGAGCACATGACACATCACACACCCAATGGATTTTCAGATCGTTTTGCTTTGGCTTTTACCAAGTTTTTACGGTTTTTTGCAGACACTTTTTTTGCCAAACGTTACGGCCATCGTGCGATTATTTTAGAAACGGTCGCTGCCATTCCTGGCATGGTCGGCGGTACGTTGCAACATTTAAAATCTTTGCGGCGCATTCAATCGGATGCGGGTTGGATAAAAACCTTGCTCGATGAGGCTGAAAACGAGCGCATGCATTTGTTGACATTCATTCAAATTGCTCAGCCGTCATGGTTTGAACGGTGGGTGATTTTGTTAGCGCAAGGGCTTTTTTACAACTTATTTTTTGTGATCTATTTGATTTCACCGCACACCGCGCACCGGATTGTCGGTTATTTTGAGGAAGAAGCCGTGCTCAGTTACACGCTTTACCTGGCAGAAATTGACAAAGGGGCCATCGAAAACATCGCGGCCCCACCCATCGCGATTGAGTACTGGAACATGCCGAGCGATGCACGCTTGCGAGATGTCGTTCTTTTGGTGCGCCAAGATGAAGCAGGACATCGCGATGTCAATCATCGCTTCGCCAATAGTTTAGAGACGACATGATGCCGTGTGGTTGATCAGAGCACGGGGCAATCACTCAGGCACCAACTCAGCGGCTGGATAAAAAAACACATGGAGCCAAGGGTATATGCCACAAGATGCATGCCAAAGCCATTGTCAAATCGAAATGATTGGCTTACAT
>CALMCL010000185.1 GCA_937862905.1 uncultured Burkholderiaceae bacterium | reverse complement strand
GCGGCGTGTTACTTTTTCACTTTGTCTGCCGCACTCAAAAATGCATCAGAATAAAACGCCGTTTCAGGTAAGCCACGGGTTGTGGTGAACGCTTCGTGGGCAGCACGCACCATCACTGGAGCACCACACGCATAGATGTTGTGCTCTGATAAGTCGGCAAAGTCAGCCAAGACGGCTTCATGAACCATGCCTGTGCGACCTTGCCAGTTGTCTTCGGGCAAAGCATCTGAAATCACAGGCGTGTATTTAAAGTTTGGAATCGTGCGAACCCATTCTTCAGCCAGTTCATTCAAATATAAATCATGTGGACGGCGCACCCCCCAATAAAAGTGAATGGGTCGAACAAGGTATTTGGATTGCATTTCTTCAATAATGGCTTTAATTGGCGCAAAACCTGTGCCTGAAGCAATAAAAATACAAGGTGCACCTGTGACTTCATTGAAGAAAAATGTACCGAGCGGACCTTCGAGGCGCAAAATGTCGCGCTCCTTCATTGATGAAAACAGTTGATCAGTGAATACGCCGCCAGGCATGTGGCGGATGTGCAGCTCCAGCTTCTTGTCGATGAGGCGTGGTGCACATGCCATGGAATAACTGCGACGGGTGCCATCGCGCAAAATGAAATCGATGTATTGGCCACCACGGTATTCAAATGAATCATTGGCGGGCAATTGGAGTTCAACCAACATGATGTCACCTGCTTCTGTCGCACGCTTCATGGAGATGATTCGTGTGGGTAGCTTTTTGACGGGATAAGCGCCTGCACCAATCACACGGGCTTCGATGGTGACATCTGATTCCACTGTGGTGTGGCAAAGCAAAGCAATGTTGTGGTCGATTTCTTCATCCGATAATGCGGTGCTGTCTTCGGAGTGCTTCACCATGCCAGAAATGACTTTGCTTTTGCATGAGCCGCAGGCACCGTCTTTACAGCCGTAAGGCAAAATGACATTGGCACGCAATGCAGCGTCAAGAATTGTTTCATTTGTTTCGATGGGGAAAGTGTCATTTGACGGAAGGACAGTGATGGTGTGGGTCATGGTGATGGATGTCAAAAATGGTTTTATAAACTGAAAAATAGGTCTGATTGTACCATTGTCCAGAAACAATGCACAGGGTGGATTGCGGCCTATCTGGGATGGGCATAAAAAAGCCGCATGGGAATGCGGTTTTTGGAGGGCAACACGTCAAGTGTTTATGGCTCTTACTGTAAAAATAAACTGTCAAACTATGTGAGATTATGCATTATGCGCCAAATGATGATGTTTCATCGGCACGGGCATCAATGGTTTGCAGGTGGTTGCTTTCAGCAAAATCCAAGAAAAATTTAAATGCGACAGGAAGCTCTGCTTCAAGGTCGGTGTTCACAACTACGCATTTGGTGCCTTGAATGGTGATGGGGCGCACATAGTGGGAGTAAGTCAAGTGACCGTAATGGCTGTTGTCTTCTTCAAAACATTTCATCACGCCACACAAACGTTCGGCCCAATCACTGGGTCGGAATTGTTTGCCATCCGTGGTCAGTCCGCGGATGATGAGCTCGTTGTTCGGTGTATCGTTCATGCGGCTAATCCGAGTAGTGTTCATAAGCCGCTAGTGTAGCTGAAATTGAGGTTTTTTGAAAGTACATTAGTTGAATAGCTGATATATGTTAAACAATTTAATAAAAAATGTTCATTATGTAGGTGTTTTTTTGGCGAATGTGGGGATAAATTCTGAAAAAAGCGGTTTATGTGTCACTAATTTCAATTGAAATATAACTATGTTGCTTATAACGCACATTTTTATTTTATCTGTCACTTATATTTTCACAGGTAAAAAATGTGAATAAGGGTGCTTTATTAGAAAAACAGATGGCTTTTAATAAAAAATAAGGCAAAGCGGGGGGCTTTGCCTTTGGTGATTCGTATTTGTGATTAGAGTTTTTCTGCGGCTTCTAATGTGTTCATCAACAGCATGGTGATGGTCATGGGGCCGACGCCTCCTGGTACAGGGCTGACTGCACCTGCCACTTGGGCAACGCTGTCAAAATCAACGTCACCGCACAGTTTTCCGTGCTCATCTCGATTGATACCCACATCGATGACTGTTGCACCTGCACGAATCATGTCGCCTGTGATCATTTTTGCGCGTCCCACAGCTGCGATGACGATGTCTGCTTGGCGGGTATGATGGGACAGGTCACGTGTTTTTGAGTTGCACAAGGTGACTGTTGCACCTGCTTGTAAGAGCATCATGGCCATGGGTTTGCCGACAATATTGGATGCGCCGACGATGACCGCATGTGCGCCGCGCAATGCGATGTGGCTGTGCTCAAGCATTTTCATCACGCCGTATGGTGTGCATGCGCGTAAGCGTGGTTGACCTGTCATTAATGCGCCCGCATTGATTAAATGAAAGCCATCGACATCTTTTTCAGGTGAAATGGCTTCTAGAACTGCATGTTCATTGATGTGTTTGGGCAGAGGTAATTGAACCAAAATGCCGTGAATGGCGGGGTCATTATTCAAAGCATCGATGCGCGTGAGTAATTCTGCTTCAGTTAAGTCAACGGGGTATTGTTCGAGCACCGAGTGCATGCCGACAGTACCGCATGATTTGACTTTGTTACTGACATAGACGTGCGATGCGGGGTTGTCGCCGACTAGAATAACGGCCAAGCCTGGGTGAATGCCGCGTGCAGCAAGTGCACTGACTCGGGCTTTGATTTCAAGTTGGGTGGCGGCGGCGATGGCTTTGCCGTCAATGATGGTGGCGCTCATAGGTGATCTTTATATAAAAGTACAAAAGCGTTATTGTACAAAAAATACATTAAAAACGGCGAGTATTTGGGTGTGCAATGGGAAAAAGTGTAACAATAACAGTAAAATAACATTGAATTTTAGAGTGGTTTGTTGTGTGTTTGATTCTGGGTTGGGGTCGACTTGGGCTTTATTTGAGTGTGTTTAAGGTGTTGATTATGATTTTCTTCGCAAAAAAAATAATGGTGGGTGGTTTGTTTGTGACTTGTTCTGCTTTTGCACAAGTACTGGATGACGTTGCTGCGCCCGTTGCCTCCTCATGTTGTGCAATGATGAAGGGGATGAGCACTTCATTTGACTATGCTGGCGCATTGATGCGTTCGGGCATACCAAGTGGCGCCGCAAGTTTCTATGTGCAAGCGGTGAATCAGTCTGTACCTTTGGTCAACACCAATGCGCGGGGGGCGCAAAATCCAGCTTCGGTGATTAAATTGGTCACCAGTTTTGCGGCTTTAAAAACCTTTGGCCCTGATTTTCATTGGACGACCCAGTTGTTGAGTGAAGGCTCACCTGATGCGGCTGGTGTGTTGCATCAACCTGTTTATTTAAAAGGCAGTGGTGATCCTCAGTTGGTCATCGAAAAAATTGATGAGTTGACGCAAAATTTGGCAAAAAATGGCGTCAAGCAGGTGGATGCACCCATTGTGGTCGATCGGTCGATCTTTAAAGATGAGCGACAGGATGCGTCGAGCTTTGATGGTGAGCCGTCCATGCCCTATAACGCTCAACCTGATGCGGCGTTGATGAACTTTCGTGCCCTGATTTTTCGATTCGATCCAGAAACGCAGCAAGTGACTTTAACCCCGTGGCTAATGGGCTATAACTTAAACAATGCTGTGCAATGGGTTGACGGGGCATGCCCAAGCGGCGGTTGGAAAAGCACATTGGCGTTGAGCGTGAGCGGTGATCAGGCTTATATGGGCGGTAAATATTACAGCGGCTGTGGTGCACAAAACTGGAATTTTCACGCCTATCAAACCACTGCGAATGATTATGTCAAAGGTGTTTTCGGGGGATTAATGGCAAGCGGTGGGGGCATGCAGCCTACTTATTTTGTGCCGCCAAGCAATGATTTGAACCCCATTAATTTATTTGCCCCGCCTGTTCGAAGTGTCTGGACGCAGCCTCGCATTGAAGATGGCCGCACCCCTATGGGTGCGCATGTGTTGGCCAGTGTGCAATCGGCACCTTTGACTGATATTTTGCGCGATATGAATCATTTTTCAAATAATGTGATGGCACGCCAGATTTACTTGAGCTTATCGGCTAAAGAAAAAGGGGTGGGAAATTTGGATGACAGCGCATCGATTGTGACCCATCGTTTAGCAGAGCAAGGGCTGCATTTGAACTCTTTACGGATGGGCAATGGTTCTGGTTTGTCTCGTGAAACAGCTGTGAGTGCTGAAGATTTAGGTCGCATGTTGGTGCGTGCCAGTTCGGATGCTTCTTTTGTCAATACCTTGGCGCGCTTGGGAATTGAAGGCACCGTTAAAAACCGTTTGACCCATACCGATATGGTCGGGCGAGGGCGTTTGAAAACGGGTACTTTAAATGATGTGCGTGCCATTGCGGGTTACATTGATGGGAAAAGTGGTGCACGATATGCGGTGGTCAGCATCATTCAAGATGGTGCGGCGCAAACGGCTGCGGGCAAGCAAATACAAGATTTATTTTTACAATGGGTTGGGGAGCAATAAATACTGTTAATACAGTATTTCATTAAATTTATAAAGAAAGCACCGCCATCATGGGTGGTGCTTTTTTGTTACTTTCTTAGGCATTGAATCGCGGGTGTCAGGTGTTGCTCTTCTGTCACGGGCGCAATGGATGAGAGGGAGGTGATGGGGGATTCACTGACTCCTAAGTCTTGAATTGTGATGTTCGCACTCACCGTACCTGGTGTGTGTTGAAGTCCCAACAGGTAGTTGTGTCCTTGTTTGGGTGTAAACACCATTGGCATGATGCTCGCGGCACGGTAGATGGGATACTCTTCTGGCATCATGAACCCATTGTGCCATTCCCAACGCGTTTCGTAGCCAACCAAAAGTTTTTTAAAGCCAGAGGCAACGAATGGTTTATTGGCTTCAACGGTGACGCGGTACATGCTGTCTGAGTTGGGGACGTAATGCAAAGCATGTCCCATGCTGTATACGTCCTTGCGACCAAAATACGAATGAGGTTGGCATGTGCTGTTGGTGGTCAATTGCATGTCTTCATCATAAATGGCATGGTAGCTGACCGTTGCGGCTGGGGCACTTGCGGGGATGACTGGTGGAGTGTAATTCAAACTCGCACAAGCGGCCAGCAATGCACAAGGAAGAAGAGCGAGTGTTCTCATGATGCGAGCCCCTGTGGTGTTTTGATGGTTTGAAGAGAAGAATACTCTAGCCCAACGATTTATTGGAGTCAATGGTTGACATGATGGTTGACATGATGAAGTGATTTCAATTCACGGGTCGATAAAAAGCCATCAATATTTCATCGATGGCTTTGTTGTGTGGACTCATTCAAATGCCACAGATTTTGTTGAGTGAATTGTGGGTTAGCGTTTTCCTCGACGTCGACTGCTTTTGGTTTTGAGCTCATTTTCTTTTGGCTCTGATCGTGAGCTTGTGTTTTTTGCCATTGACTTGCTTGAGTTTTTCTGAGAAGGCGTACGGCTGCTTTCAGGTTTTTCGAGCACAAAATCCACGCGACGGGTGTCTGAATCAACAGCTGCAATTTTTACTTTAACCGCATCTTGCATGCGGTAACGCATACCTGAACTGCGACCAATCAGGCTAAAACTGACCTCATCAAATTCAAAGTAGTCAGAACCCAATTCAGAAATGTGAATTAATCCATCAACATACATGTCATCCAATGTGACAAAAGCACCAAATGCGGTCACCGATGAAATGTGGCCAGGCAATGTTTGGCCAATAAATTGTTTCATGTACTCGCATTTCAACCATTGGGTCACATCGCGACTGGCTTCATCGGCACGGCGTTCGCACATTGAGGCATGTTCACCGAGGCTATTCCACAGTTTGTGAACGGCATCGTCTTTTTTGTCCTGTTTTTCTTTTGGATTGATTTCAGCTGGTCCACGTTTTTTACGTGTGTCTTCCAAAAGTGGCACCTGATCTGTCATCGGCAAATAACGCTGATTGCTTAAAATGGCTTTGATCGTGCGATGAACAAGTAAATCAGGGTAACGGCGAATTGGCGATGTGAAATGTGTATAAGCAGGGTAAGCAAGCCCAAAGTGACCTAAGTTGTCGGGTGTGTAAATGGCTTGCTGCATTGAACGTAGCAATAAAGTTTGTAGAACAGCGGCATCTGGACGGCCGTGTAGTTGCTGTGTGATCGCAGCATAGTCTTTGGGTTGTGGTTTGTCGCCGCCACCCAATGACAAGCCAGCGGCTTTTAAACTGCGGCGAAGGGCCTCAAGTTTTTCGGGGGTTGGCCCTTCATGCACGCGGTACAAGCTGGGTCGCTCGCATGTGGCGATAAACTCGGCCGAGCACACATTGGCGGCCAGCATGCACTCCTCAATCACACGGTGTGCATCGTTGCGTGAGCGCGGTAAAATTTCAGTGATTTTTCCTTTATCATCTGAAACAATATAGGTCTCTATGGTTTCAAACTCCATTGCGCCCCGACGTTCTCGGGCTTGAAGAAAAAGTTTAAATAAAGCATATAAGTCACTGATGTGTGTGCACAATTCAGCGAATTGTTCAGGTAAAGCGCCTGTGCCTTCATTTAAGTATTGCCAGACTTGGTTGTAAGTTAAACGTGCGGCTGAGTGCATCACGGCTTCGTAAAACTGATAGGCCGTGATTTCACCATCCAAATTAACCACCATGTCGCACACCATGCACAGGCGCTCAACGTGCGGGTTCAATGAACACAGGCCATTGGATAATTTTTCGGGCAGCATCGGCACAACACGGCGAGGGAAGTACACACTGGTTGCACGGGTGAGGGCATCTTCATTAAGCGGTGTTTTGTCTTTAACATAATGGCTGACATCCGCGATGGCCACCAATAAGCGGTAGCCCACAACTTTTTTGCCTTGCAGCATCGGTTCGCAATACACGGCATCATCGAAATCTCGAGCGTCTTCCCCATCAATCGTTACCAAAGGCACATCGCGTAAATCCACACGGCCTGCATATTCGGCAGGACTGACCATGTCAGCCAGTTTGGCCACTTGATTTTCTGTCGCGAGCGAGAACACGTGAGGCACATCGAATTTGCGCACTGCAATTTCGATTTCCATCCCCGCATCGTCTGCGTTGCCAAGCACCTCAATAATGCGGCCTGTGGGCATGGACAGCTCATCACCATAGTTTTTTAAAGCCACAACAACGATTTGATTCACCAAAGCACCAGCCAATTCATCTGCCGCAACCAAAATATCGGCACGCAAGCGAATGTCATCTGGGCTCACCAACCACACGCCATTTTCAGACAATAAACGACCCACCACTTGACTGGATTTTCGCGTGACCACTTCTACCACTTCACCTTCGCGCTTGCCATTGCGAGCAGTCCCTGTGATGCGTACGGTTACTGTATCGCCATGCCACGCACCGTGCATTTGTCGTTCGGGTAAGAAAATATCCTCCCCCGCATCATTCACTAAAAAACCATAACCGTCTTTGTGGGTTTGTAAAACACCAGTGACCAAAGGTTGATCTGACAAAGGAGAATATGAACCTTTTGGGTTCATTTTAATGTCACCCGCCGTTGTCATTTCATCAAGTAAATTTTGTAAAGCGGATGCTTGGGTTGGTGGCACATCCAATTCTTGAGCAAGCTGGATGGTGTTCAACGGTTTTTTATACAGTACGGCATGGGCATGAATGGTGTTGAACACGCTGCTTCGAGAAGGCAGAGCGAAGGTTTTTTCAGCTTGAGGTTTAGCACGGGGTGCTGTTTTAGGAGAAGTGATGGTGGTTTTGGGTGCTGCAGGCGTTTTTGTTTCAGTTGTTGAGCTGCGAGGTGTTAACAATGCAGCGGTCTGTGTTGTCTTTGCATTTGAGCGTTTTTTTATATTTGGAGAGCGCTTTTCATCGGATGCGGTCGATTTTAAGGGTGTTTTGGCGATTTCGCCGTCTTTTTTTATGATTTTCACTGTGTTTTTACTGTTTCGATTTGACAAAATATTTAAACCCTATAAAATAGCAAGTTCACGTGTTTTGAGCTTTTTGTCTAAAGGGCTCACACATCGCTTTATACTGTCGCAGAAGTTGTTGCTTTTGTCCGCGTT
>CALMCL010000184.1 GCA_937862905.1 uncultured Burkholderiaceae bacterium | reverse complement strand
CGGTAAAAACCAAGAGATGTTGAGGTTGATGCAATTTATTGCATTTGCTGCTGCATTGCTATTGTATTTGCATTTTTACGATGCAGCGCCCACTTCCTCGGCGCGCAAACCACCCGCCAGCTTATCCAGCACGCCATTCACGTACTTAAATCCATCCGTACCGCCAAAGCTCTTGGTGATTTCGACGGCTTCGTTGATGACGACTTTGTAAGGCACGGACAATTCATTTTTCAACTCATACGCCGCGACCAGCAAAACACCGTGCTCAACAGGTGAAAGTTCGACCAAAGGACGATCAATGAATGGGGTGATCGCTTCACGAAGTTCATCCACTTGATCAACCACGCCACCAAACATTTGTTTGTAATAGGCTTCATCGGCCTTGTGGAAATCGGGGGTTTCGCGGATGAACAAGTCCGCAGCACTGCGACTGGCTTCGCCCGTCACAATCCACTGATAGAGGCCTTGCACGACGAGTTCACGTGAACGACGGCGGGCGCTTTTGCTGTTGGTTTCTTTAGCCATTATGCTTCTTCTTCATCTGAGGTAAATCCAATAAACTCATCGAGGCCTTCGTACAGGCAAGCCATTTCGATGGCGACGCGGGCGGCGTCTGTGCCTTTTTCAACCACGCGGGCAAAAGCCTGCTCATCATTTTCAACGGTCAAAATCGCGTTGGCAATCGGCATATTGTGGTCGAGGCCGACTTTGGTGATGCCTGCACCCGACTCATTCGACACGAGGTCAAAGTGATAGGTTTCGCCACGAACGACCGCACCGAGGGCGATCAAGGCATCGAATTCTTCCGATTGGCACAGCATTTGCAAAGCCAAAGGCACTTCGAGTGCACCGGGCACCGTGATGTACAAGATGTCTTCTTCGGTCAAACCTTGTGCCAGCAGTTCGGTCACACAAGCATTGAGCAAAGCATTGCAGATGTCTTCGTTGAAACGGGCTTGGACGATGCCAATGCGCAGGCCTTTGCCTGTGATTTCGGGTTTGAATTGTTCAATCATGGTGCTGCTCCTAAAGGTGACGCATTAAATGTGATGCACTGAATGGGTGCATTAAACGGATGTAAATCCAACCACTTCAAGGTCAAATCCACTCATGGATGGCATTTTACGCGGGCTCCCCAACAATGTCATCTTGCGCACGCCCAAATCTTTTAAAATCTGCGCGCCGATGCCATACAAGCGCAATTCGGTGGGTTGTTTTTGCACCGTGCTGAGCCCTGTGCTTTTGGCATTGAGCCGCTCAAATTGTTCAACCAGTCGCACCGATGATTCCTGGCAATTGAGCAATACCACCACACCCACGCCTTTGGCAGCAATGTGTTTCAGTGCATCATCAACCGATACAGAATGCGTGGTGTGACCGACATCAAGCACATCCAACACCGACAGCGGTTCGTGCACGCGCACGGGAATGGTCTCCATTGTGTGGACATCGCCCATGGCCAAGGCAAGGTGCACTTGCGTGCTGCATTGCTCTTTGTACAACACCGCTTTGAATTCACCGTGTGCGGTCTGCATGGTGTGCTCGCCAACGCGTTCAATCAATTTCTCACGCGCACTGCGGTATTCAATGAGGTCGGCAATGGTGCCAATTTTCAGGCCATGCTGCTCAGCAAACACCAACAAGTCAGGCAAACGCGCCATTTCCCCATCGTCATTCATGATTTCACAAATCACCGCGGCAGGCGTTAAGCCCGCCAAGCGCGACAAGTCGCAACCTGCTTCGGTGTGTCCAGCGCGCACCAGAACACCACCATCGCGGGCACGCAGGGGGAAAATATGACCCGGCTGAACGATGTCGGCGGCACTGTATTGCTCGCCTGCGGCGATCTCAATGGTCTTGGCTCGATCTGCGGCAGAAATACCTGTGGTCACGCCTTCTTTGGCTTCGATCGAAACGGTAAAATTTGTGCCGTACTGTGTGCCATTTTCACCACCTCCGACCATCATCGGTAGGTTCAGTGCATCACAACGCGCTTCAGTGAGTGTCAAGCAAATCAAGCCGCGGCCGTATTTGGCCATGAAATTGATCGCCTGAGGTGTCACAAAGTCGGTGGCCAGCACCAAGTCACCTTCGTTTTCGCGGTCTTCTTCATCGACCAAAATCACCATGCGCCCTGCTTGCAGTTCGGCAATGATTTCAGCGGTCGATGCCATCGTGGTTGTACTCATATCGCTTTGCAGCCCAATAAATTTTAAAGTGCCATTGTACGCGATTTAGATCGAATGGATTTTGCAAAAAACACGCTCACTTCAACAGGCCTTGACCGATTTGGATATCAATCTCGAGACCGATCTCGCGTTATCGATCTCAGCATTGAATGCAAAAGAAAACAACACCTCAGCAGCACAATGACGCCTCACTTTCACGAACACGGCTTCGCATGTCGCCATTACTTGCGCACACCAATGGCCGACCACTCGCCCACACCATCCGCGGTATCGATGAAGCTCACGTCAAACTCGTGTTTTAAATCGGGGTGATTGAAATTCAGCATCACCCAATTATGGGCAAAAGGCGCATCATCACTGAATGCCGTTTCACCTTGAATCATGATTTTTTGCTGGTTGGTTTCTGAATCTGAGCGATACCACACTTTGCTGCCTTTTTTCAGGTAAAAAGTCAAAATGCCCTTGATTGTGTCTAAT
>CALMCL010000183.1 GCA_937862905.1 uncultured Burkholderiaceae bacterium | reverse complement strand
TTGGCTGCTGCTGGTTTGGCTGCTGCTGGTTTGGCTGCTGCTGGTTTGGCTGCTGCTGGTTTGGCTGCTGGCTTGACCGCCGACGATGCGGTAGCTGTGGTTTTTTTTGGAGAGCTACTTTTCACAGCAGGCATCACTTTAGCTGAAGCGACTTTTTTTGGGGCAGCAGTGGTTGTTTTGACCACTTGCCCTCCTTGTTCATCAGCTGCTTGAGTTGGGGTTGTCACCTTACTGGCGGAACCGCTCGCCTGCTCTTTTGTCGCCATGATGCTCTCCTGTTGGTAAAATATTTATGCCACATTGTGCTTAACGCTGTGCATGGTGTCAAGGGTGCATTAATTTTTTCTTTCGAACGACCGTACTTAAACATTTTTGAATAGCCAAGCCTTCACATCGGCTTGGCCACCATCAAATAGAAAACCGCCAACATCGATACAAATGCAGGGTAGCCCAACAGCTCCCAACGCTGTGCATAAACCCAATATTTTTTAGGTAATGGCGCATTCATTTCAATCGCCTGTTGAAGCATTTTTTCCATTTGAATTTGCAAGTAAACCACGGGCAGCCAACACACCCCCGCCACGACATACATCAATAAAGCCCCCAAAATCCAAAAGCTGTTCAGGGGAAAGCCAGCCCAATAAACCAGTACAAAGCCAGAAATCGGTTGAATGATGACCGCTGGTGTGGTGAACCACCAGTCGGCTCGGATCACCAAGCGCGCAATGACCGCCTGCCCTTCTATGTTTTTGATGCGATTGGCAAAAAACAAATAAAAGGCACTGCCAAAACCTGTTCCCACCAACAATACGCTGGATAAAATATGGATGGTTTTGATGATAAAATAAGCATTCATAAGCATTCCCCTTTGGTTTTACCCGCATCATGAGCCCTCATCACTGCCATCGCAGCAATGATTGGGATGTTTTTCAGTAACGCCCCAAATGGGTCATACCATAACGCAGGATGAGCGATACTGAGCAAGACTGTGTACACCGTGACCAATCCGATTTGCAGCGACCATGCCCACGCGCGTGGTACACACAGCGCAAGATAAGCACACAACACGTCCAACAACATGGCGCCATACATCAATGGCATCAAACGGTCATGATGAAAACCAAAACGCATCAATTCATCCAAGCTTCGCTCTTGCACGCTGGGCAATACAGGCAAAGCTGCACTGACCAACCACAACAATGCCATTGCCCTTCGCAACATCAAAAACACTGCATTCATAGCGCCTTCAACCCATTAAAAAAGTATTCGGATGTCGCAAAGCGCGCCCCAAAAGCTGCTCAAAAGGTGCAGCATCCGCCACGCTACCCGCCCGCAACATCGTCAAGGTATCGGGTTCCAACGGGCTGCTCGGCACGTATTGCGCAATCGCCGCCACACAATTCATCAGAAACCACGGCATCGGCACCACCCAAGCCGCACGCGAATGCCGCTGCGCACGATAACACGCCACCATCTCGCGATAACTCATCGCTTGAGGCCCGACGGCATGAACGACGCCCTGACTCACCGCACCCGACACCGCCTTCACCACCCCAGCGCACAGGTCATCAATGTACACAGGTTGCAGCATCGATTCACCCCGTCCGGGCACAACCAATACAGGCAATGCCGCCAATTGACGAAACATCGTTGCCGACTCACCATCATGCCCATACACCACCGATGGGCGAAAAATGCAATGGCTCAACGACAGGCTTTGCAAATGCGCATCGGCTTCACCTTTCGTGCGCATATAGGCCAAATCATCACGGCTGCCCGCACCCAATGCCGAAATCTGAATCACGCGCAGCACATTCGATTGTGCACATGCATCAAACAACGCTTTCGGTGCATCGACATGGATCGCTTGCATGGGTGTTTTCACCGCATCACGCAGCACGCCGACAGCATTCACCACCACATCGATGCCTTTCAAACGCGGCAACCAAACGGCGGCTGCGGTGTCATGAACATAATCCACTTGAACATCGCCTTGACCTCGCGCATTGCGACTTGCACGAACGACGGCATGACCAGCCTCAACCAAGGCCACTTCAAGGTGACGACCGATAAACCCAGATGCACCCAATAATAAAATTCGCATGTTATTTCTCCTGATCTGTTGTAGGCCACGCGCACAGCCCGTCATGGCACATGCGACTGCGCAGCAATGCAGCCTCTGCTGCCTGTTCGACATCGTACCGCTTCAACCGTTGCACGACCCACAATGCAGGCGCTTGAGGCAATACATGACGATAACGCGCAAACATGCGATATGCCCCATCCATACACGGCCTGATGAATGGCCATTGCGTCCAAGCCCACACCCGCCCATAACCCACTGCGCGGTACGCCCATCGAAACACCGCCAAGCCAAAAAACACCTGCCCATCTGCACTGCGGGCGTAAATCGCCGTCAAAAGGTCTTTTTGCGTCAAACCATTCAACCCATGCATTTCAGGTGAAAAATCAGCCGACGCACAATCAACAAATAACAAGCGTGACTGTTGATCTTTGCTGAGCAAAAACGTTTTTTCCGCCACGCAATACGCACAACCAGCGTCGTAAAAAATCGTCAATGGGAAAAAATAATCCACTTTTTTCATTTAAACCACCTTAAGCATCCGCTTGGAACACATCAACCACCAAAGCACACAAAGCACCTGCGCCCGCATAAATAAAAAACGCCATCAAACCATCCGACAAACCAGCCCAATGGGTGGATTGCTCAACGATGGTATGCAGTTGCAACACCAACCAAAGCCCACCTCCACACGTAAAACCAATCACAGCCATTGTCCACGGTGGAGGCGAACCCTCTTGCCTGACATACCAAACAGAAAACAACGCCCCAGCGAGCAGCGCAGGAACGAGCCCAACCACATACGAAAATAGAGCCATGAACACAATGACAGGCGCTGTACCAAGAACAGTCAGGGCATCAGAAGGATGATTGAAGGCCGTCCAAAACAATGTGCACAACCACATGCACAGCGCGCCAAAAGGCGAACCCAAAAAAGCAAACACCAGCATGACCACAGCTGTTTTTTTCATTGAGTTGTTCATTTTGCTTCCTTTTCATTTCTTTTATTTCTGCTATTTCTGTTAAAACAGAAATATGGTTTCTTAAAAAAAGCGAAAACTTCGCTTTAATTTTCAATCCAACACACATTCCCCCAACACTCAACCTTCGACATCACTCGCGCCGCCACGGATCAATTTTTGAATTTTCGCCCCCAACTTCATGACCTTAATCAAAGTCTCAGGGTTCATTTTCAACATTTCATCCCCCCATGCGCCCAAGGTTTGCATCAAATTCAACGTGTCTTCAATGCGTTTTTTGGCATCGGCCGACTCCAAATTCAAATCAGGGCTGTTCAAACACTCCTGCAACACCGTCACCGTCGGGTTGAACTCGCGATTCTTGCGTTCGCGCAACACCGTGCGCATCAGTTCCCACACATCGGTGGATGTTTCAAAATGATCACGCCGATCTCCCATGACATGTACAACCCGAATCAAATTCCAGCTTTGCAGCTCTTTTAAGCTGTTGCTGGCATTTGAACGCGCCACATTTAAAGTTTCGGTGATCTCTTCAGCATGCATCGGCTTGCCGTAAAAATACAGCAAAGCGTGAATTTGAGCGACGGTGCGATTGACGCCCCATTTCGAGCCCATTTCACCCCAGTGAAGGATAAATCGTTGTGCAATTGGTGTCAGTTTCATGCTGCCAGTATATTTATTTCTTTTATTTCTGTCAATACAGAAACAAAAGAAAAATTAAAGTCATTCATGCAGAAAAACAATGCCATTCAGAACACCTCATCCTTCATACGATGAGGCTCATCCATCCAAATCAGCGTTGCCATCCGCCCCGTGATTCGATCACGGCGATACGAATAGAAATGGTCTTCCTCTGTCACGGTGCAATGTTCACCACCTGAAACATCCACAACACCCATAGCCCGCAAACGGTCACGCGCCAAGCCATATATATCAGCCAGGTATTTGTCGACATGTTCAGGATGTGGTTTGAAATGCACCCGCACATCGCCCGCTGCTGCGGGTGTTTTAAGCAAAAATTCGGCCAAAACATCAGCACCCACTTCAAACTGCGCGGCACCAATCGCCGCACCCAGCCAAGCTTGAACCTGATGCGCACCTTGCTCACGCATCACACGTATGGTCGCCTCCAACACCCCATCAACCAAGCCGCGCCAACCAGCATGTGCAGCACCAACGACCCGTCCATCCTCACTGGCAAACAATACAGGCAAGCAATCTGCAGTCATCACCACACCCACCTGCCCACCTTGAGTCAGTACCACCGCATCGGCTTCGGGTGGTGGCGCATTGTGCTGATACCCATTGTTGGTTTGCACATAAACAATCGTGCTGTGGGTTTGATTCAACCACAACGGTTCATCGGGTAAAGGTACAGCAGCGCGCAAAAGCCCACGATTCGCCATGACATGCGCATGTTCATCGCCAACGTGGGTGGCCAAGTTTAAACCATGTGCACCATTGATCTGACCATACACATCTGAGCTCACACCCGCAGTGCGTGTGGTCATGCAGGCGTGAACACGCGGGTGCACACGCCAGTTCGGCGTCAAGAATTGAAGGTTCATGTCATTGCTCATCATTTATGCACCATTCTTTATGCGTCATTTTCAAAAGCATCCATAATGAAATCGGGCTCAGGCAATTCAAAATGCGGCACGCCCATGGCCGCAAGCAAATCCGTCATGTCTTTCGACAAAGGCACTTGCCAACTCATGTAATCCCCAGTGCGCGGGTGAATCAGGCCGAGCTGATAAGCGTGCAAGGCTTGGCGTTTAAAATCAGGAATCGCTGTCACAATCGAGCTGCGCACGCCTTTTTTATCGCCATACAACGGATCACCAATCAGAGGGTAACCGCGATGTTGCATGTGCACTCGAATCTGATGCGTGCGCCCAGATTCCAATTGGCACACCACAATTGAATACGGCTTGTCGTTGTAATTCCAAAAACCAAGGCTTTGATAAAAAGTGCGTGCAGATTTACCACTTTTGCCAACCACAACAGCCATTTTTAAGCGATCTTGCGGACTGCGTCCGACATTCGCATCAATCACACCATCCGCATCAATTTCACCCTGCACAATTGCAATGTAGCGGCGCTTAACGGTGCGCGCTTGCAATTGACGGACAAGGTCGGTTTGTGCGACAACGGTTTTTGCCACCACCATCAAACCCGATGTGTCTTTATCCAAACGGTGCACAATCCCCGCACGCGGCACTTGACCGATGTCTGGATACGCATGCAGCAAACCATTGAGCAAGGTACCATCCCAATTGCCACTGGCAGGATGCACCACCAAGCCTGCGGGTTTGTTGACCACAAGAATATCACTGTCTTCATAAACAATATCCAGATCCATGGCTTGTGGTGTATACGCCTTCATTTCATCTGAAGGCTGGGGCGTAACCACCAATGTTTCGTAGGCATACACCACCCGCTTTGGGCTGGTTTCAACCACGCCATTGCACATCACAGCGCCTTCTTTTAGCCATTTTTGCAAGCGAGATCGTGAAAAATCAGGCAGAACAATCGCCAAAGCGGCATCCAAGCGTTTACCGCTCACGCCCTCCGGAATTTCTATCGTCATGGGTTCAAGAATTTGAGCATTTACCGCCAATTCTTCATCCCATGCGTTATAATCGTTATCATTTTCATCCCAAGAGGTTACCGTCATGGCTTTAAATATCCTTAAAAAAACCGCGCGTTTAAGTGCAATTGCACTTGTATCCATCAGCCTGCTGGCGGGTTGCAGCGTATTTGGCAAGAAAAAAGAAGTCAATGAGTTTGCAGGCTGGAGTGTTGATAAAATTTACAACAACGCCCGCGACGAAATGACCAATAAGGATTATAAACGTGCCAGCGAGTTATTAGAAGCAACGATTGCACAATATCCATTCAGTGCAGAATCCGTACAAGCACAACTTGAACTGCCTTACGTGTTTTGGAAAGACGATGAACGCGCAAAAGCTCTGGCTGCAGCCGATCGTTTCATCGCATTAAATGGCTCACACCCAAAAATTGACTATGTTTACTACCTCAAAGGATTGATCAACTTCAATCAAAACGTCAGTTACTTGGCCACCTTAACGGGCGAAAAACTCAATGACCGCGATCCAAAAGCAGCCAAAGACTCATTTGATGCCTTCAAAACCTTGGTCGAGAAATTTCCAAACAGCCGTTACGCCAAAGACTCACGCGAACGCATGCGCTACCTTGTCAACACCATGGCACAACACGAAGCAGCTGTCGCCCAATACTACCTTGAACGCGATGCCTACGTCGCCGCCATCAACCGCTCTCAAGAAGTCCTGCGCAACTACGACGGCACGCCTGCCACTGAAGATGCGCTCATCATCATGGCCAAATCGTACGATGGCATGAAGATGAATGACATGCGCGATGACACCATCAGCGTTTTGAAGAAAAACTACCCCAACAGCACCATGAAACTCAAACGCACCAGCAAATCATGGTTGCAACTGCTCGGCATGCGCAGCGACCGTAAAAAGGCGCAAGTGGAAGTGCCCGCACCGCAGTAAAATATCAGCAAGGATTTAAACCCTAAAAAAGCGAGTGTTTCACTCGCTTTTTTAGGGTTTAAATGTGGCTAAAATAGTGCGTTTAAATACAAAAAAGTACAAAAATAAATGCAAAAACAAATGATCTAAAATGTATAAAGTCAACGAAGTTCAATCGCCGTTCAGGCGAAGCTGTACATGCTGCATCACCGCTTCAACAGAAGGCCAATTCGGCTCATGTTTGACATAGCTGACATGATCACCCACCGCACCATAGGTTTCAAACTTCGTGCGATTGAGCACACTGATCGTTTTCACACCCACACCAGCCGCCAAATGTCCAGGCCCCGTGTCATTTGCAACAACGCATTTTGCGTATTTTAAAACGGCTGCATACTCAGATAAACTCAGATTTTTCAATGCAGGAATATTGCTGTATTGACTCTGCCATGTCTCTTCTTCATTGGGTGCAGGGCAACACACCACAGGCCAGCCCATTTGCATCAACTGATTTGCAAATGAACCAAACTCTGGCCATTTTTTGTCTTGCCCCTCAAAGTTTCCAGCTGCAAATGGACACAAAACAATGTATTCCCCTTGGCTCAAACCATGCTCTTTTAAATAAGTATGGGCAATCAAATGCTCCACTTCTGGGTTGATTTTAAAATGTATGCTTTTGGGAACCGACTGTGTTTCATGAAAGAAAGCATCACCTAAATCCCAATAGCGCTTATAAATGCTGCTAGCCTTGCTCGGCATCGTTACCTTTTGTTTCAGGAGCAAGCTTCGCCCTTCGTGGGCATGAGCCAACACATGCAAACCAGCAAGAAAAGGCTCAAAAACCGACCCAAACGACGTTGGGAAGACAATGGCATTGATGCCATTGGGCAATTGGTTTTCAGCTTGAAGTTTATTTTTAATCTTTAAGTACTGCGCACGACGCTCGAGCACTTTCGCAGGCAATTTATAGGTCTGCCACTCAGGATATCCGCTGAGCAGGTCCTTGAGCCAACCTTTACCAACAATGTGCAAATGGTATTGTTCAGACAAACGCACCCAAACGGGGATGCAGTAAATGGTGTCGCCTATCCAATTGGGCGCACGCAAAATAAGGGCTTGTTTTTTCATATATTTTTTCATTGAGAATTAAATGCCAACACCAATCCAATGGGCACAAATACCACCGACAACACATTGCCAATCAACACAATCGCCGCCACCTTGGACGGCTCTTGCTTGTAATAATCCGCCATCATAAAACACGACACCGCAGGTGGCAAACTGGCGAACAAGTAGACCTGCGCCATCTGCTCGGGATTTAAACCCAACACATTAAACCGTTGCAAACCAAAAGCAAACAACAAGCTGCCTGCGGGACACAAGACACCACCGAGCACACCAATTTTAAACTCTTTCCAATCAATGTCCAGCAAGCGCACACCCAATGAAAACATCATCAAAGTGATCGCCGCCTGTGTAAAAAACAAGAACGTTTGCTGCAACACGGGGTGCACCGGAATGCGCAACAAAGCAATCGCCAAACTGGCGGCAATCGCCCAAATGATGGGGGTATTAAACGGCTTCACACTCAAATGCCCCCCCGTTAAAATCAACACACCCACTGAAAAATACAACAAATTACACATCACAAACAAGACCGCTGCGGGTGCAAAACCAGTGGCTCCGAAGGCCAATATCGCCAAAGGCAAACCCATATTGCCGCAATTATTGTAAATCAAGGTCGGCACCAAGGTTTTGACATCCACGCCACTCAAACGCGCCACCCCATACCCCAGCAATGCCCCACCCGTCACCACCACAAAGCCCGCCATCAACAACGCACCATTGGCGTAAATATCAAAATCCTTTTGGCTCAAAGCCCCCAAAAACATCATCGGTGTAAAAAAATCCATGACCAAAGGATTCAACTCAGCCATCTGAGCACGCGCCTTGATCGGCCGCAAACGTCCATACACATAACCGCACACAATCACACTGAGCACGGGCAAAACAATGGCAATAATTTTGTAAAACAATTCAGTCATAACATGATCACAGACAATCGATAAAAAACCAGTCCTTTAGAAAACTTTGGAAAACAGCAAAAAACAAGCCAAATTGTAACACTTGAAGCACTCAACACTTCATCAATAGCAACCAAGAAAAAACATTAAAAAATACCTTGCATTACAAAGTAGCTGGCAATATACTTTACATACCTTGCATTACAAGGTAAATGAAAGGCAAATATGAAAACACAACTCAGAAAAGGCGTACTGGAAATGTGCATTTTAGCAACGCTCAAACAAGCCGACAGCTACACCTACGAGCTTGTGCAACTGCTCAGCACGCACATGGCGATCAGTGAAGGCACCATTTATCCCATCATGCGCCGCCTGCAAAATGACAACTTGGTCGAAACTTACCTACAAGAGTCACAAGCAGGCCCCGCGCGAAAATACTATCGCCTCACCAAGATGGGTCAACACCAACTCAAAGACATGCTGTTTCAATGGCAAGAATTTTCCAATGAAGTCAACAGCGTTTTATCATTGACTTTAAACACTCAACAGAAGGACATATCATGAACCGCGATGCCTTTTTAAGCACACTCAAAACAGAGTTGAATCAACTGCCAACCGCTCAACGCGACGACATCATCAACGACTACGCGCAGTATTTTGACGATGCCATCGCAGCAGGCCGCAACGAAACAGATGTCATCACCCAACTGGGTGCCCCTCAACAACTGGCGCGTGAACTCTTTGCACAACATCAACTGGATGCTTGGGAAGCCCACAAAACACCCAACAACTTCATTTCTGTACTGACCTCCAGTTTTCGCTTGGGTGCCATCCGCTTCGGCCTGTCCTTACCTTTCCTATTAGGCATCATCGGCAGTGCATTCTTAAGCTTGATCAGCTACATTGTGTTCATCACAGGCGTGTTGTGGTTGTGCTTAAGCCTCAGCCAAATGCTCTTTAACTGGCCAGCACCGAATCAATTCATACTCAACGACAGCGGCATTGGCCCTTGGTTTGTGATGGCGGACAGCAACATGAACGCACCCGCCATTGACATCACAGGCAAAGACAATCAAGCATTTAAAATCGAACATCAAGCCGATGGCGGCGTCACCCTGCGCGCACGCGACCACAATGGAGAGCTCACACTCATCAGAAATGCCGATGGCTCAATCAAAACACTGGATGTCAAAAAAGGAGAAGAACATTTGCAAATCAGTCATTTACGCACAATCAGTCCAATTGAACGTTTATTGCTGTCCCTTGGAATGATTTTGATCAGTTTTTTCAGCATTCGTTTGGCAAAAAAATGCTGGACACGCACATGGGCATGGTGGCGTGCGGAACTGGACAAGCACATCACCAGGCATTAACCGAAAAAAATGGCGCATAACGCGCCATTTTCACTTAAAACCAGCACTTGATCACACAAATGATCACACAACAGAACTGATCTTCACGCCACACCAATCGGCTTCGGCAACCCCAATGTGCCCCCCAAATAATACATGCACAGAACACCCAAAGCCATCGCCAGCAGGCCAAGTAGAATAAAACGACTGGCATACGCCGTTCGCTTGTAGTTCATCAAGCAAATCAGCGCCACCAAAGGCGGCACCACAATGGATGAAATCAACGCCACATATTTCCACTTGGAACTGCTCACCAAACTTGGAATGACCACCAAACCAAACATATAACCCAACAACAAAAAAAGACTGCCCATCGCAAAGGCCAATGCCATCACATAAAACAACCATTCGTTTTCTAAAATCATACCGTCAACGCCCGCTTCTGAGCCTCAACCAGCTCACCAATGCCTTTTTGTGCCAAACTCAACAACGCAGTCAAATCCGCACCACTGAACGGCGTGCCTTCCGCAGTCCCTTGGATTTCAACAAAACCACCCGCACCAGTCATCACCACGTTCATGTCGGTGTCACAACCCGAATCTTCGTTGTAATCCAAATCCAACATCGGTACGCCATTCACCACACCAACCGAAATCGCCGCGATCGCTTCACGAATCGGGCTCTGTGCAATTTTCCCCTCACGCACCAACCACGCCACCGCATCCGACACCGCAACATACGCACCGGTGATGCTCGCCGTACGCGTACCGCCATCCGCCTGAATCACGTCGCAATCAACATGAATCGTGTACTCTCCCAACGCTTTCAAATCGACCACCGCACGCAAAGCGCGGCCAATTAAGCGTTGAATTTCCTGCGTCCGCCCTGTTTGCTTACCCCGTGCCGCCTCGCGGTCACTGCGAGTGTGCGTCGCGCGCGGCAACATGCCATACTCAGCCGTCACCCACCCCTCACCACTACCTTTTTTGTGCGGCGGCACTTTCGCCAACACACTCGCAGTGCACAACACTTTGGTTTCACCAAATGAAATCAAAACAGAACCTTCCGCATGCTTGGTATAACCACGTTCAATCGTCACAGCACGCAATTGGTCGGGCGCACGCCCCTGTCCTCGGTGTATCATATAACCTCATCAAAAATTTAAAGCACGACACACATGCGTTTCTAAAACATGTGCTTCCACTTTTTCATATATTCCAAAGAAAAGCATTATACATGAGCCACCCCATCGATTTAAACGTTTACAGCATGACTGGCTTTGGCAATGCCGAAATCAACAGCAGTGCGTGCAAACTAACCCTGCAACTCAAAAGCGTCAACAGCCGTTATTTGGACCTGTCATTCAAAACCCCAGAAGAACTGAGCAGTCACGAAAGCCTCATTCGTGACGCCATTTTTGCCCGCATCAAGCGCGGCAAAATCGAATGTAAAATTGGCTGGCAATCCACAAGCAGCAACACCGACACGCACACCAGCATCCATGCAGAAACCTTGCAACAAGTGCTCGACTTACAACAGCAAATCCTTGACCACAGCCCAACCGCACAACCGATGGCTGTGCACACCCTGCTCAATTGGCCGGGCGTATTGCCCAGCAGCAGCGGCGCACCTTCTGCCCTCGCACAAGTGCAAGCGGCAGAAATCGAGGCACTGATCAACGACGCCATCACCGCATTCCTCGCAAGCCGTGCAGGTGAAGGCGCCCATTTGGCGCAAACATTAAACGACCGCCTCAACGCCATCGCGGTCATTGTTGACAACCTGCGCGTCCAGCTCCCTGAATTGCTTGCCCATCAAGAGGCTCGACTGGCCGAACGCTTGCTCAAAGCCGTTGATGCGGCCAAAGGCGATGTGGCCATCGCCACCAGCGCAATCCCCGCAGAAGAGCTCATTGAACGCATTCGCCAAGAAGCCAGCCTGACCGCCATCCGCATTGATGTCGCCGAAGAGCTCGATCGACTCGATGGCCACATCGCCAATGCCCGTAAAACACTCAAAAGCGGCGGCAGCATCGGTAAAAAACTCGATTTTCTCATGCAAGAATTCAACCGTGAAGCGAACACTTTGGGTTCAAAATCCGCCAGTCTGCTGCAAACCCAAGCGTCTATGGATTTGAAACTCATCATCGAGCAAATGCGCGAGCAAGTACA
>CALMCL010000182.1 GCA_937862905.1 uncultured Burkholderiaceae bacterium | reverse complement strand
GCGCTTAGCTCGAATCTTTTTGAAAATTGCCTTTCGTAGTTTAATTCACCTTTTAATACCTCAAAGAGGATCAAAAAATGGCCACGCTCATTCCCATCGCAGAACCCCGCCCTACGCACAGCCTTGCTTTGTTTGAATTGGCTTTTCGACCGTTCTTTTTATTGGGTGCTGTTTTTGCCTTATTCGCCGTGTTGCCGTGGATGCTCAACCTGCATGGCATGCCCTTTAACCCACACATCAATGCGATGTGGTGGCACAGCCATGAAATGATTTTTGGGTTTGCCTTGGCGATCATCATGGGCTTTTTGCTGACTGCCGCACAAAACTGGACAGGGGTGCCCAGTCCGCGCGATGTCCCGTTGATGGTTTTAGTGGGTCTGTGGTTTTTGCCTCGGTTGTTTTTACCCTTTGCTCACAGTTTACCCATTGGCGTGCTCATGGCATCGGATGTATTGGCGGGTGCAGGGGTGGCCTTGGTGTTGGCACGCATGGTGTTCAAAGCCAAACAATGGCGCAATTTACCTTTTGCATTGATGGTGGGCATGTTGACGGTGCTCAATGGATTGAGTTATTGGACGGCATCACATGACAACATGCTGGGTGCGATGCGCATACATGAGGCCGCTTTGCTCTGGGTCGCTTTGGTCATGAACATGCTGGGTGGACGGGTAATTCCATTTTTTACAGAACGTGCCAGCAGCTACACCCGGCAGACTGAACCCAAATGGTTGCTTTCAGTCTGCAACATTGCCTTGATTTTAACTTCAGTCACGATGCTGCTTGATAATGACGTGGCCTTGAGGATCTCGGCCGCGGCCAGCGCATTGATTGTGTTTTACCGTTGGAACCATTGGGGGTGGCGCGCATCATTTCACAACCCCTTGCTCTGGTCATTGCACCTCTCTTTTGCCTGTTTGCCACTGGCTTGTGCGCTTTTGGCTTTCGGTTATCCGCGCTCAGGTGCCTTGCATTTATTCACCATTGGCGCCATGACAGGTTTGATTGTGTCCATGATGTCACGTGTGTCATTGGGGCACACAGGGCGTGAATTAAAAGTGGCTCGACCACTGCCTTGGGCGTATGGTTTATTGTTCATTGCCGGCTTGACCCGAGCGTCAGCGGCCATTTGGCCTCAAATGTATTTGCCTTTGCTGGACATCACCTTGACGTGCTGGATGCTGGCACTGGGTATTTTTGTCTATTATTATGCGGGTGTTTTGCTTCGCCCCCGTGTGGATGGTCGACGCGGATAAACGCAGGTTACAGCCATGGTTCAGCACAAAGCCAAATTGATGGCCTCAGAATTTGTTAAAATGATGAAAAGCGACACATCAAAAGGATCGGCATGACCCCCCCACTTTTCGACATCATCATCATTGGTGCAGGCCCAGCAGGTTTAAGCTTTGCCCGCAGTTTGGCCAACAGCCCTTTGCGCATGGCCATCATTGACCCAGCGAACATGAATGCCTTGCGTGCACCTGCGCCCGATGGTCGCGAAATTGCATTGACCCATCCATCCAAAGATTTATTGCAGCAACTCGGTGCATGGGATGCCGTGCCTGCCGATCAAATTTTTTATCTACGCTCCGCCAAAGTGGTGGATGGTGACTCGCCATTTGAACTGCATTTCAAAACCCCAAGCAATGCGAAATTGTCCGAAGACACTTTGGGTTATTTGATTTCCAATCATCACATCCGCAAAGCATTGTTTCAACAAACCGAGCACCAAGGCAACCTCACGTGGTTCACAGAGCAAAAAGTACAAACGGTGACCGCCAATCTGGACCAAGCACGCGTTGTGCTCTCCAACAATGAGCAATTAACAGCCAAATTGGTGGTGGCTGCCGATTCACGTTTTTCTCAAACCCGCCAGCAGATGGGCATCCCCGTGGACATGCATGACTTTGGTCGAACCGTCATCACATGCCGCATTGAACACACCAAAAGCAATGAAAACACAGCATTTGAATGCTTTCACTATGGCCGCACGCTGGCCATTTTGCCACTGACCGACACATTGTCGAGTGCGGTCATCACCATCGACAGCCAGCACATCAATGAGGTTTTGGATTTGGACGATGCAGGCCTCGCAGCTGATTTAGAACAGCGTTTAAAGGGTCGCCTTGGCACCATCACCATCGCCAGCCCACGTCATCGTTATCCCTTGGTGGGCACACATGCCCGCCGCTTTTACAGCACCCGCTTTGCCCTCATCGGTGACGCGGCTGTGGGCATGCACCCCGTGACGGCGCATGGTTTCAATTTGGGTTTACAAAGCCAAGCGATACTCACCGAATTGATCCAAAAAGCGCACAACCAGAATGCCGACATTGGCTCACCCAGCCTGTTGCAACAGTATGACCGCCGCCACCAGTTCAAAACGCGTCCGATTTATCACGGCACCAATTTTGTGGTCAAATTATTCACCTCTGAAACACCTCCTGCTAAATTGGCGAGAACAGCTGTTCTTCGGATTTCCAATGTCTTGTCGCCGATCCGAAAACTCATCAGCCAACAACTAACGGGCTAAGCTCAGTGCGATATCAGGCTGACCTCAGGTAATCTCATTCAGTTCAGCATTCAAATGGTCATCAAAAAAAGCCCCCAAAATGGGGGCTTTTGCACTTTGAAACGTTGAGCTTTGATTATGCAAAATGAGGGGGCACAGGGAAGACGCTGTTCATCAAAGCTTGATTCGTGGCCTGCAACTGATTGATGGCGGCAATCCCATTGTCGGTGAAATGGCTGGGCACAATAGGACTGGTGTGCGAATTGTCCACAAAACCAGTTCGAGCCGTGAAGTTTCGATCGCCCCCTTGATTCATCACATCATTCATCACCGCTGGGGTGTTGTGATAACTGGGTGCAACCAGCGTACCCAACAAACTGTGGATGATTTCATGCGCCAAGGTTTCACCAAACAGTCGGCCAAAAACCTCAACTGCAAAGGGTTCCAAGTCGAGGTCAGACGCATCTCGTGACTTCAACTGCAATGCAATCGCTTGCGATTCAAGATCGACTTCAGTGGTTGAGCCTGCTGGAATCACATTGTCATACGAACCTGTGTACACCTCAATTCGTTCATTCATGAAACGTGCGCCAACGCCGCCGCCAACCCCTGGCATTGTTTCCCCCCGCAAACCGGCGGCTTTGCCCACAGGTGGCTCACCTTTTAAAAATGCAAAAGTGATGTGCGACGCAGGCAAATGTGCGGGCGCGGTTTCGCCCAACGGATCAAGCGACCACACCGTGCGCACATTGCTGGTCGCCAGCAAATGATCACACACCCTTTTGACTGTGCGCACCACATCAGCCTTGTTGGTCAACAATTGCACGTCGGTCAATGCCGCATCGAATTCGGCAGCCACTTCATTGATCACGATGAACTGTGGCACACACAATTGCAGGGTGCGACGGGTGATCTCATTGCCAGAGCTGTCCACCAACACACAATCCACACTGGTTTTACCTGATTTCAAACCACGCACACGGGTGCGGTTGTTATTGGGCTGGTCAAAAGTGATGGCATTCGGGTCACTCGCCACCCAGCGCACGGCCGATCCTGCGGCTGCTTGGCGAACCTCGACTTCCAAATCAATCACACCCGACTTGTCATTGGACGACGGGTTAAATGCACGGTTTTCGGCGGTGTTGGTCGATGCACTAAATGACAATGAGCCACTTCTTTCAGTGTCTTTCGCACCCACGTTTGCCTCTGGGCGCGCCTGTACCTGCAAGGTTTCACCCGATGGGCGATTCACTGAAACATTGGCACCTTGTTCAGCTGCGGTGCGGGTGACATCTTTGACCTCCTCTGTGGTCATCGGTTTGGCCTGCTCGCTAGAACCTGCACCGATCAATCCACTGATGGCATTTTTGGTCAACGCTTGAGCTTGCTCATTGGTGATCAAACCATCATTTTTGGCGGTTTGAATGGTGCGCATGGTTTTGTCAATGTCTTTGGCCATTTTGCCTTGAATGGCCAAATCGGCGGCTTTGCCACCAAAAAATTTGGCCGCATCAAACGCTTCGGACAAGGCCGCCGCCGCATTTTTTTGTGTCCCTTCCAAGCCCGTCATGTCTTTGAAAATATTGGGCGTACCCAACAACGACAAGGCGGCGGCCAAACCCGTCGGATCGGGTGCTGCCGCAGCCGTTTGTAAGTTAATCATGGGCGTAGGATAGTCTTTTGCGGTCAAATCAGGCGGCGTTTGGTAACGGCTGTCTGCACTGACAGGCTGAATGGCGGGCGGCGAATCGGGAATCGGTGATTCCTCCCAACGCCAAAAACGCTGTTCTTCTTTGACTTCACATGAATTGCATGCGCCCATGACGGCCTCGGCATAAACCCCACGCGTTGGAATCGCCACACGACTGGGCTCAATCGGCGTGTTGGGTTGATAATGCTCAATCAAATCAACAGGTTCCTCAACATTTTGCTGATACGTCGGGTCAAGGTGGAAACCCCGTGCAACAGGCAACACCAATGAATTTCCCACAATGCCAATCAGTTTATTTTCAACCACTGAAGCCACAGAGCGACCACCACTGTTCGGGGCTTCAAACCCATCCAGCAGCATGTAACGGCGATCATCCCCCATGAGCCACCACAACACATGGTGAAAATGTTCAATGCCTTCGTTGAGGTGATCCAACAAATGACGCGCCAACTCTTTGTCCTCCTCACGCGGATTGCGCAGCTCTTCACGCGTCAACGGTGTGTAAATCCGTGTTTTATCGCTGCCCGCCAAATCATTCAAGATGCGTGCATCGTTGAACAAATAACCCGATGAATATTTGGTTCGATAAGCCATTGAACCCGACTCCACGATGACCCGAGAACCTGAAGGCAAAATTTGGAACAAAGGCATGCCCAACACACCACTGACATCGCTGATTTCTATGAATTGAATGTCTTTGCGCGCCAATGGCGGCAAGGCATCTGCCAAACGCAAGGACACATACAAGGGTCGATTGTTGACAAAACTGCTGGTGAGTGTGGTGTCCACAGGGATTTGGGTGCGGTTGTTATTGCTGTCTACAGCAAAAAACTGCAAATGCTGCACAAACGCTTCCGCAATTTTAGGTGCCATTTGCTCCGCAAAAATTTGATCTTTCAGCTGTTGATTTTTCAAATATTGTTTGTAAAAATCAATCGGTGAAACAAAAGGCATCAAAAATCCTAAAAAATGCCACGCATTGACTTCAAAATCATCGTTCACATCTTTTGGGCGTGCCAACTGAAACCGAAGGTACAAATGCCCATCCGCATAATCTAAACTTTGATCGGCATACGTGCCCACGGGCAAATCGCTGCCCACATAATTGTTTTTGATCCGCTCCAAAGCATCAAAACCATTGCGCAAACGCTGTGTGCCGACCGCCCGTTTCAAGGTGGTGCGCCAACGCAAAGCCTTATCCGACGTGAATCGGCTCATCAACAAGGGCACAAACAAACACTCTTGCACATCGGTCAAACGTTGGCGCACCAGCAAGTGGCGCAACACTTCAAAGTACTGAATGGTGATCGCATGGCAATGGTTGTAATTGGCCACGGTTTCCGTTGTGACCGACATGCGCTCGCTCTGATGAACGGTTTGCACCACCGTTGAACGCTGACTGCGCACTGAGCTGGCACTTTGTACCGTCCGATCGCGCAATTGATTTAAAGCACTGGCGGCCATTTGGCGGGATGCATCTTGTGAAGCCGAACTGGATGCACTGGAGTGCCCACCTCCGACACCCAGCAAAGCACCCACTGGGCCAATAATGGCACCAATGCCAAAACCGCCTGCAATTGAGCCTGAAGATGAGTTGGAGCTGGCGCGAACGCTTTCATTGACCACACCACTCACAATTTCATTCACATCACGGTTGCGCGAAATTTCAGCATCAATGGATTCTGATTCTGTCATGAACTCTGATCGCCCCGCCGAATCTGTGCGCTGCCAATCAATCACAGCCACTTGTTTTTTCTGCCCCGGCGCCAAAGGCAAGCTGTACAGCAAATTCCCCATCGAATAACCATCCGACACCCACTCCTGTTTGAAACGCAGCAAATGCCCGTGTGCAATGGTGCAAGCCTGATACAACGTGGGCTCATCGTCCCAATCAATTGGATTGTTGCAATTGAGTTGAGTCCGTCCAGGAGGACGACCGACCACTTGGCTGATGGCGTGAATCAAATCGGCATGCACGGTTAAATTGGCCGCAGAAATCACTTTGGTCAAAGAAAAACCATCGGGATCACGTGCCAATGTTTTCAAAATTTGAGCATCAATTTTTTGCACAGGCATCTCATCCACCGCCATCGTTGCGGGTGAAAACAATGCTGCTCGTGCCGTGATCGCCTCATTTTCAAACTCTGATGACATGGCTTTCATTTGACGATTGCCCAAAATGGCTTTAATCACACCGATGTCAATTTTTTTCGGCTCATTCAAAACAAAGCCTTTTATTTCAGGCTGAGTGGTGCGAACGGCGTATGAGTACGAAAACTCTTCCAAAGTTCGATCAGGCTTGGTGAAATCAACGCAACGACCATGTGCAGGATCAGCACTGTACGTGCCATCGGCACGGCTCAAATCCGCACTGTCTGGATCGCGCGGCACCTCACTGGCCTGATGACAAGCGCAATCCTCTTTGTCAGGTGCTTGCTCATGGGTCAAATCCACCACCAAAATCACCGATTCAGGAAATGTGCCCCCCTCATTTAAATGAATGCGCACATGCTCAGGCTCATCATTCACAGACACCGCACCATAGGCCGCACTGAATGCACCCAAAGGATAATCGCCTGAAAAATAGCCATTGCCATCTGTTTTCATCGCCAACAACGCTCGAAAATCAGCTGCCGCTGGTTCTTGGTGCTCAGCCACCCAAATGACGACTTGCCGATTGGCCACCTGCCGCACACCTGCCTCATCAATCACCCGACCTTTCAAACGTGTGGGTCGTCCAAAACCAGGATCTTTGTTATGCTCAATCTCAACAACCTCTTTTGCTTTGACCCTCAACTCAATGCCTTCGACCAATTTTTCAGCAGCCATGCCCTCTTGCAGCAAGCGCTCACCATCAGGAGCAAACACTTGAAAGGTCACGGGATTTTTCAATTCTGCACGAGGTGGCAACGTCATGGTGCAAGCCCCCGAAGCATCCACCGCCACGCTCATTTGCTCAGGCGAATCCAACATCGCCTCCTGCCCCACCACAAATAAAAAATGAACATAAGAAGCCAACACACGATAGCCCGTGTACTGTCCTTGACTGCCCACCAGTTGAACCTTGAATATGAGCTGATTCGATGGCGCCACATCGTCATGCGCTTCAGCCAAGATCACACGGTCACGCAACTGCGCAGCCAATCGATCTGAAATCCCTGAAATGGCCGACAACTCCGCCACCGATCGAAAATTGCCGACCGTATTGCGGTAGGTCACAATGCGGTTGGCCAGCCCCTCACCGACCCCCGGCAATTTCTGCAAAGCCTCAATGCTTGCAGTGTTTAAATTGATTTTTTCGTTCATGATGCACTCCTCACGTTATGTGTACACTCATTGCAAAAATAACAAACAGCTGAACAGCACGACAACAGAACAACATCTGACCTCAATCACTCATGGCACGACCATGCCAAGACATGCGTGCAAATTCCTGAGGCAGGTAAAAACAGAGTCAAACGTTTATTGAAAGCAAAGTCAGAAAAAGCAACTTCGAAAGAGACTCCAAATGGGAGTTAGATGGCATTTATTGTTATGAAAGATGAAAAACATTAAAGAATTATCAATTATTATTTGAACATCCTAACACCAATTTTTGACATTAGAAAGAAATTTTAGAAAATAGACTCGGATGCAAAAAATCGCATCATTTTTGTTCAGCGATCGATGCAGAGAGAAGACCGCGATGGTTTATTCAGATCAAAAACGGGTGATTTCTCAGCTCACCTTAACCACATCTCACATCCGAGCGGTGCTTAACAGCAGAACGCCATACCATTTGAATCACCCCAAGTGTTTGATTTTAAATAAGGATTAAATCAACCCATATTGAATGATGCGGCGTTCTACTTCAACCAATTCATTCAAACGATCTTTATGCGCGCATTGTGCTGGTGCTATTCGGTCGCGATGATTGAATCGGTGACGTTTTTTCTGATGCATTGCCAAATAAAACATCATCGACAACGTTTTCAACCCAGGCTTTTGGGTTCGAATTTGTCCTAACCGATGACTTGCCTTGTCGGCCACTTTAAACCCATGCTTAAAGCAATGGCTACTTGATGTAGACCCAATCAACTGCCGTTAAAGTGTCACTAAAATTTAAAAATGTGTCTTTATAAAAAAGCCTTGCGGCCTGTTTTCGGGCTGTTCAAACTAAGGGTTTGAGACTGAATGTTCACGCTGTTGTCTAAGCCTAAACTCTGCAGGCGTATCATGTACCTCACGCTTAAAAAATTTATTGAAATTGGTGGGTTCGTCGAATCCCAATTTATAAGCGATGGCGACAACGGGCATGTCTGTGTGCGCCAGTAAACGCTTGGCTTCTAAAATAATCCGTGCTGTGATGAAAGCTTTTGCACCCATACCCGTCGATGTGTTTACGGCACGCGCAAGCGTCTTTTCGGTATAACCGAGTTCAACGGTATAGTCAGTCACTTGATGCCATTGCAAGAAGCGCTCCTCTACAAGTTGCTGAAATCGCCTAAAACGCTGCGTTGCAGGAGAGGACGGTGGCTGTTCTATTTGATTTTTCCTTTGTAAAATATTCAGCCGTGTTAAGAGTGCGTGTATTTGGTGGCGCAGCAATCTGTGCACATCGGTCTGTGCCCCATCAATCAGACTGTCTTTGCGCATTTGCTGAATTAAACT
>CALMCL010000181.1 GCA_937862905.1 uncultured Burkholderiaceae bacterium | reverse complement strand
CAAGCGCTTAGCTCGAATCTTTTTGAAAATTGCCTTTCGTAGTTTAATTCACCTTCCTAGTCACTCCTGATTTTACTGACTCCATTAATGCATCCATATCTGTTTGTATGCTTGGATATGCTTCTCGTAGTGTAGTTGGAACACCAACTCCTGAGTCCGAAATAGTAAATTGTATTCGATTCCTACTTAGGATTGAAAGTTGGAAAATACCACCTATAAGGGAGTTGCTGTGATTAATAACATTATCGGTAATTTCATTCAGAGACCATTCAACAGCAGAAAATGCATCTCTTTTGAAGTGTGGAATGATTCTTAAGAGATGGTCTAGCACTTTATTTAAGTGGTCGTTGATTTGTTCTAGTTTATCAAATTGAAAGGCGGGTATTTGTTTGGAATTGTTTTGTACTGATGGTGCCTCGTAGTGCCTTGGGCATATAAAATGAGCCCAGCCCGTATTTATGAAAAGCCTTCTCATCACTTCATTAATTGGTAGTTTTAAATCAAAGTCAATTCTTTTGTTTCTTAAGTTTAGGGTGTGTACGCAAATAGGTAACATAGCACCTTGATCTGCAAATGTACATTTTGTGAAGTCCAGCTCTAAATCGGTAAAATTTTTTTCGTTTATAGTTTTATGAATTACTGCTAATAAAGTCCTAGTGTCTATCGTTTTGAAATCTCCAGAAATAACAATCCGATTCATTTCCCTGCCGATTTGAATTTGATTAGCCATTTGCTCCCCCGAGGAAAATTTTTAATTAATTGACAACCATTGCAATGCCTGTCGTATCCCAGCACTCACCCCCACGTCCGCAGTCACATGTTTAAGCGCATTGTTAATTTCTTTGTCTGCATAACCCAATGCCGTGAGGGCGGCGGCGATGTCGTCGCGCTCGGAGTGTGGCGCGGTGGCGGCTTCGGTGAAATTGAAGCTTGCGCCTTTGAGTTTGTCTTTGAGTTCGAGCACCAAGCGTTCGGCGGTTTTTTTGCCGATGCCGGGGATGCTGCACAGGCGCGAGATGTCTTGCGCGAGGACTGCTTGTTGCAGGTCGTCAGAGGACAGCCCCGATAAAATGCCCAGTGCGGTGCGTGCGCCGATGCCACTGATTTTGATCAGCATGCGAAAGCTGCTGCGCTCGGCGGCGGTGGCGAAGCCAAACAGTTGCTGCGCATCTTCACGGATGGCGAGGTGGAGGAACAATGTGACTTTTTCACCCGCATTGGGCAGGGTATACAATGTGCTCATGGGCACGTCAATCTCATAGGCGAGGCCGTGCGCGGTGTCGATGACGACTTGCGGTGGTTTTTTTTCGAGGAGTGTGCCTGTGATTTTTGCGAGCATGGGAGTCAACGGGTAGAATGAATGGGGTATTATCGCATAACTCGTGCTGATAAAGGATGGTTGCGCTGTGTTGAAACGATTATTAAAGCTGCTCAAATTGTTGTGGGCTTTACCTGTGACCACGTTTGGTTTGCTGGTGTTGCTCTTGGCTGCGCCCAGTCGACCGAAGGTGGCGTGGTTGCGCATGGGTTCAACGGGGGCTTTGTGTGCATGGGGTGGTTGGTTGGATGTGTGGTTGCAGCGGCATCCGTTCGGCAGCATGTATGCTGCGACGTTGGGGCATGTGGTGTTGGCGCGGGATTTGAAGAAAATGTGTTATTGTGGCGCGCATGAGTATGAACATGTGCGTCAGACGGAGCGTTGGGGTGTGTTTTTACCGCTGGCGTATGTCTTGAATGGCGTGTGGCAAGTGCTGCATGGGCGGCGATTTTATCGTGACAATGCATTTGAAGTGGCGGCGTATTGTTTTGGCCCTGAACGGTTTGAACGGCGATGATGCTTGTTTAAGGTTGAGTCAGGTGGGCTTTGAATGGTTCGGTCAAACGGTTGTCCGGTGGTCAATGAATGGTGTGAACAAATAGGAATTTTATTTTGAAATTAAGTATCAATGAGCGGTGTGCCCGCTTTGTGGCGAAATGGGTGATTGTCTTTGCAGTGCCTTTTGCGCTGTCGGCTTGTGCGGTGATTGCTGTGGCGGATGCTGCGGTGTCGGTGGCTGCAACTGCGGTGAAAACCACGGTGAAGGTCGGATCGGCGGCCGTTAATGCGGTGATTCCCGATGGAAAATCGGATGATGAGAAGGCTTCAGAGAACTCGAGCGCACCTGTACCCGTTGAATAACGGTCGAAGGTCGATGGAGGGTTGATGGGCGGTCGATGGTGTCAGGTCGTGTGGCGATGTGCTGTTATTTTATGTTGCACTTCCTCTACTTGATCACTTGAGTCATCGGATTACCATTTGATTGCCATTTGAGATTCGCTATCACGGCTATTTTCACGTAAAATAGCCGTTTTCCTATTTACCGATTGATCCACATGTCCGCAGATTTAAACCGCATTCGCCACGAAGTCGAGCATCGCCGTACTTTCGCCATCATTTCCCACCCTGACGCGGGTAAAACCACATTGACCGAAAAATTGTTGTTGTTTTCTGGTGCGATTCAACAGGCGGGCACCGTTAAGGGCAAAAAAACGGGCAAGTTCGCCACCTCGGACTGGATGGACATTGAGAAACAACGGGGCATTTCGGTGGCTTCATCGGTCATGCAGTTTGAGTACAAAGACCACACGGTCAATTTGCTCGACACGCCGGGTCACCAAGACTTCTCCGAAGACACATACCGTGTGCTGACCGCTGTCGATTCAGGTTTGATGGTGATCGATGCCGCCAAGGGTGTGGAAACGCAAACCATCAAACTGCTGGATGTGTGTCGTTTGCGCCACACACCGATTGTGACTTTCATGAATAAATGTGACCGTGAGGTGCGCGATTCATTGGACTTGCTTGATGAAGTTGAGTCGGTGTTGAAAATCAATTGCGCACCAATCACATGGCCGATTGGCATGGGTCGCAGCTTCAAAGGGGTGTATCACCTGTTGCGTGATGAGGTGTTTTTGTTCGAAGCGGGGGGCGAAAAAATCAATTTGGATGTGGAGATCATCAAAGGCTTGGACAACCCACGGTTGGATGAGTTGTTCGCTGATGAAGCGGCTCAATTGCGCATGGACATCGAGTTGGTCAAAGGCGCATCTCATGAGTTTGATTTGAAAGAGTTCCTTGCGGGTCGATTGACGCCTGTTTTCTTTGGTTCGGCCATTAATAATTTTGGCGTGCGCGAAATTTTGGATGCGCTGATCGATTGGGCACCTGCTCCCGCGTCGCGTGATGCGACCTTGCGTGAAGTGGCACCGACCGAAGAGAAATTCTCAGGTTTTATCTTCAAAATCCAAGCCAATATGGATCCGAAACATCGGGATCGCATTGCCTTTTTGCGGGTGTGTTCTGGACAATTTGAACGCGGCATGAAAATGAAGCATTTGCGTTTGAATCGCGACATGGCGGCGAACTCGGTGGTCACGTTCATGTCACATGATCGTGAGATCATCGAAGAGGCGTTTGCAGGCGACATCATCGGCATTCCGAATCACGGTAATATTCAAATTGGTGATACCTTTTCAGAAGGTGAGCAGTTGGCTTTCACAGGCATTCCATTTTTTGCTCCTGAGTTGTTCCGCATTGCGCGCATTAAAAATCCTTTGAAAATCAAGCAGTTGCAAAAAGGTTTGCAACAGCTGGGCGAGGAGGGCGCGGTGCAAGTGTTCAAGCCGCTCAATGGGGGTGACATGGTGCTTGGTGCGGTCGGTGTGCTCCAGTTCGAGGTGGTGGCACACCGTTTGATGAGTGAATACGGCGTGGACTGTGTGTTTGAGTCACCATCGACCAACATCGCGCGTTGGGTGAGTTGCGATAACAAAATCAAGCTGGCTGAGTTTGAAAAAATGCAAGTCAATAACCTGGCTGAAGATGCGGCGGGCAATTTGACTTATTTGGCCAATCACCGTGTGAATCTGGACATCATGCGTGAGCGCCACCCCGACATCGTGTTCCATGAAACGCGGGAACATGCGATTAATTTGAGTGCATAAAAGGCAGCGGTGACTGAGGCCGTGTCCGCTTGCGTGCAGGCTGAGCCACAGCCAAGCTGTTGAAAGGATCACATGCCACAGCATCTACCCACGCACACCCATTGGCCTCGGATCGCTTTATTGTGGTTGTGTGGTCTCGCTGCCGCCATGCAGTTTGCGAAAGTGTCGCTTGGGTTTGATGGCTTGCTGGATTTTTATGGCATCACACCCGTTCAGCTGGGTTGGAGTTTGTCCATTGTGGGCATGAGTGGGCTGCTGTTCGGTGTGACGGCGGGTTTGTTTGCCCATGCGGTTGGCTTTCGTCGTTTGTTGTTGATGGGCTTGGGGTTGGGCGCCGTGCTGTCTTTGCTGCAAACCTTAATGTTGCCTTACCCATTGTTTTTTATCACACGTTTGCTCGAAGGCGTGTCCCATTTGATCATCATCGTGATTGCCCCCATTTTAATCACGGCGAACAGTGCCCCTCAACATCGCTCCATTACCATTGGTTTATGGAGCACTTTCTTTGGTGCGGCTTTTGCATTGACCTCTTTGTGTGCGCCGTCGATTATGGCTCACTTTGGTGTGCATGGCATGTTGCTGGCGCAAGCGATGTTCATTTCAATGATGTGGTTGTTGGTGTGGCTCACTTTACAAACCGATGAGCAAGAGCAGGGCGTTCGGCATTTGCCTAAAATCTCAACGTTGTTTCGTCAAAACATTGAAGTGTATCAACAAGTTAAAGCGATTTTGCCTGGCTTGAGCTTCATGTGCTATACCGCAACTTCGGTGTCGCTGATGACGTTTATCCCCAAGTTTGCTGGCGATGATCGGGTGTGGTTGACCCCTTTGCTGCCTGTCTTGAGCATTATGGGAACTTTTTCCGCGGGCTGGTTGGCGCAGTCGTTGATCCCACCGTTTCGTTTGCTGGGATGTGCTTTTTTTGGGGTGGCTGTTGCTGGCGCTGTCTTTTTCATGGGGGTACAGGTGGGGGTTGGTGTGCCTGTCGTTGCCTTGGTGTTGATGTTTGTGGGCGGAATGTCGGGTGGTGCATCTTTTGCCTTGATCCCGTATTTGAGCCATGATAAGTGGTTTCAAGTGCGTGCCAATGGTGCTTTGGCGCAGTTGGCCAATGTGGGTTCAACCATGGGCCCACCTTTGTTTGCTGGGGCTGTTTCTGGTTTTGGGGTGCAGGGTTTGGCTTTTCCCTTGATGTGCTTTGCGCTGTTGGGTGTGGCTGTGGTGGTGTGTGCTGTGCGATATTTGCATCGCGATGTGGAACAATGAATATGAAAAAAACGCCTCGATGATTCGAGGCGTTTTTGTGTGGGTTGTGCACACATGGGACACATGGGGACTCGATTCGCTGAGTCCGTTATTGAGACAGTACCCATTTCACCACCGCTTTTAAATCGGTGTCTGAGATGTCTGGATAGGCGGGCATGGGTGCGCTGCCCCATACGCCGACCGCACCTTTGCGCATGCGGTCTGCTAATTTGATGTCTGCACCTGCCTGACCTGCATATTTTTGAGCAATGTCTTGATATGAAGGGCCGATGATTTTTTTGTCCAATGAGTGGCATGAAAAGCATTTGTTGGCTTTGGCAATGTCTACTGGACCCGCATGGGCTAAACCTGTAAAGGCGCTGGCGGCGAGGCTGAGGGCGGCGAAAGTGAGTTTCATGGTTGTCCTGCGGTTGTGTTTGATGGCGTTGGTATTATAAAGCTTGAGTCGGCGGTTTGGTTGACGGTGGGCTCACATTTTATTGGGCGGTATGTGGTGCGGTGCTCATGGGTGTTGTGGTCACGGGTTGAGGCCACGGGTTGAGGCCACGGGTTGCGACCATTAAAACACACAACCGCCCATGAATTGTGGGCGGTTGTGTGTTTTGAATGCATCACGGGACAATGCTGGTCAATGCTGTGTTGATGCATTCGGTCGTTGGTGAATGCTAAAATCGTGGGTCAATAATTGATTTCTGCATCCAGCACTGCACCTTTTGATGCGGTTGAAGCGAGCTGACCAAATTTAGCCAAAATGCCTCGTGTGTAGCGTGGTTTGGGTTGCACCCAATTGGCGCGACGGGCTGCAATGGTGGCTTCATCCACATTCAATTGTAAGAGCAATTGGTGTGCATCAATGGTGATTGAGTCGCCTTCTTCAATCAAACCAATCAAGCCGCCCACATGCGCTTCAGGTGCAACGTGACCGACCACCATGCCCCATGTGCCACCTGAGAAGCGGCCGTCGGTGATTAAACCAACCGATTCACCCAAACCTTTACCAATCAATGCGCCTGTCGGGGCAAGCATTTCAGGCATGCCAGGGCCACCTTTGGGGCCGAGGTAGCGCAAGACGACCACATCGCCTGCAACGATTTGATCGGCGAGGATGGCTTGCATGGCTGATTGTTCATCGTTGAACACGCGGGCTGGACCTGTGATAACGGGATTTTTCAAACCTGAAATTTTGGCCACTGCGCCTTCTGGGGCAAGGTTGCCTTTGAGGATCGCCAAATGGCCTTCTGCGTACAATGGTGCATCCAATGGCAAAATCACGTCTTGATCTGCGGGTGGCATGTCAGGCACGTTGGCCAAGTTTTCGGCGACAGTTTTACCAGTAACGGTCATGCAATCACCGTGCAACAAGCCTGCATTGAGCAACATTTTCATGACTTGTGGGATGCCGCCAACGCGGTGCAAGTCGGTGGCGACGTATTCGCCCGAAGGTTTGAGGTTGCAAAACACGGGTACTTTTTTGCGCATGCGTTCGAAGTCGTCAATGGTCCAGTCGATGTTGGCCGCGTGGGTGATGGCGAGAAAATGCAGGACAGCGTTGGTTGAGCCACCTGTGGCCATGATGACGGCCACCGCATTTTCGATGGATTTTTTGGTGACGATGTCGGATGGGCGCAAGTTGTTGCGGATGCAATCCATCAAAGCGCGTGCTGAGTCTGCGGTTGAGTCAACTTTTTCTTGGTCGGGGTTGGCCATCATTGAAGAGTTGGGCAAGCTCATGCCCATGGCTTCAATTGCGGAGCTCATGGTGTTGGCGGTGTACATGCCACCGCATGAGCCTGAGGTGGGGCAGGCGTGGCGTTCAATACCATCGAAATCTTCTTGGCTCATTTTGCCCGCAGTGAATTGACCAACGGCTTCAAATGCCGAAACAATGGTCAGATCCTTACCTTTGTGGTGACCTGGGCGAATCGTGCCGCCGTAGACGTAAACCGCTGGCACATTGGTGCGCATGATCGCCATCATGCCGCCTGGCATGTTTTTATCGCAACCGCCGATGACCAGAACGCCGTCCATCCATTGACCATTGACACAGGTTTCGATACAGTCGGCAATCACTTCGCGTGAGGCGAGTGAATATTTCATGCCTTCAGTGCCCATGCTCATGCCGTCAGAAATGGTGGGTGTACCAAATGTTTGTGGGTTGCCGCCCGCGGCTTTAACCGCATCAACCGCAGCGTCACAGAGTTTTTGTAAACCAGAGTTGCATGGCGTGATGGTTGAGTGACCATTGGCAATGCCCACCATTGGATTTTTGAAGTCGCTTTCTTGATAGCCCATTGCGTAATACATGGCGCGGTTTGGGCTGCGTGCAACACCTTGTGTCACGTGGGATGAGCGTTCTGTGCCGGGGTTTTTTTGGTCTGGCATTTTAATCTTTCGTCTTTTAGTATGTGAAACGGCTGAAAAAATGGGGCGACATCGGTACAATGTCTTAGCTCTGTTATTTTACCGTAAAGCCCATGTTTTGGACAGGGCTCAATGGTACGTTTTCTTTTTAAGGATTGATATGCCCCTGATGCACCCTCAGTTTAGCCCTGTGGCTTTTGAAGTGTTTGGCTGGCCTGTTCACTGGTATGGTTTGACTTACCTTGCGGCTTTTATGATGTTTTTAATGCTGGGCAAATACCGTGCGCGCAAAATGCCATTGTTGGGCTTTAAACCGTTGGAGCTGGATGACATCTTGTTTTACGGCGTGTTGGGCGTGGTGCTGGGTGGTCGATTGGGTTATGTGATTTTTTACAAGCCCGATTATTATTTGGCAAATCCGCAAGATGTTTTAAAGGTCTGGCAAGGCGGTATGTCGTTTCATGGTGGTTTCTTGGGCGTGATGGCGGCGATGGCGGTGTATGCGCACAACACCAAACGAAAATTTTGGGAGGTGGTGGATTTTATCGTGCCACTTGTGCCTTTGGGTTTGGCTTCTGGGCGAATTGGTAATTTCATCAATGGTGAGTTGTGGGGGCGCGTATCAGATAAAGCTTATTCGTGGTTAATGATGTTCCCACAAGCACAAAGTGCCGATCAAGACTATTTGGCAAAAAATCCACAGGCTTTGGATAGCGCGAATTTGGCCAAGGCATTTGAGCAGTTCGGTTTGCTGCCACGCCACCCGTCACAGTTGTATCAATTTGCAGGTGAAGGCTTGTTGTTGTTTGTGATTTTGTGGATTTATGCACGCAAAATTCGGCCGATGATGGCGGTGTCGGCGGTGTTTTTAGTGGGTTATGGCGTGTTGCGTTTTCTGGCTGAGTTTGCGCGTGAGCCCGATGATTATTTGGGCTTGTTGACGTTCAATTTGTCCATGGGGCAGCTGTTGTCCTTGCCGATGATTGTGGCAGGTCTGATTTTACTGGCGTTGGCGTATAAGCGTGATCGAGGCAGCAAACGATGAGGCAGGTAAGGCCGAGTCGGTTTTGGCGTCGGCTTTAAAATGTTTGTTGATTTGATTGGCTTTGTGTGGTGTTAAAAAAATGGCTCGTGTGAGCCATTTTTTTATGGTGCTGCATTGCTTTTTGGGGCGGTGCTTGCCTCTGGTGAGGCGGTCAAATGGTTGGGCTCGGTTTCAACGCCGTTTCGATAATTGTTGTCAAAATAAACCTCGCCTTTGCTTGTGTAGCCTTTGACATTGCCTTCAAACATCAAGTCATTGTTGTACCAGCTGTTCAATAGCCCCGTTTCCGAGCGGGCAAAATAGACATTGGTTTGTTTTTGCCCTGATGAGTAGAAGTCTTGGCCGATGTACAGGTTGTTATTTTTACCGTACAACACGCGGTAATGTACGGCATGGGCATGCGTGTTGATTTTTTTATCTTTTTTGTCAAAAAAAGCAATCACGCATTGATCGTCACGTTTAAATTTTGTGCAGCGTGTACCCAGCAGATAGGCTGCAAAGTCGGCATCCAATGCTTCATCGGGACTGCTTGCCGTGGTCACAGCTGGCACATCGGCCGATTGCTGGATTTGGGCGCGTGCAGGGTGAAAGGGCAGTGCATTGAATGGTGAATTAAACTACGAAAGGCAATTTTCAAAAAGATTCGAGCTAAGCGCTT
>CALMCL010000180.1 GCA_937862905.1 uncultured Burkholderiaceae bacterium | reverse complement strand
AGCAACGTTGAACATAAGGTCTTTCAAAAGTGTAGGGTGCCATTTCTGTCACCGTTTAAATCGATTGTTTCAATGCAGTTTATCAATGCAACTTATCAACCCAACCTGTTAATCAATATGAACCACGTGGTTGATGCCCAATGGAGAAAATGAAGAATACAGCCGATGGGTTGATGTGTCAGATGAACATGATGCCGTCAATGTGCTGCATTTGTCCTTGATAAAAATGCTTGCAACAAGGCGTGACCGTGCTCACTCAGAATTGATTCTGGGTGAAATTGAACACCTTCAATGTTGTATTTGGTGTGACGCACACCCATGATTTCACCAGTGGCTTCGCTGTCCCCTGTCCATGAGGTGATTTTTAGATCAGCGGGCAGGCTGTCATGCTCGATCACCAGTGAGTGGTAGCGGGTGACGTTGAATGGGTTCGGCAAGTTTTCAAATACACCTGTGTTGTTGTGGTGCAGGACATCAACTTTACCATGCATGGGTGCGGCGGCACGCACCACTTTACCGCCAAACGCTTGACCGATGGCTTGATGGCCAAGGCAGACGCCGAGAATCGGTAGCTTGCCTTTAAAATAATCCAGTGCCTCTAGGCAAATGCCCGCTTCGGTCGGTGTGCAAGGTCCAGGTGACAGGCATAAATGTGTGGGGGCGGCAGCCTCAATGTCCGCGAGGGTGATTTCATCATTTCGCTTAACGGTGACTTTGGCACCCAATTCACCAAAATATTGTACGAGGTTGTAGGTGAATGAGTCGTAGTTGTCGATCATGAAGACATGGGTGTTTTGGTGTGGTGTGTGCATTTCAGCTCCCTTGTTCCATGGTGGGTAATACGGTGTCCAGCCCATTGCAAGCCAAGTCGGCAGCACTCAGCACCGCTCTCATTTTTGCATTGGTTTCATTCCATTCCGCGTTGACATCTGAATCGGTGACGATGCCAGCACCTGCTTGTACATACAATGTTTTGTCTTTAATCACAGCGGTGCGAATGGCAATGGCCAAGTCCATGTCGTTGAAAAATCCCATGTGGCCAACAGCGCCGCCGTATATGCCGCGTTTGGTCGGTTCAAGCTCATCTAAAATCTCCATGGCTCGTACTTTCGGCGCACCTGACAGGGTACCTGCTGGGAAGGTCGCTTTCAGCACATCAATTGCATCCATGCCCGCTTTGACTTGCCCTTGAACATTCGACACCATGTGCAATACATGGGAGTATTTTTCAATCGCCATTTGTTCCGTGACTTCGACGGTGCCAATTTGTGCAATGCGGCCAATGTCATTGCGCCCAAGGTCAATCAACATCAAATGTTCGGCACATTCTTTTGCATCCGCAAGCAAATCATTGGATAGGCGAGTGTCTTCTGCATCATTTGCACCGCGTGGACGCGTGCCCGCGATGGGGCGTACGGTGGCGATGCCTTCCTCGTCAAGCTTAACCAAAATCTCAGGTGAAGCGCCGACCACGTGTGTGTCACCGTAATTCATGAAATACATGTATGGCGATGGGTTCAATGCACGCAATGCCCGATACAAGTTGATCGGTTCTGCTGCAAAGGGACGTTGGTTGCGCTGAGAAAGCACCACTTGCATGCAATCACCCGCAAGAATGTAGTCCTTGCACTTAAGTACATCGCGTTTAAACTCATTTTCACCATAATCAGACCGTGGTGCGTTGTTTTCCACGCGTGGACTGGAGGGAATTTGTGCGGGCGCACGCAATTTATCCAACATGTCGGATAAACGCGCCACTGCTTTTTCATAAGCATGCGGTTTTTGTGGGTTCGCATACACCGTTAAGTAGACTTTACCCAACACATTGTCCACAACCGCCAACTCTTCTGATAACAATAAGTGCAAATCAGGGAGGTCAACATCCGCATGGGGTGTGGTTTTTTTCAAGCGCGTTTCAATTTCACGCACGGTGTCGTAAGCGAAGTAACCCACCAGGCCGCCACTGTATCGGGCATGTCCATCCAGTTTGGGCACGTTGTAACGCTTTAAAAACTCCCGCGTATAGGCAAACAGATCAGTATCTGAATGCTCTTCAATGCAAAGATCATCGTGGTACACGCGAATGGTGTTTTCCGTTTTAACCACCCGTGTTCGACAAGGTAAGCCGATGATTGAATAGCGGCCTGAACGCTCACCCCCCACAACCGACTCCAGTAAATAACTGTAAGGCGCATGTGCAAGTTTTAAATAAATTGAAAGCGGCGTATCAAGGTCTGCAAAAGTTTCCAGTGACAGCGGGATGTGGTTGTGGCCTTGATGTGCCAAGGCGTAAAAGGCGTCTTGAGAGAGCATGATTTTCCTTCAGATGGGAGAGCTGTTGTATTTAAGCGTCAAACACTTAAAACAGATTCAGACTGCGAAACATGATGCCGCAATGGCATACACATTGTTACGCGGAAAGGCTTTATAGGGATGCGTTTAAACGCCAAGACCCTAAACGCCAACGCAAGCGCTGCCAGCGTGTCACATGGATGATGTGTTCACGGGGGCTTGCAGCAGAGAAGGAAAGATTGAAGTGTTGCATGGCAATTATTGTAAACGATTTTTTTAAAACAGTTGGTTAAAAATAAATGATTAAAGGGTGGATTGAATAAAACGACAAAGCCTAGCCGCATCTGTTTGGTATACCTATAT
>CALMCL010000179.1 GCA_937862905.1 uncultured Burkholderiaceae bacterium | reverse complement strand
AAGGCGTTGTGCGGGTGGGCGTAGTATTGCTGTTCGGTGAGCGAGGCGACGCTGGGCAGGGAGCCGAGGATGAGCGCAACGGGCGGTTCGTGCGGTAGGATGCAGTTGAAGCTTTGAATCATGGGGGCTTTCAATGGGTGTATTGAACGCATGCTGTTTATTCAATTGAACGTGCGTGGTGCGGTGCTTTTGTGTAAAAATGGTGCATCAATGGCGTAGACTGTACGCCCTATTCGTCCAATGAAGGTTTGATATGAATATGTTTCACTGTCGGTTGGGATTGGGTTTCAGCCTCATTTTAAGCGTTGCTCTTGCTCAAGCCAAGGATTTTCAGGGTGCTTTTGTGTCTGACAATGGTTTTGATCACATTAATATTCGTAAAAGTCACTTTGAAGCACTCGCCATATCCGCTTCTGGCAATTTTTGCGATGTTGATGGCGTCTATAAATCGGGGGGCGTGGTTGTTGCCAGCCGTGAATGTCAGTTTAAGCTGATTCCATTGGCGAATGGCGGGTTTAAAATTGATTTGCCCAATGACTCAGGTTGCGATGCTTTTTGCGGTGCAAATGTGAGCATCAGCGGCGAGTACAAACCCGTTCCACCTGTGTGTGAAAACCAGCGTTTTGAACGTTCGCTGGCGGTGTACCGCAGCCAGTATCACCAGCAGCAGTACGAAGCCGCGTACCAAACTTTTTCAAAAACGCTGAGCCTGTGCAAGCCTTTTATTGATTTCTTGACACATGACAAGGCGGCAAGCGAATTGTCGTTATCGCTCAAGCAATTGGGGCGTGGTCCAGATTGTCAAAATTTGCTCAGTCAAACCCGTGCGTATGGCAAAACGGAGGCTGAGTTGAAAGAATATTATCCGCCGGTGATGTTTGACAGCTACATCGGTGCGGCACGAACCATTTGGTTCAATGCCAAAGCATGTGGAAACGCCCAATGATGAACAGCTGTGTTTAAAATACACAGCCGTGCATGATCAGTGGATCAACGGATCGACCGGTCAAAGGATCAACGCAGGCTCAAAAGCACTTGAAAAGGCATGTTTAATCCCCATAATCACATTAACCATCCAGTTAGAACACTGTTAGCAACACAGTTTAACAACACCGTTAACAAAAAACAAAACGAACAAAACCCTGCTTAAACCACAGGGTTTTTATATTGATCCATTGAACCACCTGAACATCGAGGAATTTTATGAGCGCCAGTCACATCACCCCATCAAAAACCCACAGTTTCCAAGCCGAAGTGTCGCAGTTGCTGCATTTGGTCACGCATTCTTTGTATTCCAACCCTGAGATTTTTTTGCGCGAGCTGGTGTCGAATGCGTCGGATGCGTGCGACAAGCTGCGCTTTGAGGGTTTGAACAATCCCGCTTTGTACGAAAACGACAGTGATTTGGCAATTCGCATCACTTTGGACAAAGCGAAAAAAACTTTAACGATCACCGACAACGGCATTGGTTTGACCGCGCAGGATGCGATCGATAACCTCGGGACGATTGCGAAAAGTGGCACGAAGGATTTCATGAGCAAGCTCTCGGGCGACCAAAAAGCCGATGCGCAGTTGATTGGTCAGTTCGGTGTGGGCTTTTATTCGGGCTTCATCGTCGCCGATAAAATCACAGTGGAGTCGCGCCGCGCAGGTGTGCCAGCGACTGAAGGCGTGCGCTGGGTAAGCGGTGGCACAGGTGAGTTTACCGTCGAAACCATTGACTGCCCTGCCCGCGGTACAAGCGTGATTTTGCATTTACGCGACGATGCCGAACAGTATTTGAACGCTTGGCAAGTGAAACAAATCGTCAACAAATATTCGGATCACATCAGCTTGCCGATTCAAATGTACAAGGAAGTGTGGCAAGACGCGAAGGAAGAAAACCAACCTGGCGAAATGGTCACCACCGATGAATGGGAAACCATCAATTCTGCGAGCGCGCTGTGGACACGTCCCAAAAAAGACATCACGGATGAGCAATACAGCGAGTTCTACAAACACATCAGCCACGATTTCACCGCGCCATTGGCGTGGGCACACAACCGCGTGGAAGGCTCAACCGAATACACGCAATTGTTGTTCATCCCTGCGCAAGCGCCGCAGGATTTGTATTATCGTGACAGCAAAACAGGTTTGAAACTCTATGTCAAACGCGTGTTCATCATGGACGATGCTGAAAATTTATTGCCGCATTATTTGCGTTTTGTCAAAGGCGTGATTGACAGTGCGGATTTACCGCTCAACGTCAGCCGCGAGCTGCTGCAAGAAAGCCGCGATGTGAAAACCATCCGTGAAGGCAACACACGCCGCATTTTAAGTACATTGGAACAACTGGCCAACAGCGAAGATGCCGCCGAACAGGAGAAATTCCGCACTTTTTACGCACAATTCGGCGCGGTGCTTAAAGAAGGTGTGGCTGAAGACAGCAGCAACCGTGACAAAATCGCCAAACTGCTGCGTTTCACCTCCACCACCAGCGATGAAATCAGCCGCTCATTTGCGGATTACAAAGCCAGCATGGTCGACGGTCAAGAGGCGATCTATTACATCACCGCCGATGGTTTGGCCGCGGCCAAACACAGCCCGCAACTGGAAGTGTTCCGCAAAAAAGGCATCGAAGTGCTGCTCATGACCGATCGCATCGATGAATGGGCTTTGGGCTATTTGACTGAATTTGAAGGCACGCCCTTACAAAGCGTCACCAAAGGTGCAGTCGATTTGGGCAAACTGCAAGACGACGAAGAGAAAAAAGCCGCAGAATCGGCCGCAGAGCAACTGAAGCCTTTGCTCAATCAGCTGGAAACTGCACTCAAAGACAAAGCCAAAAACGTTCGCATCACCACGCGTTTGGTCGACAGCCCTGCTTGCCTGGTCGCCGATGAGAACGACCTGTCACCCCAGTTGGCTAAAATGTTCAAACAAATGGGTCAAGCCATGCCCGACAGCAAGCCGATACTTGAAATCAACCCAGAGCACGCTTTGGTCAAACGACTCGAAACCGATGCGGAGCATTTTGACGATTTGGCTCACGTGATTTTTGATCAAGCCATGCTCGCCGACGGCGACCTGCCCAGCGATCCTGCCGCGTATTTGAAGCGGGTGAATGCGATGTTGTTGGGGTGATATTTTCTTGCGTCCTTTGTTTCTTTTGAAAGCCCTTTGATCCATTCAGAGGACGGCAATGAAGACGGGAGTGACATGCATGCTCAAGGTCAATTCGGCGAAATCACGCCAATGTAAGGTAAGTTGCGATAGTGTTCTGCGTAGTCAATGCCATAACCGACAATGAACACATCGGGAATTTCAAAACCCGTGTAATCGATGTTGAGGTGGGTCTTTCGTCGTTCGGGTTTATCCAGTAATGTGCATATTTTAAGGGATTTTGGGCGGCGCGATTGGAGGTTTTCGGAGAGGTATTTGAGGGTGAGCCCTGAATCGATGATGTCTTCGACGATCAGGATGTGGCGGTTTTCAATGTCGGTGTCGAGGTCTTTGTTGATTTTGACCACACCTGAGCTTTGGGTGCTGTGGCCGTAGCTGGATACGGCCATGAAATCGATTTGAATCGGTAAATCAATTTTTCGGATGAGGTCGGCCATGAAGATGCTGGCACCTTTTAGGATGCAGATCACGAGTAGTTCTTGGCCTTGATAATCGCGACTGATTTGCGTGCCAAGGCGTTCGACTGTGTTTGCCAGTGTGTGTTCATCAAATAGGATGTGTGTGATATGGTGTGTCATGGCGGCTCCGTGGGCTTAATCCTTGAACTTGATTTTATCGTACATTTCAGAAATCACCTTGACTTTACGGTCATTATTGAAGAATTGATTGAAGGCTCGCCCCTGCTGTTCGATTAAAACACCATTGCGGCTCGTCTCTTCCTCAAAAAGGATGTTGTTGAACACTCAAAATACATCAACAGGCACAAAAAAAGCGTGAAATTCTATTGAATTCACGCTTTTTTTGTAGCAATACAAATTTTGTATTCAACGGCTTTCATACCAGTTTTTGCTTCGATTGACCCACCGAACAACCAGCAACATCGCGGGCACTTCGACCAACACGCCGACCACTGTAGCCAATGCTGCACCCGATTGAAAGCCAAACAAGCTGATGGCGGCGGCGACTGCGAGTTCA
>CALMCL010000178.1 GCA_937862905.1 uncultured Burkholderiaceae bacterium | reverse complement strand
AAATCGGCTGCGCTCACCTATTTTTAAGAACGTCAAGCCGACACGCCTCAAGTCGAGTAAAATGGCGCCTTGTTCAACTTGGTTTCACAACCGTTTACAGTAAATACCATGAATGTCCTCATCATCGGCTCAGGCGGCCGCGAACACGCCCTCGCTTGGAAAATGGCCCAATCACCACTCGTCAGCCAAGTCTTCGTTGCCCCAGGCAATGCAGGCACTGCACGCATGGGCAAAACTCAAAACATCACTCAAGTTGACAATGCCGCACTGGTCAAATTTGCCCAAACCAACGACATTGCACTAACGGTCGTCGGCCCAGAAGCGCCACTCGCCAAAGGCGTGGTCGACGCATTCCGTGCAGCTGATTTGCCCATTTTTGGCCCCACACAAGCCGCAGCACAGCTTGAAAGCTCAAAAGCATTTGCCAAAGCATTCATGGCGCGCCACAACATCCCGACCGCCGCCTACGACACCTTCACCGACAGCTCACTCGCCCATGACTACGTCAATGTTCACGGCGCACCCATCGTCATCAAAGCCGATGGCCTCGCCGCTGGCAAAGGTGTTGTTGTCGCCATGACCCTCGACGAAGCACACGCCGCCATTGACGACATGCTCGCCAGCAACCGCCTCGGCGAAGCAGGTGCACGCGTCGTCATCGAAGAATTCCTCGAAGGCGAGGAAGCCAGCTTCATCGTCCTCTGCGATGGTGAGCACGCCTTGCCGCTCGCCACCAGCCAGGACCACAAACGCCTGCTTGATGGCGATCAAGGGCCGAATACAGGCGGCATGGGCGCATACTCGCCAGCCCCCGTCGTCACACCCGAGATTCATGACCGCGCCATGCGCCAAGTCATCCTGCCCACGCTGGAAGGCATGAAAAAGGACGGCATTGTATTCACAGGCTTCCTCTACGCTGGTTTAATGATTAAAGCCGACGGCTCCATCAAAACCCTCGAATTCAACTGCCGCATGGGCGATCCAGAAACCCAACCGATTTTCCGCCGCCTGAACTCCGACCTGTTTGAAGTCCTCAGCCACGGCGCAAAAGGCACGCTCAACCAAGTTCAACTCGACTGGGACAAACAAGTTTCCCTTGGCGTCGTACTCGCAGCACACAACTACCCAAACACACCACGGGCAAATGACGTCATCACCATCGCAGCCGACACGCTCAACTGCGTCACCTTCCATGCGGGCACAGCGGACAAATACGACCAAATGGTCACCTCAGGCGGCCGCGTCCTGTGCGTCACAGCTCTCGGCAAAACCCTTAAAGAAGCACAAGCCGCCGTTTACGAACACATCAAAGGCATCCAATTCGACGGCATGCAATACCGCCACGACATCGGCTACCGCGCGGTGGATTTGATTTAAAACAACAGCAACAGAAGCAACGATTTAAAATCAATCGGGCATTAAGCAAGTAAAAAAACGGTCAACACGACCGTTTTTTTACCAAAGTACGCACTCAAAGCAATGAAGTCATTACGCACTTAAGGCGAAAACCACAGTCATTCCGTCATACCCACTTGATACGTCACCTCCCCCCATGGCAGGGGGGTGTGACTCAAGCCCAGTCCATCACTTGCTTTAAGCACACAGTCTCCGTGAAGTCGATTCGCAAAATAATATTGTAATTGGCGTGATGCGTGCCTGTGCTTGTGTGCCTGTGCTTTAATGGACATCAGCAGCTTTTTATTTTTTAGCTTATGATACGGCTTTAACGGATGTTATTCCTTTGTTTGTTCTGATTTTTAATTGTTGTTTGCTGGATGTGGTGCGTTTATACACGGCGTTTATTTTATGGAGTTGTAATGAAATCTTTTTTGAAGCATTCGATGGTGGCTTTAAGTGTGGTGGCAGTGGGTTTAATCGGCATGGTGACGGATGCTGATGCGGCACGCTTGGGTGGTAAAAAATCCAGCGGCATGCAACGCAGCAGCGAACAATTGAGCACCCCCAGTGCCAATCTGGGCACAAAAACAACAGCCCCTCAGAGCAACACTCAGAACACCCCTCAGGCTGCCGCAAACACACCCAGCCCTGTACAACAACCCAGCACAGCACGTAAATGGCTAGGCCCCATTGCAGGCATTGCGGCGGGTTTGGGCATTGCGGCACTGTTATCCAATCTGGGTTTAGGTGAAGGCATGGCAAGCATGTTGAGCATGCTGTTGTTGGCGGCGTTGGCATTTGTTGTGATTCGTTTTGCCTTGAATCTGTTTAAACGTCAAAAACCTCAAGCAGCGGGTGCGCATGCGACAGGTTATCCGACCTCTCAAAATTCGACCCATTTTAAACATGAGCAAACCGCATCACCCGTATCGCCTAATGTTTTTCAGGTACCCAGTTCAACAAGTTCGCTTAAACAAGCAACGCATGTGAATGCAGAGGAGTTTTTACGCACAGCGAAGGGGCTTTTTATTCGCTTGCAAGCAGCAAATGACAAAAAAGACATGGATGATTTGCGACGTTTTTTAACGCCTGAAATGTATGCAGAGGCACAATTACAAATCATGGAGCGCGGCTCAGAAGTGCAAACCACACAAGTGGTGAGTTTGAATGCCACATTGATCAGCTTGGTCTCGGAAGGTTCACACGACATTGGTTCAGTTCGCTTTACGGGTCAGTTAAAAATGAATGATGAGGTCGTGGCAGATGACATTTCAGAAGTTTGGCATTTCACCAAATGGAGCAACCATACCGATGAATGGTCTTTGGCTGGGATTCAACAAAACTAAGTGGTCAGGATTTTGGCAAGCACGGATACATGAGGGATATGCAAGCATTGACTGCGCCCGATAAAAAAGCCCCTTTCGGGGCTTTTTTATCGGGTTTTAATTTTTGATGGTGGTTTTGCTGTGCAGTCGAGCTTGCGCTGGCTTATAGCCAGTGCATTGCATTCTTCGTTTGTATGAAAAAAGCATTGCGGATACGCCCACCTGAGGCTTCAGTCCATCGCTAGATTCCCGCATGCGCGGGAATGACGAACAGCTGATGCAGGCGGCACGAGTAGATCGATACCCTTCGTTTGAAGCCGCCCAGCACATTAAATTGAAGGGGTTTTATTACAATTGAACATCCAATGGATGCCAAATTGATCCGTTAACATGCCAAATCGTGCGCCCCAAAAAGTGTCGCCCAGCGGCATGGTGATTTGGCCACCTGCGCTGAGGTGCTCAAATATTTTGGTTTGCTCCGCTTCGTCGGTGAAGTTGAGGCTCATGTGGATGTTGTCGCCCATTACAGAGGGTTTGTCCGACATGCCATCGCAAGCCATGAAATTGACGTTGCCTGATTTAAAATAACAATGCATGACGTGATTTTTATGTGCTTCGTCACACGGCACGGGTGCATCGCCCTTTCTCATGATCTCGGCTGTGCCGCCAAATGCGGCTTGATAAAACTCAATGGCGACGGCGCATTGTCCGTCGTTAAAACTCAAGTATGGCTCTAATATAATGCCCATGATGGACTCCTATAAAGTTAACAAACCCGTTGAACAAACCGCGCCTATATCATCCTATAGCATTAAGTTGTAAGTCAAGCCGAGATGAGGATAACAAAATGAGTGTGCGATCAAAACCTTTATAGTAAAGACCTCAACTATTCTTTCGTACCGCACTTGAAATGGCATCCAGCACAAGAAATTGTGGGTAAGCTCGCAATGATGCAGCAAATGATTAAGGTTTTGACGGTCATCATTTGATATTCCATTGCAAACATATCCTGTGCACCTCATTAAGGTTAATGCCGTGTCAAGCATGGCTTGATGAGAAAAAACCATCAGTGCGCATGAAAAGCACACTTCGCCACATCAGAAGCAAAAGCTTTCGCCACTCACCCCGCTCTCATGCGAAAATACGTTTTATTTCCTTTTGATGAGACCATGCATGACCACCCCGACTTTAATCGAACTTCAAGCTTATTTCAGTGATTTACAAAACCGCATTGTGGCTGGGCTTGAAACACTCGACACCATGCCTTTCACGCGCGACATTTGGCAAAAAGAACCCGATTCACCGCTTCAAGGGCGTGGCAATACAGCAATCCTTGAAAACGGCTCGTTTTTTGAGCGCGGTGGTGTGGCCTTTTCGCAAGTATCGGGCAAAGCATTGCCACCTTCTGCAACGGCGCATCGGCCTGAATTGGCGGGACGCGGTTTTTCAGCAATGGGTGTGTCGCTGGTGTTGCATCCGCACAATCCGTTCGTGCCAACAGTGCACATGAATGTGCGTTGCTTCGTGGCGTTGGCGCGTGATGCGTCGGAGCAAGATGTGATGTGGTTTGGCGGTGGCATGGATTTGACACCGTATTATGGTTTTGAAGCCGATTGTGTGCATTTCCATCAGACTTGTTTTGATGCATTGCAGCCTTTTTCAACCGTTGCGGATGGGGCAAATGAGTTGAGTGGGCTGTATCCTCGTTTCAAAAAGTGGTGCGATGAGTACTTTTACCTGAAGCACCGCAATGAAGCGCGTGGCATTGGCGGTATTTTCTTTGACGACTTTGCTGCGCCTGATGTGGCGACAGCGTTTGCCACGACGCGCTCGGTGGGGGATGCATTTTTAAATGCTTATGTGCCGATTGCCCAACGTCATGCAACGGATGCGTACGATGAGTCGCATAAAAATTGGCAAAATTACCGTCGTGGCCGTTATGTGGAGTTCAATTTGGTGTTTGACCGTGGCACACATTTTGGTTTACAAAGTGGCGGGCGCACAGAGTCGATTTTGATGTCAATGCCTCCCGTGGCGAATTGGGCATACCAGTACATGCCAGTTGCAGGCTCGGCTGAAGCCGCCTTGCTGACGGACTTTTTACCTGTGCGTGATTGGTTGGCGTGATGGATTTAACCCCACCCATTGGCTGCTTCGGCGGCACGTTCAATCCACCGCATCGCGCACATTTTGCCTTGGCGCATGCGGCATGTGAGCAACTGCATTTGGCTGAGTTGCTGATGATCCCCGCGGGGCAGCCTTGGCAAAAGCCCCAAGTCTTGCCTGCCGTGCAGCGTTTGGCAATGCTGCGTGCGGCCATGACGGACGATGAGCATGCGCATTTTGAACTTGGTACGCCGTATCCATTGTCGATAGAGACGCTGGAAATCGATTTGCCTCAAGCGAGTTACACCATCGACACCTTGCGCACATTGCGTGCTCGATTGCCCGACTCACCTTTGGTTTGGATCATGGGTTCAGATCAGTTGCGCAATTTAACCACGTGGCGGGACTGGGGGCATTTGCTCGACTTGGCACACATCGCAGTGGTGCAACGGGCAGGGGCTGAAGTGATGGCAGCTGATTTGCCTGCCCCCCTCAATGAGCGCTACGCCGAGTGCCTGTGTGTGGATGACAGCTGGCGCGAATCGTTACATGGGTGCTTTATTCCTTTTGAATTTGCCCCAATTGCGGTATCATCCAGCCACATTCGTGCGGCGATTGCAGCGGGACAAGCGGCCGATTCACTCAGTGCGCTGTCGCCTTCGGTTGCACATTACATCACCCAACATCAACTTTATGTGACCTCACCATGACCACTTTTTTTTGGACTGCCGCCGCTTATTTATTGGGCTCAATTTCTTTTGCCATTGTCTTGTCTAAAGCTTTTGGCATGGCCGACCCCCGTTCGTATGGCTCAAACAACCCTGGCGCGACCAATATGCTTCGTTCAGGGCGCAAAAATATCGCTTTGCTGACATTGCTCGGTGACGCTTTAAAAGGCTTTTTGCCAGTTATGCTTGCCAAGCAATTCACAGACCTACCCGTGGCGGCTTTATGCGCCATTGCGCTGGCTGCATTTTTAGGACATTTATACCCGATTTTCTTTGGTTTCAAAGGCGGTAAAGGTGTGGCGACTTTTCTGGGTGCTGTTTTGGGTTTATTTCCCGCAGTCGGCGGCATCACGATGTTGGTTTGGTTAGGCGTTGCACTGTTGACCCGTTACTCATCCGCGTCATCGTTGACCGCCAGTGTGGTGACATTTGTCGTACTCACCTACCATTGGGGAGTGGGCATGTGGATGGTATGGATGGCGATCATGGTGGGTCTGTTGTTTTGGCGTCATCGTGGCAACATCAGTCAATTGATCGATGGCACTGAAAGCAAGCTGTTTTCAAAAAAAACACCATAAAAAATCTGCTTTTCAGGTAGAAAAGCTAAAAACAAATCACATCTAAATGCGGCAACGCATCATTTTTAAATATTGGGCTCCATTTTATTGCGAAGCCCAATTTGGTGCAGCCTTCAGACCCCCAGCATCATCAAAAGAACGTCATTAACCCCTGAAAGCCCGACTGATCGGATGTGAAGCACTATACACATATTGCAACGCACCATCGAAAACCCCATTTTTCTCCATTATTTTGCTTGCACTCGGTGCATAAGCTTGTTATAGTTGCGCCACATTGAGTTCAGTCTTATAGAAGACAAAAGAACTTGATGTCGGCAATTTTCAAAATGCGGCGCCATCCCCAGATTGGCAAAGAATTTTCGGAAGGAGCATGGTAGGAGACAAACGCGCGACTCAGATTGCGCATATAAAAACGAGCAAAAAAACAAAAGCTCAACAATGTAGAACAAGAAAGCGCGACCAATTCCTCATGGTCGCGCTTTTCTTTGATCCAATTTCTTTGATCTAAAAAAGCCGCTTTAGCGGCTTTTTGATGTTGTGTGACGATATACAGATGAATACAGATGGTTTATTGCACTTGTGCAACAGCTTCAATTTCAAATATACCACCTTTGGGCAAACTGGCCACACCAACGGTTGAACGTGCTGGAAACGGTTCGGGTACGTATTGTGCCATGATGGCGTTGACCGCAGAAAAATCAGCCAAATCAGTCAAAAACAATGTAAATTTGACCACATCAGCCAATGAGCTGCCGGCTTCTTTCAAAATCGCATCTAAATTTTTGAAGGCTTGGTGTGCTTGCGCTTCAATGCCACTGGCCAGCTCCCCAGTCACAGGATCGAGTCCCAATTGACCCGATGTGAACACCATATTGCCCACTTTCACCGCTTGTGAATAAGGACCAATCGCTGCAGGTGCATTGCTGGTGTGAATGATTTGTTTTGTCATGTGAATTCTCCAAAAAGTTAGACATTGATATTATAGTTTAAAACCACTTCGTCGCCATGCTGACCACGAAAGCCCCAGTTTTCAGGGGGACTTTCAATGATGCAGACTTCCAAATCATGTTGACGTATGCCCAATTGGGCTTCAATTCGATCAAATAGCAAGCGAATCAGCGCTTTACGTGTATCTTTTGTGCGCCCTGCCATCATGGTGATTTCAATGATGGTGTATGCCTCACTGCGGCCATTGGGATAAAAGAAGTCGTCTTGATCCAAATGAATGAATCGGTGCGCCCGTTTGTCTACGGGAAATTGCAATGCATCCACGACACACGAGTGAATGACATCCGACATCTGTGCACGCAATGGCATGAGGTGTGTCCGCAAGCCAAACACCTTAATTTGAGACATTCTTCCTCCAAAAATATCGCCTTGTGCGATGACCTCAGGCGCACAAAGCTTAATTCCTCAGCATGCCACGTCTTATTTACTGCTCGGCAAAGTTGTTGCGTTTCAATTCACGGCGCGCTTTAACCGCATTCGATAGGCCATGTAAAACCTCAATTGAAGCGTCCCAATCAATGCAACCATCCGTCACGCTTTGGCCGTAGGTCAATGCTGCACCCGTCACGAGGTCTTGGCGACCACCCACGATATTGGATTCAATCATCACACCAAAAATGCACTCGTCACCCGAGGCGATTTGTGCTGCAATATTGGCGCACACGGGAATTTGATTTTCTGGCTTTTTCTCGCTGTTACCATGCGATGCATCGACCATGACCTTTTTCGCCAAGCCAGCCTTGCTGATCTGTGCACATGCTTCAGCCACGCTTTCAGCATCGTAATTTGGTTTTTTGCCACCACGCAAAATGACATGACCGTCTTCATTGCCTTCAGTTGAAACGATTGCCGCCAAACCAGTTTTGGTCACCGACAAAAAATGATGCGGACGTTGCGCAGCCAAAGTTGCATCAACTGCGATTTTGACATTGCCATCGGTGCCGTTTTTAAAACCCACAGGGCATGATAAACCCGACGCCAGTTCACGATGTACTTGCGACTCTGTGGTGCGTGCACCGATCGCGCCCCAGCTGACAAGATCAGCGATGTATTGCGGCGTGATCATGTCCAAAAACTCAACGGCAACAGGCATGCCCATCGTGTTGATTTTTAATAACAATTCACGAGCCATCCGCAGACCCGTATTGATGTCAAACGTTTCGTCCAAATGTGGATCATTGATCAAACCTTTCCAACCCACGGTCGTGCGTGGCTTCTCAAAGTAAACCCGCATGACGATTTCCAGCGTGTCCTTGAATGCTTCACGTTGCGCCAATAAGCGTTGGCAGTAGTCCAAAGCGGCTTCTGGGTCATGGATAGAGCACGGGCCAATCACCACCACAAGCCGATCATCGGCACCATGCAATACGCGATGAATTGCAGCACGTGATTGAAAAGGGACATTGGCAACGGCTTCGCTCAACGGAAACTCATCCATCATTGCCACAGGTGGCGAAAGTTCTTTTAATTCTTTAATGCGAGTGTCATCGGTACGAATCATGATTTTTCTTTTCAAAATAGAGGAAAAGTGCAGGTGCACCATCGGTACACAACACGCTGCTTTTCGAGTTTTAAAGGGTCAGTCAATACAAAAATTAAACATACAAACAAAAAAACCGCTAATTCACATTAGCGGTTTGACAAATTTCGGTCGCGCAAGGCTCACCGAACAGACAGACCGCCAGTTCGAGTAAAGTGCCAGAAATAGAAAGATTGTGAAACGCGCATGACCTGGATTCTTTTCGAGAAAAATAAAAAACATATCAACATTTTACACGCAGACATTGCGCAATCAAAACATGCACCAGATGCTTCGTGTAAACTTATGACTTTATAGCGCGTTTCAAAATATTTTGCAACTCTTTTATAAGAGTTATCCTCTTTAAACCCAAACCTCTTGATTTGTGGTGCTTTTTTCATAAACTCCTGAGCTTGATCTGCGAATGCCCATGTTTTTTAATCCCACCCTTGCCGAAGTCCGCCAATTTTTTTATCATGCGTGGCACAAATCATTGAGAAATGAAGCGCTTGCTCCCATTGAGGGCATCGCCATGCACTGGATGCGGCAACACCCAGAATACCATGCGGTGCTCAATGGTCCAATTGAAGCCTTAGAAGCGGCGCAATTTCCACCTGAAGCAGGTGAAAGCAACCCCTTTCTTCACCTGTCAATGCACCTGTCAATCAGTGAGCAACTGTCCATCAATCAACCCATCGGCATCCGTGCGGCTTATGATAAACTGGCGCAAAAGTTGGATGATGAGCATGCCGCACAACACGTCGTGATGGAGTGCCTTGGTCAAGTGTTGTGGCAGGCTCAACGCGACAAGCGTGAACCCGACAGTACGGCATACATTGATTTGATTTTACATGCCAGCAGCTAAAACACAGACCAGTCAATACTTGCCCTCCAGTTGGAGCACATCATTAAATACAGCATCATTAATACATTATAAACACAGCATTTTTGGAAAATATTGTCGAAACACTTGAAGGCATTCAAGTGCCCTTAATCACTTTAAAGGAAGAACCATGTTACTCAAAACCAGCACCCTGTTTAAAGAAAACCTTGAACAATTTCCGAGCATTGATGGTGTGGAAAAAATTGATTTTTACCAAGACGGTCAGCTGCAAGGCACGGTCAGCAATGTCGAGGGGCAAAAAGGCTCTTTGGCGCTGTATTTCTACCTGTTCAAAACCATGGGCACACTTGATCTGGCGGCGGCCCGTCGCGGTTTGGAGCTGTTTGCGGAGCACACCGCAGTGGCACGCGCCACACCAGGTGCTCACCCGAACATTGACCGTTTGATTTTGGTTGAAGCCACACATCAACCCATGGAGATGAAGGTCACTTACAAAGAAGGCAGCGGCTCAAGCTCGGCATGGGATGATGAGCCCGAAGATAAGCAATAATAAAAAACCGCTGATGACTCAGCGGTTTTTTTATTGGCTTTGCGGATCGATGTTAAAGACAAATATCGGTGACAAATATTGATGACATATGTTGGATGGGTTCATGTTAAACGCAAAGTAAAACCTTGCTGTGCGTGTGTTGAACACTTACGATGGACTCATGCCCCACCCCACCATTCGTTTTTAAAGCATGCACCAACCATGACTCACATCAATTGATTGCCCTGTCAATGCGCCATTGCTGTCATTGGCCAAATAGGTCACCAAGTTGGCGACATCATCGACCGTGGTGAACTTGCCATCCACCGTTTCTTTGAGCATGACATTTTTAATCACCTCTTCTTCAGTGATGTTTAAAGCCGCAGCTTGCTCAGGGATCTGCTTTTGCACCAAAGGGGTGAGTACGAAACCAGGGCACACGGTGTAACTGTGAATGCCGTATTGCGCGCCCTCTTTCGCGATCACCCGTGCGAGACCCAGCACACCGTGTTTGGCAAAGACGTAAGCGGATTTCAACTTAGAGGCCTCATGCGAATGCACAGAACCCATGTAAATGATTTGACCGCCACGGCCTGAAGCTTTCATTTGCGTGTACGCGGCTTTGGTGGTCAAGAATGCGCCGTCACCATGGATCGACATCATTTTTTTCCAGTCTTCGAATGGATATTCTTCAATTGGGTGAACAATTTGAATGCCTGCATTCGACACCAAGACGTCAATGCTGCCGAACGCATCAACCGCTTGCTGGATGCCCGCATTGACTTCCTCTTCCAATGTGACATTCATGCTCACAGCGATGGCTTTACCGCCAGCATCCACGATGCTTTGCGCCACAGCTTTTGCCCCATCCAGATTCAAATCAGCGATGACAACCGCGGCACCATCTTTCGCCAAAGTTTTTGCACATTGCTCGCCAATGCCACTGGCTGCGCCCGTAACGAGAGCGACTTTTCCGACTAAACTCATGATAGACCCTTATAAAAAATAAACCTCAGATTTCAAACCACAACACAACCATTTTACTGCTGTAAATAATCAAAAGCCACTTCACCCAGACCCAATGTTAAATTGGCGATGACATGTTTCGCACCCACTATTTTACGCACTGGCAAATCAGCGACGGGCGCCAACACATGGCTGAACAGCTCCAACGCGGCCGGCCCCGTATACGCCTCCAACACATCCACATTGTTCAAATGATAGCGCACCAACTCACAAATGCGTGGAGAACCATCCACATGCGGAATGATTTTGAGCAAATAATTGGGCGTTTGCATCATTTTATCGGCTTCGGGTGAAGTTTCAAGCGCAATGTGCTTGAAACCCATCGTGCCATTCGCCACGCGCACCGAACCATAATTTAAAGTACCAATCAACGTGTCTTTGTCTGCATTGAGGGTTGGCGAAGCCAATTTCTTCGGAAATCCCCAAATCTCACGTCCGCCCGCTATCGGCGCATCGTCATCCAAGTACATGCTGTGCGTGTAATTTGCATGTTTGCCGTCCATGTCAATCACACCGATCACCTGCCCCGACTCAGTGTAATTGCCAAAACCAGATGAATCAGGCATGCGAATGAATTCATAATGCACCACAGGATGTTCGGGGTCAATTTGCAAAGGCTCAGGCACGACCGAGCGCACAGCATCGACGTCTGTGAGGTAACTGATGATTAAATATTCGCGATTGCGAAAATGATACGGCCCACGCGGATACGAGGGGCACGTCATGGGCATGGCAAAAGCATTTTTACGGATGTCATTGATGTTCATGGGTTGTCCTATAGAAAAAATAACCGCATCTACTATAACTGAAATCAAAGGGCAAACCATGTATCGCTTTGTTATTTTCGCATGTACATGGTGACGTGCGCAGCCCCCCACAACGACCTCATTCAAATCTCCGCGGGATCCACTTCAATCAACCACATCAAACGACTTTTCTGTGCCACCAGCTCACCTTGCCATTGCGCTAAAAAAGCTTGTAAACGTTGGCGTGATGGGCACTCAATGAGGATTTGTGCGCGCTCTTGGCGGTTCAAGCGCATCATGTTCATTGGGACGGCGGCGTTAATGGTGACATGAGCAAATTCCGAGTGATCGGCGATCAATGTCAACGCCAATTCACGCGCTGTTTGGGCGAAAGCGAGGGCTTGCTTGAGCTCTGGGGCGGCGACTTGCAACAAAGCGTGCGCAGCAAATGGCGGCAAACCGAGCTGTTGGCGCACTGCCAGCTCACTGGTGGCAAACGCTTCAAAGTCGTGCTGACGAACTTGTGCCCACATGGGGTGTTCTGGGAATGCGGTTTGAATGAGCACACGCCCAGCATGTTGTCCTCGCCCTGCACGTCCGATGACTTGTTGCAATAAAGCAAATAAACGTTCGGGCGCACGGTAATCTTGCGCAAACAAGCCACTGTCCACATCAAGTACGCCCACCGTATTCAAATTAGGCCAGTCGTGGCCTTTGGCCAGCATCTGTGTACCGATGACAATATCGACCACACCCGCGGCGATGTCGGCGAAAGCATCTTCCAGCTCCCCTTTTTTGCGTGTGCTGTCAGCATCGATGCGGCGCACAATGGCATTCGGCCACAAGCGCGCAGCTGTTTCTTCAAGCCGTTGTGTGCCTTGGCCAATGGGGTGCATGTCGGCATTGCCGCATTTGATGCAGGTTTTTGGCACGCGCTCTTGCTGACCGCAATGGTGGCAATGCAGATGGCGTGTGGTGCTGTGGTACACAAAATGCGCGGCACAGTTGGGGCAATCATGGATGTGGCCGCAATGGCCACAATAAAACACAGGGGCGTAGCCGCGTCGGTTTTGAAACAGCAATGTGGTGTGGTGATGTGCCATCGTTTCAACGATGGTGCGGCGCAGTGGTTCGCTTAAGCCGTCTTGTGCAGCCGTTTTCTGCACATCCACCAGTGTCACTTCAGGCAACAGAGCGCCTTTGACCGCTCGCTCAGGCAGTCGATGCAAGCCATATCGCCCTGAACATGCGTTGTGCCACGTTTCCAGTGATGGCGTGGCCGAGCCGAGCACAATGGGTATTTTCAACTGGTGGGCACGGTAAATGGCCACATCACGTGCAGAGTAGCGCACACCCTCTTGCTGGCGGTACGAACTGTCATGCTCCTCATCCACCACAATGGCTTGCAGATTCGGCAACATGGCCAGCACCGACAAACGTGTGCCCAAAATCACCCGCGCTTGCCCACGGGCAGCACGCCACCAATTCATCAAGCGGGTTGATTCGTTCAAGCCACTGTGCAAAGTCACCACTGTTTCGGTGCCGAATCGGGCATTCAATCGTGCTGCAAATTGTGGCGTGAGGTTGATTTCAGGCACCAAGATAAGCACTTGACCGTCGGTACTGTTCTGTAACACATGTGCAAGGTATTGCAAATACACTTCAGTTTTGCCACTGCCAGTCACCCCAAACAGCAATTGCGGGCGAAGATCGGTATGTCGACGCGCCAATAAATCATTTAAAACAACATGTTGGGCATGGGTTAGGTTCAACGCTTGACCGACATTCAACGGCGCAGGCAATGGCGACAACGCCGCCCATTTTCGCCAAGTCTTCATCCCCGTACGCAACACCATTTCAGCCGTCGCTGAATCCCGCACAAAGTTTTTCGCGGCACGCAATGCAAGCGGCAACGCAGGTAAAGCAACCTCACCCAAACCTCGTTGATAATATTTGGCCATAAAGCGCACGAGATCAAGCCAATGCCCATTCATCTGGGGCACAAAGGGCAACACCGCTTGGATGGTTTTAAGCTTGGCTAGCGGGACCTCACTGGTGACTGAAACCCCCATCACAATGCCCACCAACAACTGTTTGCCAAAAGGCACGAGCACCGCATGCCCCAACCACGCCTCGGGCACAGCCAAACTCAAAGGGGTGTTGTTTAACTCGATGGGCGCATAATCAAAAACACCTGTAGCAGAAACTGCGACAGGCACATCACACGCCACTTGCAACACCCATGCCACCATTGATAGCTTTCAAAAAATTGATTCAATCACTCGCACCAACGGCGACGCGTTCAAACACACAATTTTAATGCCCACCACTTGCCCACAAAAACTGTGGATAACTCTGTGGGGAACTCTTGGACAATCCCAATAAATACATGTAAATCAAGGCTTAAACTCGATTGCCTATTTATTAAACATTTTATAAAGTCATTAAAATTCAATATGTTAATCAAAAGACAGAGAAATAATTATAAAAAAAACCTTGGTTGACGGTTTATCGTCTCTTAAAAAAATCAGTTGATAAAGTCAAGTTATTTTCAGTATTTTTACACAACAAATAAACCCCATTCACCTTGATTTAATCGAAAAAAAATGTTTCATAAAAATCAAAGCAACACGCTTGTCGCGACAAACCCACTTTCGATAAAAAAACATAAGCAATTGATTTTATTGGATATTTTGCATTTACCCACAAAACCTGTGGATAACTTTGTGGGTAACCCTTTAAAAAACTGAACAAATCCCGTCAAATCAAGGGTTAACCTAAAATGAGCAAATTTTACACAATGATGAAAAACATTTAAATTCAATGACTTACATCATTACATTTGCACTCCAAAGGCATTACCTTGCAGTGCCGCATGCTTTTCATTGCTTTTAAAAAATGTGGGTAAGTCAAGTGGTTTTAAAAAAAATTTGCACAAAAAACATCAAAAAAAGCCGATTTATTTTTTTGCGATTCAAACCATTTTTTTGTGACAATCAGTGACCCACTTAGCTGTGGCTGTGATGCTTAAATTTAAGTTATTACGCTAACACGTTTGATTTCATTGATTTTTTTCACTTACCCACAAAAGCTGTGGATAACTTTGTGAGTAAGTCGTGGAAAAGTAGAAAGAAACCAGTAAAATCGGGGCTTAACCTAAAATGCTTATTTTTTACACAACCATGAAATTTATTTAAAATCAAACACTTAGCCGAAATAAAAGCGATGCAAAACCTTCAACCCGCGCGAAACCGCATGCTGGTGCGTTTTTTTAAGCAATGTGGGTAAGTCGCACCTGTTTTCACTTTTGCGGGCTAAGTACAACCCATTATTTAAAGATATAGCTCTTTTCAAAACCGTTGACTAAAAAAAGAGCCCACTTTAATTATTGCGGTGCAGAAAGTCGCAAACCTTTGCTGTAACTGTGCACTTCATCCACCAAGACCTTCACTGCATCAGGATGAGTGAATTGAGAAATGCCATGACCCAAATTAAACACGTGCCCTGGATGGTTACCGTAGGCATCCAAAACACGACGCACTTCTTGTCGAATGGCGGCATCTGAACCAAACAAAACCATTGGGTCAATGTTCCCTTGTAAAGCCACTTTATCGCCCACTCGGATGCGTGCAGAACCAATGTCCACCGTCCAATCCAAACCCAGTGCGTCAGCACCCGACTCAGCCATGCGATCCAACCAAACGGCACCACCTTTGGTGAACACAATCACGGGGATGCGTTCACCGTTGACCTCTCGGGTCAAGCCTTGCATCACTTGGCGCATGTAAGCAAGAGAAAAGTCCTCATATGCATCGTGTGACAAAGAGCCACCCCATGTGTCAAAAATCATCACGGCCTGCGCACCAGCGGCAATTTGCGCGTTCAAATACTGCGTTGTTGCTCGGGCGTTGACCATCAAAATGTGATGCAATAAATCAGGACGCAAGTACATCATTGATTTAATTGTTTTAAACTCACGTGATGAACCACCCTCCACCATATAGCATGCGATGGTGTATGGACTGCCCGCAAAGCCAATCAGTGGCACACGACCATCCAAAGCCGAACGGATTTTAGCGACTGCATCAAACACATATTGCAAACGCGCCATGTCAGGTACTTCCAAGCGCTGTACGGCCACCTCATCTCGCAAGGGTCGATCAAACACAGGCCCTTCACCTTCCACGAAGCGCAGCCCCAGACCCATCGCATCGGGTACGGTCAAGATGTCGCTGAATAAAATCGCGGCATCGAGGTTGTAGCGGTCAATTGGCTGTAAAGTCACCTCTGTCGCCAACATGGGGTTTTGTGCAAGTTGCATGAAACTGCCAGCCTGCGCACGTGTGGCGCGGTATTCAGGCAAGTAACGACCCGCTTGACGCATCAACCACACAGGCGTGTAAGGGGTGACTTCGCGGCGCAAAGCACGCAAGAAATAATCGTTTTTGAGTGGCGCAAATTGGGTCATAATCTTTTCAATTCAATTTATAATGTAAGCTGTTATTGTAACAAAGCATCACCGCCTTGAGCGATCGAATCTGTTATTTCTATTCACATTTAAACAGCATTAAAACAACTGAGTAAACACCATGAACCAAACTTTCACCGTCTCTGGCATGACTTGCCAACACTGCGTTGCCCGAGTCCAAGCCGCTTTGTCCAGCGTGGCTGGCGTTTCCAATGCCAGTGTCAGCTTAATGCCACCACGCGCCACGGTTGAAGGTGAACACATCGACCCATCGGCTCTTGCCGCTGCACTGGCGGGCACACAATTCACGCTCTCAGACGCCCCTGCGATCACACCTAAAACCACCAAACGCTAAGCACCCACGCGCCATGTACAATGTCACCAACCTGCAATCTCAATTCGATGTTGCTTGCAAAACCATTGTTGACACCCCCTTCGATGCCAAGCAACCCGCGCATATCCTCGCTGTGGGCTTGTATGTGCGCGCCACCGAGACCGCGGGTGCCGTACTGAGCATTTACCCCACCCAGTTTCATTCGGCCATTCTGACGCTGGGACGCAGCTTATTGGAGGCGATTGCACAATTGGGTTTTCTGTCAAAGGACACCGTAAAGCATTACCACGCCCTGACGTTGATGGATTTGGAAGAAACGCTGCACCGACTGGAAGACAATTCCCATCAAAAAGCCGACTTAAGCCAATTGCATGCAGACATTGAGCATTACAAATCATTGGGTGTGAAGCGTGTGAGCCTGAAGCGCATGTTGGCGGACTGGGGTTATGCCGAGGTGTATGAGAGCTATCGTTTTTTAAGCCATCATTCGCATGTGTCGCTGTCCAGCATTGCCGACACCTCGATCAAACATGCCAGCATGAATTTGGGCAGCCAAATGAGCCCTGAAGTGCAGAATGCCATTTTTGGGCTGTTGGTCGAGCTGTTAAAAGAAGGTGAAATCGCTTTTTTGCGCATCTTAAATACACCGTTGCAGCCCCCTTCTCCCGCGGTTTAAAAATAAAAAAGCCATGTCAACTTGAACATGGCTTTTTTATGCGTCTTTTGTATCCATGTTGTGTCGATTGATTCACACTGGATGCATTTGCAAAGAGGCAACCTTGGTTTCGCTTATTTAACTGCGTGATCACGTATTTTATTGTGCGATCGCCTACAAATCCGCCAACAAACTCGCGCGAGCATCACCTGTCACCACGGCCTGCTCGGTGTAATGTGGGTGATCACAGCCCACGGTCAACGACACACCAGCCATCAACGCGGCACACATGGCCTCCGTCAACTCCCAGCGGCAAAAATGAACGGCTGAGGTTTTGTCCTCATTTTCACGATCCAAATCCTCATCGGCAATCGCATAGACCCGCTCGAGATCACCCGCTTGAACATACAAATGGTCTTCGATGCCGATCAATTGAGCCAAAGCGGCTCGACGCTCATCCACATTGGGGTATTCCAATAACACCGTGGCTTTCCAGTTGCGTCCCGTTGGCATCAATGGGGCATAGGTTTCAATTTCACTTTGAATGTCCTCTTTCTCGAATATTTTTTCGATGCGCAGCATTTCCTGAATTTGATAGCGCACCGTCATTTCGCTTTCAAACTGAATATTTAAATGCCCACCCAACGGCACCGAACGCATGCGGCGGTGGGTGATGATGTCAGCTTGATGCACTTTACGCCATGCGCTGTACGCTTCAAGCGACATCAGGGAGTCGGTGTCAATGTGTCCTGTCATCTGCATGATGGTCTCCAAAAAGATGAAACGATGAGTGTGAAACGCCACATGGGCTTGCGTTTGAGGCAATATTATTTTTTCGGTGCGTCCAAACCATATGCCATGCGCACCAATGAAATCGGATGCGCCAACTGCGGCTCTCCAAGTTGATTGACCTCAAAACCTTGCGCAATGTGGTGTCCGCCGAGCGGACAATCGGAACTGATGTAGTCTGGCTTCGTACCATCTTTCATGCTGGCCATCGCTTTAAACACGGGCCTACCAATTTTCAATGCATCTTGGTGGTGTGCTTTTTTCACCCCATACGTGCCTGCGTGCCCTGAGCAGCGCTCGATTGTATTGATTGTGGTTTCAGGTATCATCTTGAGCATTTCTTCGGTTTTTTTACCGATTTTTTGCACCCGTCCATGGCATGGAATTTGATAGCTAACATTGCCCAGTGGCTGAGGGAATTCGGTTTTCAGCAATCCGTCACGCTTTCGCAACATCAAGTATTCAAATGGGTCGTACATGGCCTCCTTGACCAACTGAACATCCGCATCGTCGGGGTACATCAAAGGAATTTCTTGCTTGAACATCAAGGTGCAACTGGGAACGGGCGAAAGGATGGCGTAGCCCGCACGCGCATAACGTGCCAACACAGGAATATTGATCTCCTTACTGGCATTGACCGCTTCAAGATCACCAAGCTCCAACTTTGGCATGCCACAACACCGTTCTTGATCAACCAATTCGTAAGCGATGTCATTGTGTGTAAGAATTTTGAGCAAATCATGACCAATCGCAGGTTCGTTATAATTGACAAAGCATGTGGCAAAAATGGCCACTTTGCCAGGTGCATGCTCACCATCTTTGACTTCAATATCGGGCGACTTGGCTGCCCTGCTGCGGAACTTCGTCGTCGCAAAATCAGGCAGCCATGCATCTTGATCAACCCCCAAGGTTTTCTCCATCACTTGGCGCGCCACCTGAGTGTGGTTAATGGCATTGATGGTTTGCACAACCACAGGAATGCCTGCAAACATGCCATGCATATCCGTCGAAGCAAGCAATTGACTGGCTTTAGACACCTCGCCTGCTTTGAATTGAATCGCTTTTGCACGCAGCATGGTGTGCGGGAAATCAAGGTTAAATGGATGGGGGGGCACATACGGGCATTTGGTCATGTAACACAGATCGCACATATAGCACTGATCAACCACCTTCCAATAATCCTTTTTGTCGACCCCATCAACTTCCATCGTTTGGCTTTCATCCACCAAATCAAACAAGGTTGGAAAAGCACCACACAAACTGACACAGCGGCGACAACCGTGACAAATATCAAAAATGCGTTCCATCTCAGTCAAGCAAGCGGACTCATTATAAAACTCAGGGTTTTGCCAATCCAATGGATGCCGCGTGGGTGCTTCAAGTGAACCTTCTCGAGTCATGACAACCTCCGTGGGCGGTTAAAATCAATCGATCACAAATGGGTGGTGGGATGACCAGTCATGAGCCCCATCCAAACCACCCGCATTGGGCACGACCTTGCCCGAATGAACACCCTCGTGTTCAATCACACAAGCAGGTGTGGACGAACCACACGCACACCCCATGGCGTGTGGCTTGACCCAAAGCAAAACTCAGTCCACTAACTCATTCAAGGCTTTTTGATAGCGGTTGGCATGGCTGCGTTCAGCCTTGGCCAATGTCTCAAACCAATCGGCAATTTCATCAAAACCTTCTTCACGTGCGGTCTTTGCCATACCCGGATACATGTCGGTGTATTCATGGGTTTCGCCTGCCACCGCAGAAGCCAAATTATCTCGTGTCGCACCAATCGGCATCCCTGTCGCTGGATCACCCGATTGCTCTAAAAATTCCAGATGCCCGTGCGCATGACCCGTTTCGCCTTCCGCGGTTGAGCGAAATAAAGCCGCCACATCGTTTTGACCCTCAATATCTGCTTTGTTTGCAAAATACAAATAACGACGATTCGCCTGTGACTCACCTGCAAATGCATCCTTCAGTGATTGTTCTGTTTTAGAACCTTTTAACGCAGCCATGATGTTCTCCTTGAATGAAAAAATCGGTGCTCAACGGTCGTTCAGCCCTTTCAATGTAGTCCCCTCCCACCCAAAAGTCCAGTGAAAGAGATCAATCAGTCCGATTATAAAAAGCTATCAATCCAAGCAAAATGAAAAGTGTTTTGTGCTGCTCACATCTTTTTCATGCGACAATTAAAAAGCAGTCCACCCCGATTTAATTCATTTCACGCAGACCATCCAGCTTAATTTTTGATGTCCTTTTTTGAATGTCAATTGTCTCGTTTACCTCTGTTTATGAGCCATATAAACATCCATACTGTGTCATCAAACAAACACTGGGGGAATCATGAAGACAGCGTTATTGGTCATCGATGCACAACAATCATTTGCTCAACGCACGTCTTGGGTCGACAGCGAGGCGACCGCGTACATGCACGCACAGCAAACGTTAATTGATGGCATGCATCGACTTGGCTTGCCTGTCATACAGATTGTTCATCATGATGACGATGAGGAGTTTCAATTGGACAGCGGTTTTGTGCACACACTTGATGGCCTGCAAGTCAACCCCAGTGCAATTTTTTACAAAACCCGCCACAGTGCGTTTGTGGGAACGGGCTTGGATGTGTGGCTGCGCCAACGCGGCATCAACCATTTGGTCATCTCTGGCATTCGCACCGAGCAATGCTGCGAAACAACCACTCGCCATGCATCTGACTTGGGCTTTAAAGTGGATTACGTCACCGAAGCGACCCATACTTTTGCCATGCAGCATGCGGCCAGCGGCGAGTGCTTTGAGGCCGCGGCGATCAAACGCCGCTCTGAATTGGTCTTGGCGGGGCGATTTGCACACATTCATACGGTGAGCAGCGTGCTTGCTGCATTGGCTGTTTTACAGCAAGAGGGGCTCGCATGACGGCACTGGACATGGGGCGTGCACTGCTGATTGTGTTGATCTGGGGGATGAATTTTGTGGCCATCAAAATCGGTTTGCAACACATCCCGCCATTCGCGCTCGGCGCGTTGCGCTTTGCAGCCGTCACCTTACCCGCTGTTTTTTTCATGGCACGTCCGCGTTTACCTTGGCGTTGGCTGTTCGCTTACGCATTGTGCATCAGCTTTGGTCAGTTTGCGTTTTTATTTATGGGCATGCGATTGGGCATGCCTGCGGGTTTGGCGTCATTGGTGCTACAGGTCGCTGCACCGTTCACACTGATCTTTTCGGCTTATTTTTTTAAAGAGTCGGTTAAACCACATCAAATCATCGGCATGCTCATTTCAGCAGTCGGGCTGGTCTGTTTGGCGAGCTACTCATTGGCCAAACGCACCCCCAACCAAGCCGAGGTGTCATGGATTGGTTTTACATTAACCGTGTGTGCAGGTGCTTCGTGGGCGCTGGGCAATGTCGTGAACAAACACATCGCCCGCTCCAGCCCTGTGCCCTTGCTCAATCTCGTGGTCTGGGGTGCGCTGATGGTCTTGCCTTTTTTCACAATCAGTGCATTGTGGTTTGAAGGATTGGATGTGTTTGCACGCATCGCCACACAGCTCACTTGGTCGGATGTTGCCGCCATCGCCTACATTGCCTACCTTGCGACGATTGTGGGGTATGTGTTGTGGGGCGGCTTGCTTGCGCGTTATCCTGCTTCATGGATTGCACCGATCACCCTCATGGTGCCGCCCATTGGCCTGACCGCAGGCTTTGTCTTGCTCGATGAACGCTTGATGATGTGGCAATTGATTGGCATCGTGGTGGTCATGGCGGGGTTGTTGTTCAACGTATTGGGTCACCATGTGCTGGAACGATTGCAAAAACAATAACGCCCCACTGCGCACAGCAGCGGTATTGATGTTTTAAATATTGAAGGAAAAGTCATGTTAGAACTCAGGCCAAACTGCGAACATTGTCACGTTGCGTTACCGCCGAACGCCGTTGATGCACGCATATGCAGTTACGAATGTACGTTTTGCGCCCATTGTGTCGAGACCATTTTACAAGCCAATGTGTGCCCAAACTGTGGCGGCGGTTTTGTGCCTCGCCCCATACGACCAGTCAATGACTGGCACAATGGCAATTGCCTCACATTGAACCCTGCCAGCACAACGGTTAAGTTTCGCCCAGTGAACATGAGCGCTTATGCGGAGCTCGTGACAAAAATCTCTGGCCTACCACCAGAGCAGAGGTGATATCAACAAACGGGGCGATCATGGGGCTGCCATCAGACTCACCCCATGCATCACCCTACTGATTGGAATTGGGACCTACGCCTCAATCGACTTTAGACCCATCGATATAGGACAAAGCCCCCGTTGGACAACGCTTCACTTGGGCAATCAGTTCAGCCGTCGTGGCATTTTCAATTTTAATCCACGGCTTTTCTTTTGGATTGTACACAGCAGGCAATGTTTTCACGCACACACCTGCATGCTGGCACAA
>CALMCL010000177.1 GCA_937862905.1 uncultured Burkholderiaceae bacterium | reverse complement strand
CATACTTGATGAAAAAATGTCGGTATAGTTGCGGATTCAAATTTCCCCTAAGTTCACCTCATGCATGGAATAGCCAAACCATAACACCAAGGAAAGAAGCCTGTTTTTTTAAACATAAACACTGCACTTAAACGGAGCTTAAACCAAAGCAACGTGTAAAACAATGTGTACAAACACCCATCATGGTTTACTTAATTTTTAACAAGCCCTAACAAACCTCTCAAACAAAAAACCAACTTAAACCACGGAAAAAAAGGATCGTCCCTTTCCGTATTTTCATAAGAATCTATTTTCAATGAACACAACCAAACACGATCATTTAATGCCCTCATTTGACCCTCGTGAATTGACCATGTCCGTTTTAATGACCCCCGACATGGCCAATTTTTCAGGTAATGTGCACGGCGGTGTGATTTTGAAACTGCTTGATCAAGTCGCTTATGCCTGTGCCAGCCGTTACGCTGGTTGTTATGTGGTGACCTTGTCCGTCGATCAAGTCATGTTTCGACAACCGATTCATGTGGGTGAAATGGTGACTTTTTTGGCCAGCGTCAACCATGTCGGTCGCACATCAATGGAAATCGGCATTAAAGTGGTGGCAGAAAACATTCAAAAACGCAGTGTTCGCCACACCAACAGTTGCTACTTCACCATGGTTGCGATGCAAGATGGCAAAGCACAAACCGTCCCCGAACTCAGCTTGGACAACGCCACTCAAGAACGGCGATTTTATGCAGCAGGTCTGCGCAAACAAGCGCGTTTAGATACCGAGATTGCGCGACGTCAATTGAAAAGTTCAGAATAGTCTGGATAGACTGCATCAAATTGGATTCAAACATGAAACTCCTTTAATCAATAAAAAAAGCAATTCATTAAATGAATTGCTTTTTTTATTTTTAAAACATCAACCAGAACACTTATGTTCAAATTTAAAGGTACTTTTAAACAAGCAAGTGAAACACCACATGACAAAGTACTGTCTTATTTCACGCCATTTATGCCTGACTGACTGCGTGCATGCCCAGCCCACACCGTCATCATCACCCCCACGACCGTCACCAAACCACCCAATAAGACCATGATGTGTAGGCGTTCACCTAAAATTAAAGCACTGAACAGCACACCCGACAACGGCGTTAAATTAATAAACGGCGCAGTGCGTGCAGCACCAATCACTTTCACGCTGTCCGTGAACCACGTATAGGCTGTCGCGGTGCCAAAAATTCCCAAATAAAACAAACACCCCCATGCGGTCAAGGAGAAATGGGGAATCAATTGCCATGGGGCTTCACCAACGGCCGCCACACCCAACAACACCATCCCGACCACACTCGCATAAAAAGTGGTCACCAGCGGCGATAAGCTTTGCGTTGCCTGCCGTCCAATGAACGTATACGCCGTCCATGACACCACACAGCCCAAAATAAGCAACTCACCCAACCCAATTTCACCTTGCAACAAGCGTTCAGGATGACCATTGCTGATGACCAGCACACAGCCGATCAAAGCCAGCACAATACCCGATCCTTTTAACCAAGTCATTCGCTCCTTATAACCAAGCCACGCCACCAAAGCAACCAAAACGGGATTGAAAGCGATCACCAACGCCCCACGTCCTGCGCTGATGTATTTCAACCCGGTCAAAAAACAATAGCTGTATAAAAAAATCCCAGTAAATCCCAGCCAAAACAAAGTCATGGCATTCGATCGGTTCAATCGAGGCCAGCCCCCCTCATGTCGCCACACCACCCAAGCCAAGGCCGCCACTGCAATGGTAAAGCGAACAAAAGCCCCAGTGAAAGGAGGCACCTCTTGCACCAAAACGTGCGCCGCCACCCAGGTGCCGCCCCAAAATAAGGTTGTTAAAATCAACTTAAAATACACCAATGCGTGGCTATTTTTCTGCATTTTCAACCTAACTTGCTACGAAAAATAAAAAAGACCGCTCCTAAAATACACAAAGCTGCCCACAAATAATCGAGCTTAAGGGGTTCTTTTAAATAGAAAAAAGCAAACGGGACAAAAACGGTCAACGTAATGACCTCTTGCAAAATTTTCAACTCACCCACTGAAAACAAACCAAAACCAATGCGATTGGCTGGCACTTGCAACAGGTATTCAAACAATGCAATGCCCCAACTGATTAAAGCCGCAACAATCCAAGGTTTGGCCGACAACGTTTTAAGGTGACCATACCAAGCAAATGTCATAAACACATTACTTAAAGCAAGTAAGCCGATGGTTTGAAAAGCTGGATTCATGGTGACCTCAAAAAGTCGGTAAGTATAACCAAAAAACGACACTTTCGTTGAGGCTCACTTTTATTTGAAAAAATAAAAGTCCTCTTAAAAGTGCATAAGGTGTGGATAACTTTTGAAAAGCTGTGGATAAAACGTGAACAGATTTAAAGCTGTTTTTTCTTTTGTTAAAAATCATTTTTTTATCAACACACAACCCACAACTCAAAAAGAGACTTAATATTTTGAAACAATTGGTTTAATTAAGCTTATCCACAGTTTTGACTTTAGAATATAAAAACAGTTTTAATAAACAAATTTTATTGATATAAGTCAAAGAACAACTTTAAATTCTAATAACGCTAAAAAATAAAGATCGCTTTAACCCTTCACTTCAACCCTTATAGGGCTGGTACAATGCGTACTTTATTGTTTCACTGAACAAACACCATGCCTCATTCACAATCCGTGCGCATCACAGAATTGCGCTTACCCATCGACCATTCCATCGAGGACTTGCATAAAGCCATCGCGCAACGGTTAAAAATGGATGAACATCAAGCGCTTGAATACACATTATTCAAGCGCAGCTATGATGCACGTGGGAAAAATACCATTATTTTGTTGAGTTACATCGTTGATGTGGTTGTCGATGATGTTGAACGCGTTTTGAAACAATTCATTGACGATAAAAACATCGGCCCAACCCCTGATACGGCCTACCATTTCATTGGTCATGCAAGCACACCGATTCTTGAAAATAAACGCCCCGTCGTCGTCGGTTTTGGCCCTTGCGGTATCTTTGTCGCATTGATTTTGGCACAAATGGGCTTAAAACCCATTGTCCTTGAGCGCGGTCAAGCCGTTCGTCAAAGAACACAAGACACGTGGGGGTTGTGGCGTAAAAAAATATTGAACCCAGAGTCAAATGTTCAATTTGGTGAGGGTGGTGCAGGCACTTTTTCAGATGGCAAGCTGTACAGTCAAATCAAAGACCCTAAGTTTTATGGTCGAAAAGTGTTACACGAGTTTGTGAAAGCAGGCGCACCCGAAGAAATTTTGTACGTCAGCAAACCACACATCGGTACATTTCGTTTGGTGAGCATGGTTGAAAAAATGCGTGCAGAAATGATCGAACTGGGTGCAGAAGTGAGGTTTGGCGCACGCATGACCGATGTGTTGATTGAGCAAGGACAGGTGCAAGGTGTTCAATTGGCCGATGGTGAAGTGATTGAATCCAACCACGTCGTCATTGCGTTGGGACACAGCGCACGCGACACCTTTGAAATGCTGCATGCGCGCCGTGTGTTCATGGAACCCAAACCCTTTTCGGTTGGTTTTCGCATTGAACATCCTCAATCGCTCATTGACAAAGCCCGTTTTGGCAAATATGCTGGGCACCCGATTTTAGGTGCAGCCGATTACAAATTGGTTCATCACGCCAGCAATGGACGTGCCGTGTACAGCTTCTGCATGTGCCCTGGCGGTACGGTGGTGGCAGCGACTTCTGAACCCAATCGTGTGGTCACCAATGGCATGAGTCAATATTCGCGCAATGAACGCAATGCCAATTCTGGCATTGTGGTCAGCATCAACCCATCGGATTATCCGGCAACCGATCCAAATGATGCGGCTCTGGCGGGCATAGAATTCCAACGTTTTTGGGAAAGTCGTGCGTTTGAATTGGGTGGTGGCGATTATTCGGCGCCAGCACAATTGGTCGGTGATTTCGTTGCAGGGCAAAACTCAACAGCGTTTGGTAAAGTGCAACCATCGTATAAACCAGGAGTGACCCTTGGGCGTTTAGACACCAGTTTACCTGACTATGCCATTGCTGCGATTCGAGAAGCTTTGCCTGCGTTTGATAAACAAATCAAGGGTTATTTTTTACACGATGCCGTACTCACAGGCGTCGAAACACGCACTTCATCGCCATTGCGCATCACGCGCGGTGAAGACATGCAAAGTTTAAACGTCAAAGGGTTGTACCCTGCGGGTGAAGGCGCAGGTTATGCGGGAGGCATTTTATCCGCAGGTGTCGATGGCATCAAAGTGGCTGAGGCCGTGGGTGCCAGTTTGTTGGGCTTGAACGGCGTTTGACAACAGAGTGTGTCGACTTTGCTTGTTTAAAAATATCGATTGAATGTAATTCAGGTTTAATCAATAATTTTTCGCAAATCATTGATTTATTTTAATTTTTTATTGAGTTCGCAACATCAACATAAAAGGTTTGTCATGTCACTGCGCATTTTGGTCATTCATGGCCCCAATTTAAATCTACTCGGCACGCGTGAACCTGAAGTGTACGGTTCAACCACTTTAACGGACATCAATGACCATCTGAAAACAGTTGCTGATGGATTGGGCGTGCACTTGGAAGCGGTGCAACACAATGTTGAAGGTGAATTGGTCAATCTGATTCATGGTGCGCGTGGCCAATTTGATGCAATCATCATCAATCCAGCGGCTTACACGCACACCAGTGTGGCTTTACGGGATGCTTTGGCTGGAATTGCCATGCCTTTTGTTGAAGTGCACATTTCCAATGTGCATCAACGAGAAACCTTTCGACACCACTCGTATTTGTCGGATATTGCGATTGGCGTGATTTGCGGTTTGGGGGCGTATGGCTACGAAGCGGCCCTGCATTTTTTAGCCCAAAGGAAAATATAATTGTATGATTATTAATGATTATTAATGTTTGTTAAGGCATAAAATTTCCCCCTTTCTTTGTGACGAACGCGCGTTCTATTATTAATGTGATTTTGATTTTTAGCGCATATTCGGCGAAATTAAACTACACTTAATAAAAGATAAGCGATATAATTAATCCCTCACACATTAGAAGCGCAACAGAACAAGCGTTCCTGCGCCATCATTTAGGCGGCGTGCCCTCAAATAATTCAACACGCGCCACACCTCAAGGAGCGATTTTTCATGGACTTACGTAAACTTAAAACCTTGATTGACTTGGTTTCTGAATCTGACATTTCTGAATTGGAAATCACCGAAGCCGAAGGTAAAGTGCGCATCGTCAAAGGGGGGGCTCAGGTTATGGTCGCCGCGCCCCAGTACGCCGCAGCACCTGTGGCCACTGCACCCACCGCAGCGGCTGTGGTCGCCGAGGCGGCGCCTGTTGTTGAAACAGGTCACACCGTTAAATCACCAATGGTGGGTACGTTCTACACGGCCTCATCACCAGGCTCTGCCGCCTTTGTTGAAATTGGCAGCAGCGTTAAAAAAGGTGAAACAGTGTGCATCATCGAGGCGATGAAATTGCTCAATGAAATCGAAGCGGATGCCGATGGCATCATCAAGAAAATCTTGGTTGAAAACGGACAACCTGTTGAATTTGGCCAGCCTTTGTTCATCATTGGTTAATGCCTTTGGATGTCACTCGATGCGTTGAGTGACATGCCAACAGCGCACATCAATGCAACAGAAATGCACCAGACTTCACATCCTTTTATCGCCGCCGTTGTTGTCATCATTAAAGCTCCAGCGCGGCGCGCATGAAAAGAGAGCACACTATGTTTCAAAAAATCCTTATTGCCAATCGTGGCGAAATCGCTTTGCGCATCCAGCGCGCCTGCCGCGAAATGGGCATCAAAACCGTCGTGGTGTATTCTGAGGCGGATCGCGAAGCCAAATACGTCAAGCTGGCCGATGAAGCTGTTTGTATCGGCCCAGCGCAGTCTGCGCAAAGTTACCTGAACATGACCGCCATCATTGCAGCGGCCGAAGTCACTGACGCACAAGCGATTCATCCTGGTTATGGCTTCTTATCTGAAAATGCAAATTTCTCGCAACGTGTTGAAGAATCTGGTTTTGCTTTTATCGGACCAACGGCTGATTCGATTCGCATCATGGGTGACAAGGTGGCCGCCAAGCAAGCCATGATTAAATCAGGTGTGCCCACAGTCCCAGGCTCACCCGAAGCACTTGGCGATGATCCAAAAGAAATCATCCGCATGGCGCGTGACATCAAATACCCAGTCATCATCAAAGCCGCAGGCGGTGGCGGTGGCCGTGGCATGCGTGTGGTGCACTCGGAAGCGGCGTTGTTGAATGCCGTCGCCATGACCAAAACGGAAGCGGGCGCTGCATTCGGTAACCCGCAAGTTTACATGGAAAAATTCCTGACCAACCCACGTCACGTTGAGATTCAAATCCTTGCCGATACACATGGTAACGCGATTTATTTGGGTGAACGCGATTGTTCTTTACAACGTCGTCACCAAAAAGTCATCGAAGAAGCACCTGCACCAGGCATTCCACGTAAACTCATCGATAAAATCGGTGCACGCTGCGCGGCTGCATGTAAAACGGTGGGCTACCGTGGCGCAGGCACTTTTGAATTTTTGTATGAAGACGGTGAATTCTACTTCATTGAAATGAATACCCGGGTTCAAGTTGAGCATCCTGTGACCGAAATGATCACGGGCGTGGACATTGTGCAAGAGCAGATTCGCATCGCCGCAGGTGAAAAATTGCGTTATACGCAAAAAGACATCGTCATTCGTGGTCATTCGTTCGAATGCCGCATCAATGCGGAAGATGCATTCAAATTCACCCCAAGTCCAGGCCGCATCACGACATGGCATGCTGCAGGCGGGCCGGGCATCCGCGTGGATTCGCATGCGTATACGAACTATTTTGTGCCGCCGCATTATGACTCGATGATTGGTAAATTGATTTCTTATGGTGACACACGTGAACAAGCACTCAATCGGATGCGCACGGCCTTGTCGGAAATGGTGGTCGAAGGCATTTCAACCAACATCCCTTTGCATCGTGAAATGATGGAAGACAAAGTGTTTCAAGAGGGTGGGTTTAATATTCATTACCTTGAACACAAGCTTGAAAAACGAAATACTTAATGCTCAACTTAACACCCATAGGGATGAATTTTCTTTTTTCCATGTGGGTTTTGGCATTTGAGAAGTCATTCATTCAAATGCTTGTTAAATAAACGAACACAGTAAACCAGCCCGTTTCAGTTCAACTGAAATGGGCTGGTTTACTGTTGTGTAAAGGTCATATTTATGTGGACAGAAGTTTTAATCAGCATTGACGAAGCGCATGCTGAAGATTTATCCGATGCGTTGATGGAAGCGGGTGCATTATCCGTTTCAGTTGAAGATGAAAATGCCGATACCGATGCTGAAGTGCCTTTGTATGGCGAGCCGGGCATGGAGCCCACCACGCACGCGTGGCAGCAATCACGTTTGGTGGTTTTGGTGGAAGCCGAAACAGACATTGAACACATGCTGGATGTTGCGTTTGATGCTTTGGATTTACCTGTGCCTGCATTTGAAACGCGCACCGTGGAAGCTCAGGACTGGGTGCGATTGACGCAAAGCCAATTTGAACCCATCTGCATCACCGACAACCTGTGGATTGTGCCGACATGGCATGATGCACAAGATGAAGCGGGTCGCATCAATTTACGCCTCGATCCAGGCCTTGCTTTTGGCACCGGCAGCCACCCGACCACACGTGTGTGTTTGCAATGGCTGGCATCCGAAATGCCTGAACAACTCAAAGGTTCAACGGTGCTTGATTATGGTTGTGGCAGCGGCATCCTCGCCATCGCCGCAAAAAAACTTGGCGCAGGCGCTGTGATGGGCACAGACATTGACCCACAAGCGGTGCAAAGCGCGATTGACAATGCATCTGCAAACGAGACTGAAGCGACTTTTGTGTTGCCTGATGGCATGGTCGATGGGGCCACTTATGATGTGGTGGTGGCGAATATTTTGTCCAATCCGTTAAAATTATTGGCTTCTGCTTTGGTCAGTCGCGTGGGCCCAGGCGGGCATCTGGTGTTGTCAGGGATCCTTGAGCGTCAAACCGAGGAACTCATTGAAGCCTATGCACCGTACATGAAAATGGCGTTGTGGCGTGCTGATGATGGTTGGATTGCGTTGGTTGGGCAGAAGGCGTCATAAAAACAAAGCAAAAACAAAAGGCTTCTTCAGCCGCAATGACCGTCATCATGAAACCTTGTTTGATGATGCTTGAACATGATGTGTTCGTGAAAGCGCGACTTGTGCACCCAATAAAAAAACACCGCTAAATCCATTAGCGGTGTTTTTTTATGTGAGTTGAAGTGTGGATTGAAGCATGAGTTGAAAAGTGAATGTTTAAATCTCAACACAATCCACAAAATAATTCATCACCCCATCGACTTCGGTTTTGATTAAACCATGCACGTCCTGCTCGAAACCTGGGAATTGGCCATTGAATTCAAGCGCGAAATGTAAAAACTCAATGATCAATTGATTGAAACGTTCGCCAGGAACAAGTAAGGGAATGCCTGGCGGATACGGCGTGACCAATGAACCTGTGATGTGTTCAGTGGTCAAATCCAGCACATTCACGCGCGTGTATTGGCGACGCGCCATTTTTGCCCATGCATCGGCGGGGCGCATGGCGGGGATGACGGGTTCAATGTACATGTCATGCTGAATGCGAGCGATGTCATGGGCTTTATAGGCTTCGTGGATTTGTTGGCACAAATCTTTCATGCCGAGTTTAGCGTAGCAGGGGTTTTCCTTGATGAATTCTGGGAAAATTTTGACCAAAGGTTTGTTGTCATCGTAAATGTCTTTGAATTGCTGCAATTCAGTCAGCAATGTGTTCCACTTGCCTTTGGTGATGCCGATGTTGAAAATCAGGAAAATCGAGTACAAACCCACTTTTTCAATGATGATGCCGTAATCTGCAAGGTAATTGGCCACCAAGGTGGCGGGAATGCCCATGTCTGCAAAATCACCGTCGATGTCTAAACCAGGCATGAGAATGGTGGTTTTGATCGGGTCGAGGATGTTCATGTCTTTTTCGACACCCGAAAACCCATGCCAACGGTCGTTGGGCATGATTGCCCAGTCGGCTTGTTTTCCAACGCCGTGCTCGGGCAACGCATCTGGCCCCCACACTTTGAACCACCATGAGTTGGCATATTCTTCATCGGCTTTGTGCATGGCGTGGCGGAAGTCCATCGCTTCAAGCAGGCTGTCATTGGTCAAAGCTTGTCCACCTTCACCTTCCATCATGGCCGCGGCGACATCGCATGAAGCAATGATCGAATACTGCGGACTGGTGGAGGCGTGCATGAGGAACGCTTCGTTGAAACGGTGGCGATCCAGCGGCTGTTCAACGGCATCTTGCACGAGGATTTGCGATGCTTGTGACAATGCAGCGAGGAGTTTGTGGGTCGATTGGGTGGCGAAGACGGTGGAGTATTGCGTGCGACCCGAATCACCGTTAATCGAATAATAATTGTCGTAGAAGGTGTGAAAGTAGGCATGGGGCATCCATGCTTCGTCAAACATCAGGGTTTGCACTTTGCCATCAAGCATTTTTTTGATCGCTTGTGCGTTGTACATCACGCCATCGTAGGTGCATTGGGTGAGGACGAACAGGCGTGGTTGTGCTGTTTTGTCTTCAATGAAAGGGTGCTCATTGATTTTTCGTTGGATGGTTGCCATCGAAAATTCAGATTTTGGAATCGGACCAATGATGCCAAATTTATTTCGTGTGGGCGTGAGAAACACAGGAATGGCACCCGTCATGATGATGGCGTGCAGGCTGGATTTGTGGCAGTTTCGATCCACGATGACGATGTCGTTCGGTGCCACATTGGCATGCCAAACCATTTTGTTCGACGTGGATGTGCCGTTGGTGACGAAAAAGCAGTGATCGGCTTTGAAAATTCGTGCCGCATTGTCTTCGGATTCACGCACCGAACCGGTGTGCAGCAAGGGCTGACCCAATTCTTCGACCGAGTTGCACACGTCTGCACGCAACATGTTTTCACCAAAAAACTGATGGAACAATTGGCCGACAGGGCTTTTTAAGAAAGCCACACCGCCCGAATGCCCTGGCGCATGCCATGAATACGATGAGTTTTGCGCATAATTGACCAAACGCCCAAAAAAGGGGGGAAACAAATCATCGAGGTAGGTTTTTGCTTCGCGCAAAATATGGCGCGCCATGAACTCGTTGGTGTCCTCGAACATGTGAATGAAACCGTGCATTTCACGTGTGATGTCGATGGGCAAATGGCGCGAGGTGTGGGTGCGACCATACAGGAAAATAGGGATATCGGCGTTGCGTTGACGAATTTCGGTGACCAAGCTGCGCAAGTCGCGGATGGTTTGTGATGCCATTTCGTCGCAATGCTGTTCGCCGTTTTCAGGCTCATCGATGGATACAATGAATGCGCTGGCGCGCACGGATTGTTGCGCCAAACCCATGAAGTCGCGTGAATGGGTCATGGCGACCACTTCGGTGCCGAGCGCTTCGATGGCTTCACCCAGTGCGCGCATGCCAGTACCCGCGATGTTGTCCGAGCGGTAATCTTTATCGACAATGATGACGGGAAAGTTGAATTTCATGGGGGTCCTTTTAATAAAAGGGTAAAAGTAAACTTGAATGATGTGGGTTTTTGCGCCAAGCGGCATGATTTGCCACAGGCTTACGTGCAGCGTGTAATTTTACGCTCAAGTAAAAAATACGGAATGATTTTTGAATGAATTAAAGCAAATGGGGGTTGTGCAGACGTTCTTGTCCAAAGGTCGAGGTTGGGCCGTGACCCGGTACAAATTGAATGTCATCACCCAAAGGCAATAATTTTTCTTTGATGCTGCGAATCAAATCGGCATGGTTGCCTTGTGGAAAATCAGTGCGACCAATGGAGTTTTGGAATAACACATCCCCCACCCATGCCAATTGCGCCTCTTTGGAATGAAACACCACATGACCTGGGGTGTGTCCTGGGCAGTGGATCACGTTAAAGATGTGATCACCCACTTGCACTGTATCGCCGTCACTGAGCCAATGTGTGGGGGTGAATGCTTTGGCATGGCCAAAACCAAAACGTTGGGCTTGATCGTCCAAACCATCCAACCAAAACTTGTCACCAATGTGTGGGCCGATGATGGGTACACCGTTCAGAGCTGCGGCCAGTTCGGGTGCCGCAGCCGCATGATCAAGATGGCCGTGGGTCAATAGGATTTGTGAGACATGGGCACCCGTGTGTTTGATTTGCGCCAAAATTTTATCGATGTCACCACCTGGATCAACGACTGCAGCTTCTTTTGTGGCATTGCAGACGATGAGCGAACAATTTTGCTGAAAAGGGGTGACGGGAATGATGAGCACTTGCATGGTTTTTTTCTTCGCTTATTTCAGGAACAAGGTGTACACCGGGTTGTCGGTTTCATCCCAGTAACGGTAGCCGAGTGTCGGTAGGAATTTTTTGAATTGCGCACGGTCTGCCGGCGGCACTTGAATGCCGACCAGCACGCTGCCAAAGTCACCGCCTTGGTTGCGGTACTGAAACAGGGAAATGTTCCAGTGCAAAGACACCGAGGTCAAAAAGTTCAACAACACACCTGCACGCTCGGGGAATTCAAAGCGCAAGACCATTTCATTGATCGCGCCTGTGCATGCGCCACCAATCATGTTGCGAATGTGCTGTTTGGCCAGTTCATTGTGTGATAAATCGAGGGTGGCGATGCCTTTTTTGATGAATTTTTCAGCAATTTTAGTCGAGTCACCGTGTCCTGTGACCGCCACACCGACCAGTAAGTGAGCGTGTACGGGGTCATTCATGCGGTAGTTGAATTCGGTGATGCTGCGTTGTTCGCCCAGCAAGTCGCACAGGTGTTTAAACGATCCGCGTGCTTCGGGAATGGTCATGGCGAACAAGGCTTCTTGCGCTTGACCCGCATCGGCACGGCTGGCGATGTAACGCAAGCGGTCAAAATTGGTGTTTGCACCCGAGGCAATGGCAACCAGATGCTTGTTTTTCCAGCCATGTTGTTCCGCATACGCCTTCATGCCAGCAATGGCGAGTGCACCAGACGGTTCAAGGATGGAGCGGGTGTCTTGAAACACATCTTTAATGGCGGTGCTGATGTCGTCGGTGGTGACACAGATGTAGTCGTCCACATACAGTTTGGCCAGGCGAAAGGTTTCTTTGCCGACCAGTTTGACCGCGGTGCCATCGGCGAAGATGCCGACGTCTTTTAAAGTCACGCGTTTATTGGCTTTGATCGATTGCGCCATGGCATCTGAATCCACGCTTTGCACGCCGATGATTTTGATGTCAGGGCGAACCAGTTTGATGTATGTGGCAATCCCCGCGACTGCACCGCCACCACCGATGGGTACAAAAATGGCATCCAAATGCATTGGGTGTTGGCGCAAAATTTCCATGCCCATCGTGCCTTGCCCTGCGATGACATCGGGGTCGTCAAAAGGGTGGGCGAATGTCAGTTTGTGCTCTTTCTCGAGTTTGAGTGCATGATCGTAGGCATCGGTGTATGAACCACCGTGCTGAACGACTTCAACATATTCGCCGCCGAAGCGTTTGATGGCTTCAATTTTGATGGCGGGCGTGGTTTCGGGGACGACAATGATGGCTTTGCATTTGAGTTTGGCGGCAGAAAATGCCACGCCTTGTGCATGGTTGCCTGCTGAAGCGGTGATCACGCCTTGTTTGAGTTGCGCAGGGGTGAGCTGTGCCATGCGATTGTATGCGCCACGAATTTTGTATGAAAACACTTCATGGTGGTCTTCGCGCTTGAGAAAGACGTGATTGTTGATCTTTTTCGAGAGCTGTGGGGCGAATTCCAATGGGGTTTCGTCCGTCACGTCGTACACGCGAGCGGTCAAGATTTTCTTTAAATAGTCGATTTGCGGCATAATGGCACTCATGAAGTTGTGGCGCATGGGAGGGTCAATTGTTGCACGCCAGCATAAAGTGCAAGGTTAACAGGTTCACCCCGACACAGCAAGCCCACAATACTTTAGAAGCGTTTAATTTTATGTGAACGGTGTCTAATTGTCTGACATCGTGCACAAATAATGTCAAAAAGCATGATCATGTGGATGCATATTCACATCCTTTTTAATGAAAGTTGCCCATGCCCGATTGGTTGAACACCACACTTGCTTATTTCGCTTTACCCGACGTCGGTTTGCCCGCGATTTTTGTGGTGGCCTTTGTGTCTGCGACGCTATTGCCGATGGCCACTGAACCCGTGCTGTTTGGTTTTGTGAAACTCAATCCAGATCAATTTTGGTTGGCCATTGGGGTGGCGACGCTGGGCAATACCTTGGGTGGTATGGTGACCTATTGGATGGGTTGGGGGGCGAAAAATGCGCTGGCCAAACAAAAGCCCGTCAAGCACTTGCAATGGTTGAAGCAGGTGGGCTCGCCCGTGTTGTTGCTGTCATGGGTGCCGGGGATCGGTGATGCGCTGTGCGCCATGGCGGGCTGGTTGAAATTGCCATGGCGTGGCGTGTTGCTGTGGATGGGGTTGGGTAAGCTGGTGCGTTTTATTGTCGCCACTGCATTTTTGTTGTGGGTCCCAGATGGTTTTTGGCAGGCACTTTTACAGCGTATTTTTTAATCAATTTAAAAATTGTCTTGGAGACGCCGATGATTTTCATCGACTTAGAAACATTTCGTAAACATAAGCTCAACGACATTGCGGCTGGACATTTTGAAACACCTTTGGGTGAGGTCACTCAGGTGACAGAGTTGGTTTTGAACCACCCACACTCGCAATCCAAGGTGTTCTCATCGGTGATTTTGGATGACATTTGTGTGAAGGTGGGTGAAGCGGCATGGGCGCACACGTCAATGAAAGCACCGTCTGAAGTGCGATCTCCAACACAAGACGAACCAAAAGAAGAATCTCAGCGTCCGTGGCTGTTCATTGCCACCTACATGTACCCTGCTGGTGGACACACCAAGGTCATGGAAGATTACATCAAGCTGGCTCAAGGTCGACCATGCGTGGTCGTGTTGACCAACATCGCCAATGGCGATCCCGTGGTGCACCGCGATCAATTGTATGTCGAAGAGGTGAAAAACTTAGGTGCGCAGGCGGACATCAGTGTCACAGGCAATTTGACCGAAAAACTGCAATGGTTGCAAATGAAAATAGTGGAATTGAATCCAGCGAAAACCTTTTTGTTCAACCATTATTATGACAGCGTGGCCGTTGCCGCCAGCGTTGTTGCGCCGCCTGGCACCGCTTACTTTTTACATCACGCCGATTATAAGTTTTCGTTGGGCGTACAGGCCGAGCATTTAAATCACATTGATTTTCATGCGGCGGGCTTGTGTTTGTGCCGAGACAAGCTCAAAGTGCCGAATCAAGTGTATTGGCCATTGTCTGCTACCGACATGGGCATCCGCGCAGAAGACAGTTTTTATAAAAATGGGCGTTTGACCACAGCGACATCGGGCGCGTATCACAAATTCACCTCACCGTATCCGTACAAGTACATTGAACTCATTCCACACATCATCCGCACCACGGATGGCTTTCATGTGCACATTGGAGAGCTGACGGCTGAAGTGAGGGCGGAAATTGACCAGCATTTGGACCACAACGGCGTTCCACGTGAGCGCTTCATTTATGTGCCCGTGGTGAAATCGGTGTGGCAAGCCATGAGCGATTATGGTGTTGACGTTTACATGCCATCGTTTCCGACGGGCGGTAATAAAGCTTCGATTGAAGCCATGGGCAGCGGCACACCTGTGTTGTCGCATTTGGGCATGGGACCATTTCGGTTTATTTTGGGCGGTGATTTTGCCATGTACCCAGAAGCGGTGCGCTGGAAACACCCAGATGAATTGTTTGATGGTTTGCGGCAATTGAACCATGTGGATGTGCTCAAAGCGCATCGACTGAAAGCGCGTGCCAGTTATGATGCTCATTATGCTGAGCATTTCACACGTGCACTCATCAATGATGCCCGCTTAGAGCACGAAGGGTTACACCGCATTCACATTGACACTGTTGATCCTGTCGATGTGCAGGACTTTATTTTCAATGAGCATTACAACCCGTGATGCAGCGGACTAAAGGGCTGGTTGCATGACACCGATGCGTGCGTTAATTTCTTCAATTTTGAGTGTCAATTGATTTAAAAATTTATAACGAATGCCATCATCGTGTTCATTTTGATCATGGCTGTCCAACTCTTCGAGCGAATAAGCGGTGGTGGGCGATAGATTCAAAGGCTTTTTGGTTGATGGATGTGCAAGATAAGGTGCCCCTTGAGCGATGTAATGGTTGATGCGGAACACGTCCTGCGAGGGCAGTTCGCCATCTACCAACCCATGAAGGGTTAGTGGTCGCATACTCTCATCGCAAGTCCCATCGTCAGTGGAAAAATAATGTGCATTGATGTTTTGCACATTCCCGTTTTGTCGACCCTGCACAATCGACTTGATCTGACGATTGGTGTGAAAATGAGGGTGACTGTGGCGTGTATATGCCTCTAATAGCAAGCCATCAGGTGCCTTGAGGTGGCCACTGCCGCCGTAACACGTCCAATAAACAGCAAGTGCAGACAGTTTTTTATCGTTATAAAGCATTAAAGCATTAAAGCATCTTTGATGTTGGCATGTCGCACGGGAAATAAAAAATCATTGCCGTCAATATAAGCCATCCAATCGACTTCGGGTAAATGTTGATGGATAGAGTCGGTGTAGGCATCGTGTTGAGACACAGAAGCATCGGTGTCTTTCACATAAACAGGATAATGCTGGGCGATGTGATGCAAGGTTTCACTCATGCCGTCATTGCTTTGATGGGCATAAATATACAGACGATTAAAGCCGACACACAGGTGAAAAGCAATCCATTCAATGATGTATGGATTGCGATCACGTTGAATGCTGGTGATTCCGATCTCCATTTTTTCTCCTAGAACACACTCATCTATTTTTATGGACTTAATATTGAAGCCTTGAGAGATAGATTTTAGGCTTGTATTTTGCATAAGCCTACATTAAGTTTTATTTTCGATTATTTTTTTAGTGTGAGTATGTATTTCAGGTTTGCTTGGTTGGAAGAGCGAAGGTGTTTTTATATTCCGTTAATTAAAGTACGAATAGCAATTTTCGTAGATTGAAAAAGGCCAAGT
>CALMCL010000176.1 GCA_937862905.1 uncultured Burkholderiaceae bacterium | reverse complement strand
TATTCAACTTGCCAGATGAACTGTCTGAATCATAGGCAATCTCATCCACGCCATCGCCTTTACCGAACACATAGGTGTCGTTGCCATCTTCACCATATAAAACATCATTACCTGAACCACCCTCTAATGTATCGTTACCAGTACCACCTTTTAGGGTGTCGTCCCCTGCTAAACCATACAACCCATCAGCGCTTGATCCGCCCACCAAAGAATCACTCCCTGAGGTTCCATTAAAAACAGTCATGCCAATCCCCTTATTATTGTTAAAATACATATTCAATCCAAATGGAAGAAACACTTATAAAGACCATACTTAGTAAGATACACCAAAGAAAATCATTTTACAAATTATCTCGATATTTGCATTAAAACTCAACCCTACTAAAGTAGGGTGTTTTATCAATACAAGTTTGCTATTATATTTACCTTAAGAACATGTCAATGACATCGAAACATCCTTCACAAAACCATGCACCCCAAAATACCATTTATGATTCAAACGATATTTGACATACAATATAAGCACCATCAAACCATTTAGATCGGCATGAACACACCTTTCCGCCACGCCATCGTTATTGATGACCACCCACTGGTCGCACGAGGCATTGCTGACTTTTTAATCTCACATTGTCATTTTGAACAAGCGCATGCCATCACCAGCGTGGATGCCCTGTGGCAACAGCTTCAACACCACACCCCTCAACTCATCGTGCTTGATTTTTGGTTACCTGAAGGCACATCACTGCCTTTGCTGAAACAATTACACGAACAATGCCCAAAAACAGCTTTGCTGGTCATCAGTGCCGATGATGATGCGGTCATCCAAAACAAAGTCTGCAACATGGGCGCCAGTGGATTCATTCACAAACAAGAGTCTCCCGACGTATTTGCTCAAGTGGTGGAGACACTTTTGATGGGCAAAACGTGGTTTCCAAGCGCTGAGCATCATGCTCAACGCAATGCTCAACCCAAGGAAATCCCTGTGACGGCGGCTGAGCTTGGATTGACCACACGCCAAGGTGAGGTGCTGGTCATGGTACTGATGGGTTTACCCAATAAACGCATTGCTCAGAAACTGTCGCTGTCAGAACAAACCGTAAAAGAACATGTCACCTGCATCCTCGAACGGCTTCAGGTTAAAACACGGGTTGAAATCATCACCAAATTGCGTGGTAGGCGGGTGGAATGATGTGGCGCACAAGACAAGCCGCTCGCACAACGTATAACCATGCAGAAGTCATTCATGTCGACCGCATCAGCGTGTCGGGTAAACTGCGTTTATTGGACATGGCCTATTCCAGGCTGCGTTTTGGCATTTTTTCCATGCCTTATGTGTCGATTATTTTGGCATGGTTTTATCAACGAACCAGCCATGACGGCCGCGTGCTGATGTGGTCATGCGG
>CALMCL010000175.1 GCA_937862905.1 uncultured Burkholderiaceae bacterium | reverse complement strand
CAGGCTTTTCACAATCAAGGTCAATCGCGTCGCACCATCGTCGCCCTTGAAGGCAGCTATCACGGCGATACCTTTGGTGCCATGGCCGCCAGTGAGCGAGGCCTGTTCACCGCCCCCTTCAACGACAAACTGTTCGATGTGGCATTCATCCCCGTTCCCACAACAGATCAAGCACAATGCAGCTTGGATGCGCTGTTGCAAATTTTAGATAAAAATGATGTGGCCGCCCTCATTGTCGAGCCACTCGTGCAAGGTGCAGCTGGCATGCAAATGCACAATGCCAAGGCATTGGATGCACTCTTCAAAGCGGCACACGCTCACGGTGCATACGTCATTGCCGACGAAGTGATGACGGGCTTTGGGCGCACAGGTACTTTGTTCGCTTGCGAGCAACTCACCGAAGCCCCTGATTTCATGTGCCTGTCAAAAGGCCTCACAGGCGGCACATTGCCACTGGCCATCACCGCATGCACCCAACCCGTTTACGATGCCTTTTACAGTGACGACCTGACGCACGCGTTTTATCACGGGCATTCCTACACCGCCAATCCGATCGCCTGCGCCGCAGCCGTCGCCAGCTTAAAACTGTTGCTCACACCTGAAAGCCATGCGCAACGCGAACAACTCCGTTGCGCTCATGCCGATTTTGCCTCATGCATCGCCAATCACCCTCGCATCGACAATGTGCGCCATTGCGGCACCATCCTCGCCATGACGGTGCGCACCGTGGCGGGCAACACCTATTTGTCCAGCGAACGTGATCGCATTTACCATTATTTTTTAGAGCGAGGGATTCTGCTGCGTCCAATTGGCAACGTGCTGTACTTGATTCCCCCTTACTGCATCACGCCTGCACAACTGACCCACATCTACGATGCGATTCGTACTTTTTTAGATCAAGACAGCACCGCTGATTTGGCGATTGTTTGAAAACATTCGTTTGAAAATATTCGTTTGAAAGAATGAACACCATGACCACCACATACCCAACCCACTGCCCGCAACTCGCCCACATGCTGCCCACCATCATCGGCAACGACACCACCCATGCCCACTGGTTGAACAGCCTGTCCATGATGGAATCGGTTGGCGCACGAAAAATTGCGGCTTACGTCCACCCCCTGCACGTTGACCTCATCACCTTGCAACATGCCTTCGAAGAAGCCCGCCACGCCTATTTTCTCAAACGCCAGATCAATAAGCTCGCCATCGACTGTCCCGACTACACGGGTGCCTACATGCTCGCCCCACGCGCCAGCTTTCGTTACTTACACAAACTGGACATGAGCTGCGCCCGCTACCTGAGTGCACGCGGTGCAACAGGCCGCTCACTCAAACATGGCTGCTACCTGCTCGTGACTTACCTCATTGAAGTGCGCGCCATGATGTTGTATCACACATACCAGCATGCACTCACCCACGCAGGCAGCCGTGTCCATGTGCAATCAATCATTAAAGAAGAGGAAGGCCATTTGGACAACATGATGACACAATTGGATGAATTTAACCCACAATGGCGCGAGATGAGCGCAGACTTGCACGGCATGGAACAAAAGCTATATGACAATTGGCTCAACCAAGTAGAGCAGGCCATCGCATAAGCTCACCATCAAGGGTGTTCAATGCATGTCCAAAATCAAACCAATTGATCACTCCCAAAGTGATCCACACCAGAGTCTTGCATGCCGTTCAATCAGCTATTTATTTTTGTATTCAGCATGTAAAACAAGAAGGCAAAGGGGCTAATGTGATGAGCCCCCTCTATTTTTTGAGCATTTTGGCGCAACGACCAGTTGAATGCAATCGGCATGAATCATGCCGAGCACGCCACCCATTGCAACAAGACATTCTCGACTTTAATCAAGCTCTGCTCACGCAAAGCACGCCATTGATTCAAATCATGCGCAATGTTTTCACCCACGCCAGCCGCATAATTGGTACACACCACAATCGCAGCGTAGGGCAAATCGAGCTCCTTGGCAAGCGCAGCCTCAGGCATCAATGTCATGCCCACGATATGCGCCCCATCCATCGCCATGCGCTTCACTTCTGCGCGTGTTTCAAGGCGTGGACCGTTGGTGCATGCGTATGTTGCCGTGCTGACCACAGGCTCTCCCGCCTTGTTGGCCGCGCTGAGCAACACTTCACGAGCCGCTCGATCGAATGGCTCTGACAAGTCAGTGTACACAATCGGGTGATCAGGCCCCTCAAAATAAGTCCCCACCCGCCCCGAAGTGTAATCGATCACATCATCTGGAACCACCAACTGACCGGGCTGAATGTGCTCGATCATGCTGCCCGTGCTGCCAATCGCACAGATGTTGTCCACCCCCACTTTTTGCAGTGCCCACAGATTGGCACGGTAGTTGATTTGATGTGGGGCGAGTGTGTGGCCATAGCCATGGCGATTCAGAAACACCACCTCAACACCAGACAATTCGCCAATGGTCAGTGCGCATGATGTTTCACCAAAAGGTGTGCGCACAATTTCACGACGAATGTTTTCCAAATGGGCGAGCCGTTGCAAACCACTGCCTGCGATGACACCTAACATCTTGTTCTCCTTACGAAAAAATTGAAGGGTTTAATTTTTTAAATGTGATCCATCTCGAGCACCTTTGTCAGTGACAGCCCTCAATGGTTCAATGGTTTTACGTTCCGCTCCACTTCATTTTTTTCTGAAATCTGTGCAGCTTTAGTTTCAGCGGCTTTGCCTGCTTATGAACACAGCCACTCACGCTGAAATGATCAATCTATTGTCCCACACGATTCCCACACAGTACCCTCTTCCCCTTAAACAAATGAAAAGCGAAACTTTGCTTCACTTTGCTTTTAGCCGCCATTCAAGTGAGCCAGCATCATGCTTTCATCCAAAATCGTCACACCCAATGCCTGCGCTTTCTCCAGCTTTGAACCCGCCTCAGCACCCGCAACGACAAAATGCGTTTTACTGGACACACTGCCCGACACCTTTGCGCCCGCAGCCTCAAGCAAAGCCTTCGCCTCATCTCGTCCTAAAGTGGGCAACGTGCCCGTGAGCACCACGGTTTTACCAAAAAACATGCCCGCAGCATTGTTAGCATCTGTTTGTGACTGCACATCGTCCCAATGCACGCCACATTCTATCAGGGCCTCAATGACAGCTTGATGACGGGCATCGGCAAAAAAGGCAACGATGGCCTG
>CALMCL010000174.1 GCA_937862905.1 uncultured Burkholderiaceae bacterium | reverse complement strand
GCCCAATACGCCACCAACAAACACCCCAAACTGTGCGCTGCAAACACCACATCACTCTGATGGCTCGCCACAGCTTTTTCTAAACATTCGAACCAATCGACACAATCAGGGCTCTCCCAATCGCCCTGCATGACCCGCGTGCATTCGGGATGCATGCGCTCCCATTCGGTTTGCCAGTGACCCACACCAGAATTGCCATGACCCGGCAAGATAAGAACTGTACTCATGAGTATCCATTAAAAATTCAAGGCGCTCGAAACAATAAGCTGCGCTCGACTTACCGTTTTCATGCCCTTCTACACGCGCTATGCGACCAATTATAACGATTTCTAAGCAGCTTTTATAAAGCTTATGCTAAAAAACAAAGCCTTTGGCCGCACTTTCTGCATTAAAAACTGAATCACTATCGGTTCATGGAACCGACCTTTCCTGCAGAAAACAAAAGGACTTGAGCGAAAGCCCAAGCCCTTCATCTTCTCTGTCTTTCTGTGTTTTTTATATCTTTTATATTTTTTTGCTCTTCCGCAAATGAACACATCATGGATTCAACACCACATATTGCATCACACCTTCGCGCTGAACCAACAACAGCACACGCCCCGTGCTCGTCCCAATGATGCGGCTGAATTCGCTCGGATTTTCAGCTGAGGCATTGTTCACTTGCACAATCACATCACCTTCACGTAAACCCACCCCTGCCGCCAACCCTTCCACCTTGGCAATGCGCACCCCCGCCTCAAGTTGAGCTTGTTTGAGTTCATTGCTGGACAATGGTTCAACGGTCAAACCCAGTCGATCCACACGCGAATGTGCCCGATCTGAACCGTTTGAATTGCCCTTGTCCATCGAATTTTCGCTCACTTTTGCAGCGGCATCCGAACCGACCGTCACATTGAGACTGACCGCCTGACCTTGTCGCCACACCTCAAATTTAAATGCAGTGCCGGGTGTGCTGTTGCCAATCACACGCGCAAAATCCGCACTGTTTTCCACCTCATGGCTGTCCACTTTAAGCACCACATCACCCGCTCGAAGCCCCGCATTGGCGGCCGATGAACCCGACTCCACGGTTTTGATCATGGCACCCGATGCTTTGGGCAAACCCAATGCCTTGGCGATTTCTTCATCCACATTGCCAATCGCCACACCGATTCGGCCTCGATTGACTTTACCTGTGGCACGAATTTGATCCGCAACTTTCAATGCCTCATTGATTGGAATGGCCAACGCAATGCCCGCAAATGAGCCGCTGTTGGACAAAATTTGACTGTTGATGCCCACGACCTCACCCGACATATTGACCAACGGTCCGCCCGAATTACCTGGATTGACTGCCGCATCCGTTTGGATAAACGATTCATATTCACCCGTATCGCGCTTAATCGCACTGACGATGCCCGCAGTGACCGTATTTTTCAGGCCAAAAGGTGAACCCGCTGCCATCACCCATTGACCGACCTTGATGTCATCGGAGTTGGCGGTATTGAGAAAAGGTAAATTCTCGCCCTCGATTTTCAACACAGCGACATCGCTGCGCTCATCGCTGCCAATCACTTTGGCTTTGAATTCACGTTTGTCATTAAGAGACACAACAATGCTGCTGGCACCATCCACCACGTGGTGATTGGTTAAAATATAACCGTCCGCAGACACGATGAAGCCTGAACCCACGCCGCGTGGCTGCTCACGCCCCTCACCCTGAGGCTGGGCGTTTCTCTGTGCACACATCGGGAAATCTGGCCACATTTGACAAATCGGATCCATCCCCGCCCGCGATTGCGACTGCACCTTTTCTGCCGTGCTGATGTTGACCACGGCAGGTGCGATTTTATCCACCAGCGGCGTAAAGTCGGGCAAACCCGTCACCAATGGTGCCGCTGGTGTTTTCGCGGGTGTGGCTATGCTGGATTCAGAGGCGGAAGGTTTAACTTCTTTCTTCTGCCCAGAGCACCCCAATAAAACGCTGGCCGTCAATGCCAAGACAATGGCGAGGTTTACATTTTTTTGAACAATACGCATGTTTACTCCTTCAATCAAAATCGATCCAACCCATAAAAAGCAATATGGAGGCTTATTTAAACATCACAAGGGGGATAAAATATGCGCATTCACTGCGGCATACATCGCAAAAATGGGGAGGGATAGGTGTTTTTTTCCAACTTGGAATGTTAACGCTTATTTTTAAACAACTTGTATTTTATATTTCTAAAAAAGGTTTCATATGAGACACAACAAACTATTAAATAATCTATGGGACAGCCGTTGTAACCTAAGTAACCTAATATTACTAACCATG
>CALMCL010000173.1 GCA_937862905.1 uncultured Burkholderiaceae bacterium | reverse complement strand
CTGAATCCACAGTGCTCAAGCCAGTCGAAGTTGACGTTGACAATGAAGCCACAGCTGAATCAACGGTGCTCAAACCTGTTGACGTTGATGTTGACAATGAAGCTACGGCACTGTTAGTCGAACTCAAACCTGTTGATGTCACAGTCGACAATGAAGCCACTGTGCTGTTCGTTGCGCTTAAACCTGTTGATGTCATACTTGACAAAGATGCAACCGCGCTGTTGGTTGAACTCAAACCTGTTGATGTCACAGTTGACAATGAAGCCACTGTGCTGTTCGTTGCGCTTAAACCTGTTGATGTCATACTTGACAAAGATGCAACCGCGCTGTTGGTTGAACTCAAACCTGTTGAAGTTACAGTCGACAATGAAGCTACGGCACTGTTAGTTGAACTCAAACCTGTTGAAGTCACAGTCGACAATGAAGCCACAGCCGAATCAACCGTACTCAAGCCAGTTGAAGTTAAAGTCGATAATGACGCCACTGCGCTACCCGAACTGCTTCCACCGCCAACACTTGAAGACAATGAAGCAATGCTGCTTTGCGCAACACTCATTGCTGCATACAATTGTGAACCATTGATCGCATCGGTACTGCTTGATGTGATCGCACCAGGGGCAACATTGACCAGTTGACGCTCAGCGCCCGCACTGCCTACAGAAACGACACCTGAAGCTGTGCCCGCAAAACCTGAATACGTGACACCACCCACGGTAGCCGATGAAACCTGTTGCTTTTGTTTATCCGTTGATGAGTCGCCGAGAATGACATTGTTGTCATAAATTGCATTGATGTTGTTACCAAAAACCACGGTTCGTTTGGCCAACGTCACCGTATTGTTGTTACCAACAGCCATTGAGCTGTCTGAATTGGCATCCACCGTATTGGAATTACCAATGCTGATGGCATTGTTACCCAATGATGTTGAAGAATTACCCAATGAGATCGTATTGGCCGCATTAGATGAAACCGTATTCGCACCAATTGCGATGCTATTTGAGTTGCCTGCGTATGCATTTTGACCGAGAGCCAACGCATAAGAATTAAGCGACTTGGCATTTGAACCGATCGCAATGGCATCTGATGTTGTTGCGCTTGCGCTAAGGCCCATCGCAATTGTCCGGTCATTGGTTGCATTTGCCGTATTACCGACTGCAATCGCATTGTTATTTGTTGCAGAAGCATTCACACCGACCGCAATCGCGTTTTCACCGCTGGATGTCGTGCGGTCACCAATGGCGATGCTGTCCACAGCCGTTGCTGATGAAAAGTACCCAAGCGCAACTGTTTTGTTGGCCATGGCTTTGGCACCAAAGCCAAACGCGCTTGCACCAAGGCTTGTCGCACCTGAACCCACACCCACAGCAGTTGAATCCACGCCAAAAGCACTTGAGCCAGCACCCAAAGCAACGGAGTAGTCATTGGTGGCCTGCGCATACAAACCCACAGCAGTGCCCGTGACACCAGAAGCAGTTGCCATTGCACCCACGGCGACAGCACCCGCTGTTGAGGCTGTTGAACCGGTGCCATTTGCAACAGAAGCATCACCTGAAGCCAAAGTGCTGCTGTACACACTGGGAACCGTCGCAATCCCGCCAATGCTGCTGCCCCACAGCGGCTTGATGTCGTCGCCACCGATAGCAATACCACCATAGCCTGTCGCGGTCACATTGGCACCCACAGCAATCCCTTGGTTACCTGCGGTACTGTACGCGCCCAAGACAACACCTTGTCCCAGCGAAGCCACAGAACCCCAACCAATTGCAATGGCTGATTTTGCCGAAGCGGTGGCACCGCCAATCGCAATCGTTTGAATGGCTGAGGCTGTCGAATGCCCACCAATCGCCACCCCACCATTTTGTGTGGCCGAATCATTCAAGGCACTGGCGGTGCCTGTCGATAAAACACCAGCCGAATTAACGGTTCCAATGATCACCTGCGCATGAGCCGCATTCAAGAGAGAGAACAATGACAACGCAATCGCTACAGATGCTTTTTTCTTCTTTCCTTTGGCCTTGGTGATCTCAGAAACAGCGACCCACGTCCCCAACTCTTCGTTGTAGACAAGATTGTACGTTTTATTCATTATTCAGACCTTTATGTTGGTTAGCACGTAATTAAATGCAAGAATTGGTTGAACTACTTAAAACAAAGCTCAATTAATTCAAACAAAATGAGTAAAAACCGTATTTTATCTACAAATAAATTCAATTAATATAGAAAATACTTAAAACAGGCCAAAACTGACATTTAAATAAGAAAAATATCAAAATCCTTACACAAAAAACAACAAATTATTCACTACGGTAGACAAAAATATACAAAAAATTACTGAAAACTCCAATTCAACACTTATTTAAGTGGTTTTAATTTGACACAAATCAATTTGTAAAATATTAATTAACAATAAAAGCCCATTCGACCGCAAACAACGTGTAAAACCAACCAAACGAACATCAATTGACCCGCATTGCAGTCCAATCAGAAGCGGAGCATGTTTCTGAGGACAAAAAAAATCCCACCTTGCGGTGGGAGATTCAATATGGAGAAATGTTTATATTAAATATTGTGCGTATGTGCTTAGATTTATTATGGGCTAATGTGACTGGTCAATACACTACCGGCCACGCCAGCAACAAACAAATCGTCTTTCACAGAATCCACGCGAATGGTGCGAGCGCACGCGCGGCCATCTTCCTTAAAGGCATGCAAGCTGTCTGGAGCGAGGTACACTGAAATTTGATCGCCAATCACATGATCCGTATCACCCAATTGGCGAACCGTCATGGTTTCTTCTGCATTGGGCACACGAACATACAAGTAAGATGACTCACCCAGTTTTTCAATAAACTCCACAGTCCCTTGAATCACGTTGTCACCATCGCCTTGCACCATTGCTGTGTGTTCTGGACGAATGCCGATTTCTAATTTACTGCCTGAGGGCATGCCCACGGCATTGATGCGCGCTTTGATCAATTTGTGACCAATTTTAACCACTGCACCATCGGGTTCAGCACTTTCAAGCACACCATCGACAAAGTTCATTTTAGGTGAGCCGATGAAACCCGCCACAAATTTATTGACGGGAAAGTGATACAGCTCAAGCGGTGCGCCACATTGTGCAATTGAGCCATCGCGTTGAACAGGCTCACCTGCATTAAGCAAAACAATTTTATCGGCCAAGGTCATCGCTTCCACTTGGTCATGGGTCACATAAATCATACTGGCGTGACCAATGTCTTTGTGCAAACGGGCGATTTCAATGCGGGTTTTCACACGCAAGGCGGCATCCAAATTTGACAAAGGCTCATCAAACAAAAACACACCGGGTTCACGAACAATTGCACGGCCAATTGCCACACGTTGACGTTGACCGCCTGACAATTCTTTTGGCAAACGGTCAAGCAAATGATCCAATTGCAAAATTTTAGCGGCATGATTCACTTTTTTATCGACAGTGCCCTCTTCTGTTTTCGCCACTTTCAAACCAAAACCCATGTTTTCACGCACCGTCATGTGTGGGTACAAGGCATAACTTTGGAACACCATAGACACGCCCCGTTCAGAGGGTGCCGCTTCATTCACACGCTTTCCACCAATTTGCAGTTCGCCGCTGGTGATGTCCTCCAAGCCCGCCACCATGCGCAAGAGGGTTGACTTACCACAACCTGATGGACCAACGAACACACAAAATTCTCCATCTTTGATGTGTAAATTCACATCGCGAATGGTATAAGGATTGTCCCCGTAGCGTTTATGCACGCCTGTAAAAAGTAGTTCAGCCATTTTTTATTTTCCTTTTTTTGAAAAATGTTGTCGTTGGTTCAAATAAAACACTTCTATTCAATCCACGCCACCACGGTTTGCCACGCGCTTAAGACCAAGTCCTTTTGTCCAATGCCCGCTGCCAACTCTGTTTGCGGAAAATCCGCGAATGCTTGAATGACAGTATCATCTGGTAAGCGATACGTCGTTGGCGTTGCCGCCAAATTAAACACACACAACAAGCGCTTGCCTTCAAAAGCCCGTACAAATGCAAAGACCTCATCATGCGCAGATAAAACCTGCATGGTTCCTTTTAATAAAACAGGCAACTGCTTACGTTGATGCAAACAATTTCGATAATGGTTTAATAAACTGGTTGCATGCCCTTGTTGATCAACCGCCAAATCAAAATGTGTTTCAGCCACAGGTAACCATGTTTTTTCTGCACGGCTAAAACCCGCATTGGGCTCATTTTTAGCCCACGGCATGGGTGTTCGGCAACCGTCTCGCCCTTTAAATGCAGGCCACATGGTGATGCCGTATGGGTCTTGCAATTGCTCAAAAGTCAATTCTGCTTCAGGCAAACCCAATTCATCGCCTTGGTAAACACATGGGCTGCCACGCACACACAACTGCATGGCCGCATAAGTACGCAAAGCCGCATCATTGGCCTCCCAACGTGTTGCTAAACGCATCACGTCATGATTTGACAAGGGCCACGATGGCCAACAGCCCTCTTTTGCACGCAACTCGTACTCTTCAATTGCGTTGCGAATCCAAATTCCTTTGTGCATCTCGCCCAGCAACTTGAACGTATACGTCATGTTCAGCTTGTCACCACCTTCGGTGTAAGCCACCATGATGCCAATCGAGTCGTCATCACCCAATTCACCCACCGTCATGATGCCTGGATACTGATTGAGAAACTGGCGCAAGCGTTGGACAAAAACGATGTTCTCAGGCTGAGACTTGTCGTACACATGCTTTTGCCATGCGTACGGATTAGACGAGGGTGCGCTGCCATCAGCCTCTTTCGGACGACCACTAGGTGGATTGTTACGCAACAATTGATCGTGCACATAAAAATTGGCCGTATCCAAGCGGAAACCATCCACCCCCAAGTCCAACCAAAACTGAGCCGAATCCAGCAAGGCCAACTGAACCTCCTCATTGTGAAAGTTCAAATCAGGCTGACTGGTTAAAAAATTATGCATGTAATACTGCTCACGCCGTGTATCCCATTGCCACGCGGATCCACCAAAAATCGACATCCAATTGGTCGGCGGTGTACCATCGTCTTTGGCATCTGCCCACACATACCAATCGGCTTTCGGATTGACTTTATCCGCACGGCTTTCTACAAACCACGGATGTACATCTGCCGTGTGGCTCATCACTTGATCAATCACCACACGCAAGTTCAAGTCATGCGCCGTTTTAAGCAACATTTTAAAATCATCCAGCGTGCCAAACATGGGATCCACATCACAATAATCCGACACATCGTAGCCAAAATCTTTCATGGGCGACTTGAAAAAAGGTGACAGCCAAATGGCATCCACACCCAAATCAGCAATGTACGGCAAACGAGAGATGATGCCTTGCAAATCCCCAATGCCATCGTCATTTGAATCCTGATAGCTGCGCGGGTAGATCTGATAAATCACCGCACCGCGCCACCACTCAGGATCACTTTGATTGGCTGGATGTTGCAAAAATGTTGCCATGCCAAAAACCCTCTTCTCTTTATTTTATTGATCATCAATGCCCTTTCATCCATTCAACGAAAGAAGCACACAATGTCTATCTAATTAACCTTTAACTGCACCTGCAGTCAAGCCAGAAACAATCTTACGTTGGAAAGCCAACACCATGCCAATCAAAGGCAAAGTCACAATGACCGATGCCGCCATGATTTTGCCCCAAGGCAACTCATGCTCACTGGCACCACTCAACAAAGAGATTGCCACGGGCACCGTACGTGAATCATTGCTGTTCACAAAAGTTAACGCAAACATGAACTCATTCCAAGCGGCGATGAACGCGAGCAAACCCGTCGAAACCAATGCAGGCCACATCAACGGCATGAACACGTCTTTGATGATGCGCCATGGCGTGCAACCATCCATAATTGCAGCTTCTTCAAGCTCTTTTGGCAAATCGCGCATGAATGTGGTCAGTACCCACACCGTGAAAGGTAAGGTAAAAATCATGTAAGGCAAAATCAAGCCCAACGTTTTACCGTACAAACCAAAGGCACGCATCATTTCGAACATCCCTGACAACACCGCCACCTGAGGGAACATTGACACCGCCAACACCACCATCAACAAGAAACCACGGCCTTTAAAGTTCACGCGCCCCAAAGCATAAGCGGAGGTCACGCTCACAAACAACGACACCACCACCACCAAAGTTGCGACCATGATCGAATTCAGCAACGGCTTGATGAATGATTGATCGGGATTGGCAAACAAATCACGATAATTGTCCCACTTAAAACTATCAAACACCATCGATGAATCGTACAATGCAGCGCCCGTACGGAACGATGTGATGATCGCGTAGTAAAACGGGAACACAGAAAAAATCACAATCACCGCAACCAGCAACCAAAAGCCGATTCGATATCCCAATTTATTAGACATGATGTATCCTTTTTTTATTTTTGATGCAACGTGGTCAATGCACCCATTAACCCCGTGAGCCCTGGCATTTCAAGCCGAGATAAAATCAATCCACTTTTAATTTACTGAATTTCATGTATGCAATGGTGCAAGCGCCAATGATCAGAAACAACACAGTCGCGGCCGCAGAACCAAAGCCCACATTGGCGTTATCAATCATTTCTTGGCGCACATAACCAGACATGGTGATGGTTTCTTCACTGTTCGAAGTCAACACATAAATCAAATCAAACACCCGTAAAGCATCCAGCAAACGGAAAATCACAGCCACCATCAATGCGGGTTTAATCAAAGGCAAAGTGACTTTAAAAAACACTTTAACTGGATGAATCCCATCCACTTCAGCAGCCTCGTAACAATCTTTAGGCAACATTTGCAAAGCGGCTAAAATCAATAAAGCCATAAATGCCGTGGTTTTCCAGACGTCGACCAACACAACTGAAAACAAAGCCAAGTGCGGATCCGCCACCCATGCTTGAGGCGCCACACTGATGTAGCCCAAGATGTGATTGAGCACACCAAATTGGTCATTCATCATCCAGCCCCACATTTTTGCAGAAACGATGGTTGGAATTGCCCAAGGCACCAGCACCGCCGCACGAACAATCGCTCGGCCTTTGAACTCAGCATTGAGCACCAATGCCACAATGGTTCCAAGAATTGTCTCGAGGGTCACAGAAATCAGCGAGAAAATCAAGGTATTGGAAATGGCTGAACCCCATTTGTCTTGAATCAAAGCTTTGCCCGTAGCAAACAAGCCATATTCACCAAAATAATTCTCTAAGCCAATGAACTTATGACCGGCCCTCATGGTGTCAATCGTTGCATCGGTAAAACTGAACCAAATGGTTCGCATCAATGGCCAACCCGCCACACAGAATAAAATGACAAGCATGGGTGCTAAAAACATCCATGCACTGCGCACCCGCTGACGGGTCAATGCGCTTTGTTGAGCCTGACTCATGATATGGTCTCCTGTTGTATCACTTGTATAAGAGACCCACACAGCATCTCTCTGTGCAGGCACGCAAGCAATATGTTTTTATTATGTTAATTATTGTATTAGAACAATGTGCTGAAACAATCATCGCCAACAGAAGCGATAAAAAAACAAAATCACACATATTATTTCTAGTTTTACTACATATTGGGTATAAAAAGGGAAGCGTTTGTGAACAACGCTTCCAGCTTTACATTACCATTTACCACCACGACTGATTTTATT
>CALMCL010000172.1 GCA_937862905.1 uncultured Burkholderiaceae bacterium | reverse complement strand
AATCACAAAAAAGCCAAGGCAATTGCCTTGGCTTTTTTAAGTACAACTCATGCGCTGCGATTAGATCGCTGGCGTCACCAACAATGTAACGTCAGCCGCCACATCAGTGAACAAAGCCACTTGAACCGCGTATTCACCAATCGCTTTGATGTTGCCATCAACAATTTTGATTTGTGATTTAGACACTTCAAAGCCTTGGGCTTTCAATGCTTCAGCGATGTCAGAATTGGTCACAGAACCAAACAAACGGCCATCAACACCCGCTTTAGAAGCGTGAGTCAATTGCAAGCCGGTCATTTTTTCTGCAACACCTTGTGCCGCAGCCAATTTACCCGCTTGAGCCGCTTCGAGCTCAGCACGGCGTGCTTCAAACTCAGCCATTGCCGTTGCTGTTGCGCGACGCGCTTTACCTTGTGGAATCAAAAAGTTACGTGCGTAACCATCTTTGACCTTAACCACTTCGCCGAGTTGACCGACGTTCAATACTTTTTCTAATAAAATGATTTGCATTTTCTATCCTTGTGTCGTCATTGAGCGGCAGACCACCGCTCATGCACGATGTTCAAATTAATGGTTATCGCAGTAAGGCACCAAAGCCAAGAAACGTGCACGTTTGATGCAAGTATTCAATTGACGTTGATAGATTGCGCGTGTACCAGTCAAACGTGCTGGGATGATTTTGCCATTTTCAGCGATAAAGTCTTTCAATGTATCAACATCTTTGTAATCGATTTGATCAACTTTAGCCATGGTGAAACGGCAAACGCGTTTGCGTTTGAACAATGGGTTTTGTGCTGGGCGGCGTTCTGGACGACCTGTTTTGCTACGTGGAGCTGCCATGATGCATTTCCTTTTCTAAATTCTTAACATTTAATCCGTCATTGAGTCATCAAGAGCATCAACAACGATGGGGGTCATGTGAGTCACATGCAATCTCAGCTTGAGGCTTTTGAGGCTTTTTCGATTTAAGAAACCTTCGACACGATAATACAAACCTACGTGTGCCGCATTCAAAACCGAAGCCACCTCACCCATCGCAACACCTGCCAACTCAAACTGCGTTTGTCGCTCAACACCAATTTCAGTTTGAGCGCCCGCATGGGCAAATATGGCTTCTACGACAGGCACGCCTGCTAAAGTGTTGCGCAATGTGTCTTTTTCTAGCAAACACACATCAAGAATCAAACGATTTGCAACAGCCGAAGCATGGGTACTCACATTAAAAACTGATTAAGCTGAAGCAGCAGGTGCCGCAGATTTGCGCGCTTCTTCTTTTTCTGCTGCTTTCATCATGATCGATGGTGCAACTTCTGCTTTGTCCATCTTCACTGTCAAATGGCGCAAAATCGCGTCATTGTAACGGAAAGCGTGCTCAAGCTCGTCCAAAGTGGCTTGATTGCATTCGATGTTCCAGCACACGTAATGTGCTTTAACGAGTTTTTGGATTGGGTAAGCCAATTGACGACGGCCCCAATCTTCAAAACGGTGTACTTTGCCTTCTTGGGCTTCGATTTGTGCTTTGTAACGCTCAACCATCGCAGGCACTTGCTCGCTTTGGTCAGGATGCACGATCAATACGATTTCATAATGACGCATATTCACTCCTTGTGGATGAAAGCCGCCTCGCGCGTCTGTGCGAGTACAGCAAGAAACACAAAAAAGGTTAATGCAAATATAGCATTAACCTTGATTGCATAATATTTGGCGGAAGCGGAGGGATTCGAACCCTCGATACAGGTATAAGCCGTATGCATCCTTAGCAGGGATGTGCCTTCGACCACTCGGCCACGCTTCCGTTTCAAACTAAATCACTTAAGCTCGAAAGACGCACATTGTAATCTACGAATAAAGTAACGTCAAGCGAATATACGCAATTTATTGCAATTGATCTACGGCGTGTTACTTACCGAACAAGTCATTATTTTGAATCGCAGTTTGCTCACGCAAACGAGAAAACTCAAGCAGTCGAGACAAAGATTCCCCTTTATCACGCCAGTCATAAAAAGCTGACTCGCCCAGCAAAACATACTGCCAAGTCAAACCTTGCCGCAAATTATCAAGCAATGCATTGATACGAGCGCACCAATTCAATGCCGCCGCCCGTTTGCGCTGCACATTGGGGTGAGCAACCTGTGCTTGCGCTTTGGTCTCTACCAGATAAACCACATTGCCAACGCGCACCAAGAAATCAGGATGATAAAACGCGGGCAGACCATCTTGTTTGAGGTAACGCAAGCGAACAAAAGTATGGCGGTTTTCGCTGATTTTGCAGTAAGCATCGACGCCGCTGTCTTTTTGTGCCCATTCGATGAATGCTTTTTCTAAACCGCCGCTGTGGCTTGGGTACGCTAATTTTTCATAAATACATTTGGGTGTTTCGAGTGAATACGACTCACGCATGACCAAAGTAGATACTTCAGACAAATACCTAAAAAATACTTCAGACTCACCCACAGTGGTTAATTCTTCTGATTCATGCAATGCCAATGCAAACTTCTCCACCACATGCTCAACCACTGTGTCCAGTAGCAAAATCCGCCAATTCTCATCCACCAGCGGCTCAAATTCACTACTAAACAAATGAAACCGTACATATTCATCTAAAGCAGCTACCAACTCCGCACTGCCCATGTGTCGATACGGATGTGCCACATGCGAGGCGATTTTATTGCCTTTGGGCAGGTCAGAGCGTAAGGCTTGCCCAATCCGTCGCCCCATGCGTGATAAATAATCGTTGTAGCCATTGACACTCATCACCGCGCCATCGACTCGATAGTCACCAAACAAAGTGCTCGATAACAAATCGTGTGATTGAAAACGGTCGCCACTGCCCAAAATATTTTTGAGCGCATCCAAACTCATACTGGTAAATGCAGGCAGGCGACTCAAATCAATCGGTTTGTGGCTTGCCCATTCCTCGGCTTCGCTGACAATAAACGGAATCGCAAAATCGTATTCGGCATAATCGGCACGCAATCCGACCTTAATCATATCGCCCGCAGTACCACCATCCGTTTCATCATCACCATCATCTGCGCCCGCCAAACCTTCGGCAATCAAGTCATCATAAAACGATTGAAAAGCAGGGTGCTCAATAATCGACAGCACATCAATCATGCTTTGAGGCGACTTGCCTTTTTTGAGCAAGGCGCGATTTTCGCGTTTGCCATCTTCATATTCATCGTCACGCCACATCAAGCGCAGACCACGCCCAATGATTTGCTCCAATAAAATTGGCGCGCCACTTGAGCGCAGCGGCACAATCACACAAATATTGTTCACGTCGAACCCCTCGCGCAGCATCAATACGCTGACGACCACGCGCGGCGTGGCATGGTTGTCCACGCTAAACAATCGTTCGCGCAAAGGCTCCCACTCCTTTAAACTCAATTCACCTTTTTTGCCCGAATCCACTTGTAAAATATCATCTGCACCCATGCCTTCTTGCTGTAAAAAATCCACCACCAAAGGCGACACCGTGGTGTCTTCACACACCACCAACATTTTTGGATAGCGACTCGCATCCAATGTGGCAAAGTCTTTTTCAAGTTTGCGCAACTTCACCAAGCCTGCACGCAGCATCACGCGCTGACCTTCGGATAATGCAATCGCAGTTTTGCCCGTCTCATCGCGCTCAGCTTTAAAGTCTAACTCTGATAAAGGCACAGCCCCTGTTTGAATCCGCTTGTCCAATACCAATGATTTGACCAAACCCGCACCCATTGCGGTTTTTAGGTCAAAATCGGTGATGATGTGGGGGAAATAAACTTTTTTCTTATTTTTGCCACCACCCACATCGTTATACGGCGTCGCTGAAAAATCTACCTGCACAAACCGCGCGCCTTTGGCCTGCGCAATCCGCGTCAAACTTTTTTGCCATTCAACTTCCGTGGCTTCACCGTCTTTTTTGACTTCATGAATATGGTGCGCCTCATCGTTAAACACCATGAGTTCGGGTAAATCTGCCAAAAACTCCAGCACATTGCCTCGTGCATAACGTCGGTCAAGCGTGTCCAGCGCATTACCTGTCGCCCGACCAGGAGTGAGCGGCAACACTTGGCTCACCACAAAAGCAGGGTCAACATCCGCACCAGCGGCGACCAATTCATCTTCATCCAAAACTTCCACATCACCATCAACCAACAAGTGCCAATTGGTAATCGCAATCATGCCATTGCCTGTGGTTTTCAGACCAATCTCGCTTTTCGCACATACATTGCCGCGCACAAAACCAAACACCGCCTCGCGGTGCATCTCGGGGATAAACAACTCCGCATTTCTTGAAATATCAGAGGTCGCAAAATCACGCACACCGTCCACCGTCTTGCCACAAAACGCATCGAGCAATCGGTCATACACAATCAACCCAGGCGCGACAATCATAAAATGCCGCGTGAACAATCCCAGCAAATCCTCATCATCCACACCTTCGGCAATCAATACGTTTTTATTGAGTAACTGCCAAATCATCAGCGCCTGCATCACCCAAGTTTTACCTGTACCTGTCGCCATTTTCAATGCGTATTTGGGGTGGCTGTGTTTGTCTTGCGAGACCTCCGCCAAACGGTTGCCTGCTAATAAATCGTGTGGTGCAGCGCATTCGTACAGGGCTTTTAAAGTTGGCGCACGCAAAACCTCATGCGCGACAATCGTATTCAAAATCGCCTGCCGTTGCCCCACGTGAAAATTGAACCCACCGCGCGAGTCCATCATATCTTGACTGAACCACCACTTGAGCAACTCAGCCGTGGTTGGGGTCACGATTTCTAAAATCTCGGCATCGCCGTGTTCCAAACCAATGCACAACTGATTGGTTTTAGCGGTTAAGGCATCGGACAATGCCAATTGATTATGATTCATTTGCATCACCTCGCACCGCGCACAGTTGCGCATCT
>CALMCL010000171.1 GCA_937862905.1 uncultured Burkholderiaceae bacterium | reverse complement strand
TCTTTGGTCGTTTTGCCCATTTTAGAGCAATGGTTGCACGCTTCAAACCCAAATCAAAACAACCCAAGCATACTTGATGTGGGCACGGGTGGCGGCCTGCCAGGTGTGGTTCTGGCCATCATGCACCCAGAGTGGAACATCGCGTTGATTGACCCTGTTCACAAAAAAACTGCATTTCTACAACAAGCAAAAGGACAGCTGGCGCTTACCAACTTATCTGTCATCACAGGCAAAGTAGAAGATTTACCCACCACTCAACGCTACGATGTCATCACCAGCCGCGCCTTTGCCAGTGTGATCGATTTCGTCACATGGTCAGAGAATGTATTGGCTGATCATGGCTTTTTCGCCGCCATGAAAGGCATCTTTCCCATCGAGGAAATGGATGAGCTGAATGCCGTGTTTTCAGGAAAATGGCAGGCCACATCGGTTGAACTGCACGTCCCACAACTTGATGCGCAACGCCACCTCATCCAACTTCAACGCACCTCTTTTCAAAACCAAGGGTAAGACATGACCAAATTTTTTTGCATCGCCAATCAAAAGGGTGGTGTGGGTAAAACCACCACCACCATCAACCTCGCGGCCGCACTGGCCAAATTGGGCCAACGCGTCTTGCTCGTTGACCTTGATCCGCAAGGCAATGCCACCATGGGCAGCGGTGTCGATAAGCACAGCCTGCCATCGACCGTTTACCATGTCCTTCTCGGCTTGAAACCCATCCAAGCAGCCATCATCCAACCGCCCGAAGTCGGTTATTCTTTGCTCGCCGCCAACCGCGACCTCGCAGGTGCCGAGATTGAAATGGTTGATTTGGAACGGCGCGAATACCGATTAAAAGATGCATTGGCAGATGTACAAGACAACTACGATTACATTTTGATCGATTGCCCACCATCGTTGTCCATGCTCACGCTCAACGGCCTGTGCAGCGCACAAGGTGTCATCATCCCCATGCAATGCGAATACTTCGCACTGGAAGGCTTGACGGATTTGGTCAACACCATTCGCAGTCTGCACGCCCATTTGAACCCAGAACTGGAAATCATCAGCATATTGCGTGTGATGTTTGACATGCGCATCACATTGCAACAGCAGGTGGCTGAGCAACTCAAAACACATTTTGGTGACAAGGTATTCAACAGCGTCATTCCACGCAATGTACGACTCGCAGAAGCCCCCAGCTATGGCTTGCCAGGGGTTGTCTATGACCCATCATCGCGGGGCGCAAAAGCCTATCTGGCATTCGCGCAAGAGCTGCTGTCTAGAAACTTTTAAGAAAAAAGGGTAAAGAATGGCCACCAAACAGAAAAAAGGCTTGGGTCGCGGACTGGAGTCACTTCTCGGCTTATCGGACACCATGAACCAACATGCGCACGACACCGAGGACAACCCTGCGGGGAAACTGCAAATGCTGGCACGCAATGTCATTCAAGCGGGCAAATACCAGCCACGCACCCACATGGATGAAACCGCGCTCGCAGAGCTCGCTGCCAGCATCGCCACCAACGGCCTGATGCAACCCATCACCGTGCGCCCGATTGGGGCAGGGCATTATGAAATCATCGCGGGCGAGCGCCGCTATCGTGCTGCAGGCATTGCTGGTTTGAGCGAAGTCCCCGTGCTGATTGTTGAGGTTGATGACAAAACAGCTTTGTCATTGTCATTGATTGAAAACATTCAACGTGAAGACCTGAACCCCCTTGAAGAAGCACAAGGTCTACAACGCCTCATCAATGAATTTCACTACACCCACGACAGCTGCGCCTCAGCCATTGGTCGATCACGCAGCGCAGTGTCGAATTTACTGCGCCTGTTGAATCTGGCACCCGCCGTGCAAACGATGCTGCTCGCAGGCGACATTGACATGGGGCATGCACGCGCTTTACTGAGTTTAGACTCTGCCCAACAAGTCATGCTTGCTCAAGAAATCAACGCCCGTCGCCTGTCTGTGCGCGACACTGAAAAACGCGTACAAGCCATTTTAAAAGGAGAGGAAAGCTCACCCAAAGACAAAATGCGCATCGTTTCAGGCGACATCATTCGACTTGAACAACAGCTGTCCGACGCGCTGGGCGCCGTCGTGTCGCTCAAAATGGGCAAAAAAAATCAAGGCAAAATGGTGATTGAATTTGGCAATTTGGACGTTCTTGAAGGCATCATGTCAAAATTTCACCCCATGCAATAACGCAAAGCGCTTGAATGGGCCTGTCAAACCATGTCAGCATGGTATTAAAAAAACAGGCTCACCTTAGACTAAACAAACAACAAAAAGAAAGTAAGCACATACAAACATTTATTAAATTTAAGAAACCTGCTTTTAAAAATTGAGTCAAGGTGTTTCACACTGTGAATGTGCGCCATCCATAAACTCAGCCATCGCCACATCCTTGACCGTCAATCCACCAACATCAACCGTACTTAAGGTCACATGCACTTTATTCCATGCATTGCGCCAATCGGGATGGTGATTCACTTGCTCGGCATACAACGCCACGCGCGTCATGAATCCAAATGCTTGGTTAAAATTTTTAAAAACAAATGTTTTATGGATCATCGAAAACAACACGTCATGATCCCAACCATTCAAGTATTCAATCGACTTTTTCAGTTCGTCGCTCACATCAACCATCACCTCATCCCCTTGTTCAGCAAACACCTCAGCCATTGGCATTATTACAACCCCTCACGTAAATTAAAGTTATGTTCTGGCGAGGCACTTAAAAAAGCATATTGATTCAAACAATTGTTGGATATTTCCATGATCGTGGGATAGTTGGTCATGTCGCAGTGAAAGCGAAGTGCGTTATAAACCTGAGGCACAAGGCACACATCTGCCAATGTCACCGTATCGCCATAGCAATATTCACCACGGGTCTGCTGTAATTGCAGCTCCAAAGCATCAAATCCAGCCGTCACCCAATGGTGATACCATGTGATTTTTTTGGCAGCGCTTAAACCAAGGTTTTGTTCCAAATAACGCAACACACGCAGGTTGTTCAGTGGGTGAATGTCGCATGCAATTGTTTGCGCCAAAGCGCGTACACGCGCTCGACCCACCGCGTCCCACGGTAAAATCGGTGGCACAGGATAGATTTCGTCCAGATATTCACAAATAGCCAATGATTGCGTCAACATCACACCATCGTCTTCAACCAAGGTTGGCACCAAACCTTGAGGGTTGTATTGGGTGTAACGTGTCGATTGGTGCACATTGTCCAACAAGGACACATTGATGGACTCGTATGACAAGCCTTTCAGTTGCAAAACAATGCGCACACGATAGGCTGCAGACGATCTAAAATAGTCATAAAGCTGTCTCATGTCATCACTCCACCTATCCTTTGTTTTTTTAATTACGTTAATTAAAGTACGAATAGCAATTTTCGTAGATTGAAAAAGGCCAAGTGA
>CALMCL010000170.1 GCA_937862905.1 uncultured Burkholderiaceae bacterium | reverse complement strand
CAACGCCGTTTTTATGGTTGAAAAATATGGCTTTTCAAACTCCTCCACCAAAGCTGCTTTCCAACTGGGTTCAATTTTGACATCCATCATCACTCCATTGCTCATCACACATCACATAAAAAAATACAAAATAAATATAAAACGCTCGCACCAACGTGCGAGCCAATTGTTTCTCAACAGTGTACGTGATTCATCTCAATCGCAGGCATTTTTAAAACAATCATGCCACACCACATGCCGCACTCAAAACAAAAAAAACCGCGGGCAAGCCCGCGATTTTTCATCCACACATCATGGCAAAACACCGCCATTCTTGTGTTGCATGCTTATTTAAACACACCCAACTGTGACATAAAAATCACCACAATCGCAATCGGTGCCAACACGCGCAAAGCAAAAATAAAAGCATTGTACCAAGGCAAAGTATGCAGACCATTGCTGCTCAGCTCATCCACAATGTCCGACTTCAACATGCGCCAACCCACAAAAAACGCAATCAACAAACCACCCAAAGGCAAAAACACATTTGAAGACCACCATTCAAAGAAATCAAACAGACCCACTTGACTGAAACCCTCGCTCGCGCTTTTCAAAATCGGGAATGTCCAACCCGACACCAGCGAATCAGGACTCATCGATAAAGAACACAACGCCCCCAGTAAAGTCGTCGACACAAAACCCAACAACACAGCCACACGGCGAGAAATATTCAGCTCCTCCACCATGTACATCACAATCACCTCAAGCACAGAAATCGTTGAAGTCAAAGCAGCCACGGCCAATAACAAGAAAAACGCCACAGAAAAAAATGTACCACCAGGCATTTGATTAAACACATTCGGCAACACTTTAAACACCAAACCCACACCCTCAGATGGGCTCAAGCCGAAAGCAAACACCGCAGGGAAAATCGCCAGACCTGCCAAAATCGCCACCGCTGTATCCGCCAAACTCACCTGCAAAGTCATCGACAACAAACTTTGATCCTTGCGAATATATGAACCGTAAGCAATCATCGTCCCCATGCCCAACGACAAAGAAAAGAACGCATGGCCCAAGGCAATCAACACCCCCTCTTTGGTCAACTTGCTGAAATCAGGCTTCAAGAAAAACTCAATCCCCTTGCTCGCCCCAGGCAACGTCACCGAACGAATCACCAACATCAACAAAATCACAAACAACAACGGCATCAAAATTTTAGAATACTTTTCAATCCCATTTTGCACGCCACCCCACACAATGCCAGCAGTCAGCATCGAAAACACCACCTCCCAAAACACAGGCTGCCAAGGATTTGACACAAACGCACCAAACTTCTGATTAATCAACTCAGGGGTATTGCCCACCAAATTTTGAGTCAACGAAAAATACGTGTAATGCAAAGTCCAACCCGCCACCACACTGTAAAACGACAAAATCAAAAATGCCGTCAACACACCCAGCAAACCCGTTAAAAACCACGGCGACTTTGGTTTCAAGGTTTTAAAAGCCGTCACCGCCGTGCGCTGCGTCCGTCGCCCGATCAAAAACTCAGCCAACATCACCGGTACACCAATGCACACAATAAAAATCAAAAACACAAACACCAAAGCCGCGCCACCATTCTGTCCCACAATATAAGGAAACTTCCAAATATTGCCCAACCCAATCGCAGATCCGGCCGCCGCCGCTAACGCCCCAAACTTCGAACCAAAACCATCACGTGGCGCATTATTATTAGAACTCACAAGCACATCCCTTTACATTTTAGTGAAGCAAACCAAAAAAGCTTACAACACCCGTCAAAAGGCATAATTTTAACCGCATTCAACCATCCAATCCAGCAATTAAAACCAACACATCACATAAAATGCAGTAACAATCACCAATTACACCACTTATGGCACAAAAGAATGGGCGCAACACCCAATTGATGTTGCGCCCATTCTTTTTACGACACTCTCCACACATGCTTCAAAGGCATCAACGATAGCGCCCCTCATAAGCCGCCAAGATCAAGGACTTGGACAGTTCAAAATCATCAAAGCTGCTGATAGACAACTCCAAATCCCCTGTCGCCCAGTGGCCCAACAAACGCACATCACGTGCATGATGAGGCAACTCAATCATGGCGGGATTGATGTTTAAATACAGTAAAAAACGATTTTTTTGCACCACAATGCCTGCAAAGTTTTTTAAGCGTTTGAATGCCACATACAGTTTCAACTCTTTGCGCACCACATCATCACGCAGATGTTTATCATTAACTTAATACCCAACTCAATCACATAAAATCAACAATCCGCTTCATCTCACCCACATCATCATGCGCGACCAACACATAGCGCCAAGGCTTACCGCCAAATCCCGCATTGTAGTCACTCGCATGCGTGCACCACGTTTGAGCGGCACTGGCTTTTGTCTGAACCTCTTCGTTATTCATCTCATTGCGTGCCTTGGTCTCAACCATTAAAATTACATCGGTCATCTCCAACACAAAATCAGGCACATATTCAGGCTGCTCGCCACCGCGTTTATAATAAATTTGAAACTGCCCTTTGACGGGCTTAAACCACTTCATCGCATCGCGTTCGGCTAAAACCGAGAATCGACGTTCAGTATCCGAATCAAACTTTTGTACAGGATACAAACACTTTTCAAACCCACCAAAC
>CALMCL010000169.1 GCA_937862905.1 uncultured Burkholderiaceae bacterium | reverse complement strand
TCGTGAAGGCGGTCGTACCGTCGGCGCGGGTGTTGTGGCTAAAATCATTGCTTAATTGTTTTTGATTTAAAGTTGCATCAAAGTTGTATTGCGCTGGGTGGTGCGCCACCCAGTGTTTCAAGTTAAGTTGTTCTTTACTGTTTGGTGAAATTAATTTCACCTTGTTCTTTAGAAAGTCATATCATGGCCAGCACTAAAATTCGTATTCGTTTAAAAGCATTTGACTATCGTTTGATCGATCAGTCAGCGGCTGAAATCGTTGAAACTGCAAAGCGTACCGGCGCGATTGTTAAAGGTCCGGTACCTTTGCCAACACGCATCCAGCGTTTTGACATCTTGCGTTCACCACACGTGAACAAAACGTCGCGCGATCAGTTTGAAATTCGCACGCACCAACGTTTGATGGACATCGTTGACCCAACGGACAAAACGGTTGATGCTTTGATGAAGCTCGACTTGCCAGCAGGCGTTGATGTTGAAATTAAAGTGTAATCCATCGATTGCAGAGCAAATAAAAAACGCACCTTCGGGTGTGTTTTTTGTGGGGGGCGTAAATGAATGCCGTTGTCTTTTTGCTGCAAACGAACAAAATCATTCAAAAATAAACAGTTAGCGCAAGCTCCTGCTTGCGTATTGCAATGAAATGTAATATCATACAAAGCTAACCTTTTTGCTTTGATGTCAATTGGATCGAAAAGGTTTTTTAAGAGGCGTTGTTAATCAAAATAACGCTAAATGGTAATCTAGCTCGACCAATCGCAGTCGAGAATGGAGTTTATAATGAGTCACAATGGACTGGGTCTGTTGGGGCGCAAGGTCGGCATGACCCGCATTTTTACTGAGGATGGTGCTTCTATCCCCGTAACTGTGTTGGATGTGTCAGGCAATCGCGTTACCCAAGTTAAGACACCTGAAGTCGACGGCTACGCCGCCGTTCAGGTTGCCTACGGTACTCGTCGCGCATCACGTGTTGCTAAAGCCCAAGCGGGTCATTTGGCAAAAGCGGGTGCTGAAGCGGGTTCCTTCACTAAAGAGTTTCGTTTAGATGCTGATGCGCTTGCGCAATTGTCAGCAGGTTCAAGCGTCACTGTTGAGATTTTCCAAGCTGGCCAAAAAGTGGACGTTTCTGGTGTCACAATTGGTAAAGGCTATGCAGGTACGATCAAGCGTTACAATTTCGCTTCTGGTCGCGCTTCGCACGGTAACTCTCGTTCGCACAACGTCCCCGGTTCGATCGGTATGGCGCAGGATCCAGGTCGTGTTTTCCCTGGTAAGCGCATGACTGGTCACATGGGTGATGTCAGCTGCACAGTACAAAATTTAGAAATCGCACGCATTGACATCGAACGTGGTTTGTTGTTGGTTAAAGGCGCTGTTCCTGGCGCCAAAAACGGCAACATCATGGTTCGTGCTGCGGTTAAAGTTAAAGGAGCTAAATAATGGATATTCAGCTCTTTAATGCGCAAGGTCAAGCAGGTTTAGTTGCTGCTTCAGATGCCGTGTTTGGTCGCGAATACAACGAAGCTTTGATTCATCAAATCGTTGTGGCCTACCAAGCCAATGCCCGTTCAGGCAACCGCCAACAAAAAGATCGTCAAACTGTTAAGCACAGTACCAAAAAGCCTTGGGCTCAAAAAGGTACGGGTCGTGCACGTTCAGGTATGACATCTTCGCCGATCTGGCGTGGGGGTGGACGCGCGTTCCCGAATTCTCCTGATGAGAATTTCACACAAAAAGTTAACCGTAAAATGCACCGCGCAGCGATGTGCAGCATTTTGTCGCAATTGGCCCGTGAAGGCCGTTTGGTTGTGGTTGAGGACTTTGCAGTTGAAGCGCCTAAAACCAAACTGGTTGCTGATAAATTGAAAGCATTGGGCACAGATTCAGCCATGATCATCACTGCGGATTACTCTGAGAACTTGTTCTTGGCAGCGCGCAACTTGGTCAATGTGTATGTTTGTGAGCCTAAGCATGCAGATCCATTGTCGTTGTTGTTCTACGGTAAAGTATTGGTGACCAAAGCAGCGGTAGCGCAAATCGAGGAGATCTTGTCATGAATCAAGACCGTTTAATGCAAGTTATCCTGGCGCCGATCGTTTCTGAAAAAAGCACTTTCATCGCTGAAAAAAATGAACACGTTGCGTTTCGCGTTGTTCCTACAGCGACTAAGCCTGAAATCAAAGCGGCGGTTGAATTATTGTTTAAAGTGGAAGTTGATGCTGTTCGTGTGTTGAACCGTAAAGGTAAAACCAAACGTGCAGGCAAACGCATGGGTAAACGCTCAAATACGCGCATCGCTTACGTGGCCTTAAAACAAGGTCAAGAGATCCACTTTGACGAGGAGGTGAAATAATATGGCACTCGTAAAAGTCAAGCCAACCTCGCCTGGCCGTCGTGGCCTCGTGAAAGTGGTCAACAAAGAGTTGCATAAGGGCGCGCCCCATGCACCTTTGTTGGAAGCTCAAAAGCAAAATGCGGGTCGTAATCACCGTGGTGTGATCACGACGCGTCATAAAGGCGGCGGTCACAAGCACCACTACCGTATGATCGACTTCAAACGCAATGACAAAGACGGTATTGTCGCTAAAGTTGAGCGTTTGGAATATGATCCTAACCGTTCTGCAAACATCGCTTTGTTGTTGTACAAAGACGGTGAGCGTCGTTACATCATCGCGCCACGCGGTGTGTCAGCAGGTCAAGAGCTTGTGAGCGGTGCAGAAGCGCCGATCAAAGCAGGTAATACATTGCCAATTCGCAATATTCCTGTCGGTTCAACGATTCACTGCATCGAAATGAAGCCAGGCAAAGGCGCGCAAATCGCTCGTTCAGCTGGTACTTCAGTTCAGTTGATGGCGCGTGAAGGCGTTTACGCTCAATTGCGTTTGCGTTCAGGCGAAGTTCGCCGCGTACACGTTGATTGCCGCGCCACCATTGGTGAAGTCGGTAACGAAGAGCACGGTTTGCGTCAAATCGGTAAAGCGGGTGCAACGCGCTGGCGCGGCATTCGTCCAACGGTGCGTGGTGTGGTCATGAATCCGGTCGATCACCCGCACGGTGGTGGTGAAGGTCGTACGTCCGCTGGTATGCATCCTGTGTCGCCATGGGGTCAAAAAACCAAAGGCTACCGTACGCGTCGCAATAAGCGCACGACCAGCATGATCGTTAAACGTCGCTTTAAATAAGGAGTAGCAAATGGCTCGTTCAGTCAAAAAAGGTCCATTTTGTGACGCTCACTTATTGAAAAAAGTGGAAACAGCGGTCGCAAATCGTGACAAAAAACCAATTAAAACGTGGTCTCGTCGCTCAACTGTTTTGCCTGATTTCATCGGCTTAACCATTGCAGTGCACAATGGCCGTCAGCATGTGCCCGTCTATATTTCTGAAAATATGGTTGGTCATAAACTCGGCGAGTTTGCCCTCACCCGTACCTTCAAAGGTCACGCGGCGGACAAAAAAGCGAAGAAATAAGGATAAGCGTTATGGAAACTACAGCTATTTTACGTGGTGTGCGCTTGTCGGCTCAAAAAGGCCGTTTGGTGGCCGATTTGATTCGCGGCAAACAAGTTGAAGCAGCGCTCAACACCTTGGCTTTCACTCAAAAGAAAGCGGCTGTGATCATCAAGAAGGTTCTGGAATCAGCAATTGCTAATGCCGAACACAATGATGGTGCAGACATCGACGAATTGCGTGTTACACGCATCTTCATCGATAAAGGTACATCTTTGAAACGTATGTCGGCACGCGCCAAAGGCCGTGGCAACAGCATCGAAAAACAAACCTGTCACATCAGTGTGACTGTCGGACAATAAGGAGTCAAGATGGGACAAAAGATTAACCCTACTGGCTTTCGTTTGCAAGTCACCAAGGATTGGGATTCTCGTTGGTACGCTAAAAACAGCGAATTCGCAGCAACCCTCAATGAAGACTTGAAAGTGCGCGAGTACCTCAAGAAAAAGTTGAAAAATGCTTCGGTGGCGCGTGTTTTGATTGAGCGTCCAGCGAAAACTGCCCGTATCACCATTTTCAGCTCACGCCCTGGCGTGGTCATTGGCAAAAAAGGCGAAGACATTGAAGTGTTGCGCGCTGATTTGCAAAAATTGATGAATGTGCCTGTGCATGTGAACATCGAAGAAGTGCGCAAGCCAGAAATCGACGCGCAACTGATCGGTGATGGCATTGCCCAGCAGCTCGAAAAACGTGTCATGTTCCGCCGTGCGATGCGCCGCGCGATGCAAGGTGCAACCCGTATGGGCGCGCAAGGCATCAAGATCATGAGCTCAGGTCGTTTGAATGGCATTGAAATCGCTCGTTCAGAGTGGCAGCGTGAAGGCCGTGTGCCTTTGCATACCCTCAAAGCGAACATCGATTACGCCACATCAACTGCTTTGACCACATACGGCATCATCGGCATCAAAGTTTGGGTCTACAAAGGCGACACGTTGGATCGTCGCGTTTTGCCAGGCACAGGCTATGAGCATGATGGTAAGGATGATAAAAAACAACCACGTCGCGAAGGCCGCCCATCGGGTGATCGTAAACGCCGTGATGGTGATGCACCAGGTGCGCGTCGTAACACACGCAAACCATCGGATGCTAAACCAGCTGGTGCAGGAGAATAATTATGTTGCAACCCGCACGTAGAAAGTATCGTAAAGAGCAAAAAGGCCGTAACACAGGCGTCGCTACCCGTGGCGCAGATGTGTCTTTCGGTGACTTTGGCTTGAAATCAGTGGAGCGTGGTCGTATCACTGCGCGCCAAATTGAAGCAGCACGTCGTGCCATGACCCGTCACATCAAGCGTGGTGGTCGTATTTGGATCCGTATCTACCCTGACAAACCAATCTCTAACAAGCCTGCAGAGGTGCGTATGGGTAACGGTAAGGGTAATCCCGAGTACTATGTTGCTGAGATCCAACCCGGTAAAATGTTATACGAGATGGATGGTGTGTCAGAAGATTTGGCGCGTCAAGCATTTCGTTTGGCAGAAGCCAAATTGCCATTGAAGTGCGTTTTCGTTACGCGCACCATTGGCGGTTAAGGAGAGTATTATGTCAGCAAAAGAATTATTGACCAAAGACACAGCGGCATTGCAAACTGAACTGAGCGCCTTGTTGAAAACGCAATTCAACTTGCGTATGCAACGCGCGATGCAACAGTTGAGCGACGTCAATCAGCTCAAAAAAGTACGCCGTGACATCGCTCGCGTGCGCACTGTTATGCACCAAAAGGCAGGTACAAAATGAGTGAACAAAAATCTTTACGTCGTGTATTGACTGGTCGCGTTACGTCTAACAAAATGGACAAAACAGTGACTGTGTTGGTTGAGCGTCGTGTAACACATCCTTTGTACGGTAAAATCATCGTTCAATCGAAAAAATATCACGCGCACGATGAAGCCAATCAATACAACGAAGGCGATCTCGTCGAAATCGAAGAAACACGTCCAGTGTCTAAGACCAAGTCTTGGGCTGTGACGCGCTTGCTCGAAGCTGCACGCGTCGTGTAAGTTGTTGAGCGTTTTTCACGTCTTATTTTTTAAGGCGTGAATGTTTGCCCTGCAGTGCTTGCATTGTGGGGCAAATTCATTTCTGAGGTTGCGGGTAGTTGAGTTAATGGGTGAAGTGGCCTGTTGATTTGAATAAGTTGTTTTTTTGTGTCTATTTCTCATATAGTTGGCAAATAAACGATTTAGTCCTTGCGCACTCAGGGGGAAACGAACTAAAATAGCGGTTCTTTGTTAAAGTCGTTCGACGATAACAATTAAGTCAAATTCTGGTGGTTCACGGAATTCTACTCAAGTGCTGCCTTCTTAGAAGTGCAGTGAGACCAAAACTGACTGCCTGATTATTTTAATTAGGGTAATCAAGTTGGGATATATATCATGATTCAGATGCAAAGCAGATTGGACGTCGCCGATAACACGGGCGCGCGTTCGGTAATGTGTATCAAAGTGTTAGGCGGCTCTAAACGTCGCTATGCTAGCGTTGGTGATGTCATCAAAGTCAGCATTAAAGATGCAGCCCCACGTGGTCGCGTCAAAAAAGGCGAGGTTTACAATGCCGTAGTGGTTCGTACCGCTGCTGGTGTGCGCCGCTCTGATGGCTCGAAAGTCAAGTTTGATGACAACGCAGCCGTATTGTTGAATGCTAAGTTGGAGCCGATTGGCACCCGTATCTTTGGCCCAGTAACCCGTGAATTGCGCGGTGAAAAGTTCATGAAGATCGTGTCTTTGGCGCCAGAAGTGCTGTAAGGAGAACGACATGGAAAAGATTCGCAAAGGCGATAATGTTGTTGTTTTGACAGGCAAAGATAAAGGCAAGCGTGGCGTTGTGTCTCAACGCGTTGACGCCGACTACGTTACAGTCGAAGGCATCAATATGGTGAAAAAACACCAACGTCCCAACCCAATGTTGAATAAAGAAGGCGGCATTGTTAATAAAGTCATGCCGATTCATATTTCAAACGTTGCGTTGTTTAATGCCAAAACCCAAAAAGCGGATCGCGTTGCGATTAAAGAAGTGGACGGTAAAAAAGTCCGCGTCTTTAAATCGAACGGCGATGTCGTAGCGTAAAGGGAATATCATGTCTCGTTTGCAAAATATTTACAAAGAAAAAGTCATTGCAGAATTGACCGAAAAATTCGGTTACAAATCTGTAATGGAAGTGCCGCGCATCACCAAAATCACCTTGAATATGGGTGTGGGCGAAGCGGTTGCTGATAAAAAAGTCATCGAACATGCAGTAAGCGATATGACCAAAATTGCAGGTCAAAAACCTGTAGTGACCAAGGCGCGTAAAGCAATTGCGGGTTTCAAAATCCGTGAAGACTACCCCATTGGTTGCATGGTGACATTGCGCGGCGTGCAAATGTACGAATTTTTAGACCGTTTGGTCACTGTCGCGTTTCCTCGTGTGCGTGACTTCCGTGGTGTGAATGGCAAGTCATTTGATGGTCGTGGTAACTACAACATCGGTGTTAAAGAGCAGATCATCTTCCCTGAAGTTGAATATGACAAAATCGATGCGTTGCGTGGCTTGAATATCAGCGTGACAACGACTGCAAAAACAGATGCGGAAGCCAAAGCGTTGTTGGCGGCTTTCAAATTCCCGTTCAGAAACTAAGGGTGGAATAATGGCTAAGTTATCCCTGATTAACCGTGAGAAAAAACGCGAAACGTTGGTGGCAAAATTTGCTGCAAAACGTGCTGCGTTGGTCGCCATCGTTGACGATCAATCGAAATCGGAAGAAGAGCGTTATGAAGCTCGTTTAAAGTTGCAACAATTGCCACGTAATGCAAACCCCACTCGTTTGCGTAACCGTTGCCAATTGACGGGTCGTCCACGTGGTACGTTCCGCCAGTTTGGTTTGGGTCGCAGCAAGTTGCGTGATGCCGCCATGAACGGTGAAATCCCGGGCTTGGTTAAAGCCAGCTGGTAATAGGAGAATCGAATATGAGTATGAGTGATCCAATTGCCGATATGTTGACACGCATTCGCAATGCGCAAATGGTTGAGAAAGCGGCTGTGTCTATGCCGTCTTCAAAATTAAAAGTTGCCATCGCGAAAGTGTTGAAAGACGAAGGCTACATTGAAGAATTTAAAATTGGTGGCGAAGCCGCAAAACCTGTTTTAGACATCGCATTGAAATACCACGCAGGCCAAGCGGTCATCGTGCGTATTGAACGTGTGTCTAAGCCTGGTTTGCGCGTTTATCGCCAAAGTGATGCCATTCCACGTGTCATGGATGGTTTGGGCGTCGCAATTTTGTCAACCTCTAAAGGCGTCATCACTGACCGCAAAGCACGTGCATTAGGCGTCGGCGGCGAAGTGTTGTGCGTCGTAGCGTAATCGGAAAGGGAGAATAATATGTCTCGTGTAGGTAAACATCCGGTTGCGTTGAGTGGTGCAGAAGTGACATTGAACGGCAACGCAATCACTGTTAAAGGTGCTTTGGGTGCTTTGTCAATGGTTCTGAGCGACAAAATCACTGTAAAAAATGAAGATGGTCAGTTGGCTGTCACGCGTAATGACGAATCACGTGAATCAAATGCATTGTCAGGCACAACCCGTGCGATTTTGGCAAACATGGTTCAAGGTGTGACCAAAGGCTTTGAAAAACGCCTGAATTTGGTTGGCGTTGGTTACCGTGCTAAAGCTGAAAATAATGGTCTGAAATTGGAGCTCGGCTTCTCTCATGATGTGTTTCACGTCATGCCAGAGGGTGTTGTTGCTGAAACGCCAACTCAAACTGAGATCATCATCAAAGGTGTAAATAAACAGCAAGTCGGTCAAGTGGCTGCAGAAGTACGCGCCTACCGTCCACCAGAGCCTTACAAAGGCAAGGGTGTGCGTTACACCGGTGAAGTGGTGTTGTTGAAAGAAACCAAGAAAAAATAATCGTTAAAATGAGTTGTGTTGTTTTAAAAGCGATGCAACTCCTTTTAAAATCGATTCTTTAAAGGAATTATGATGCAAGACAAAAAGCAAGCGCGTTTGCGCCGAGCACGCAAAACCCGTGCCAAAATTGCTGAGTTGAAAGTCAATCGTTTGGTCGTTAATCGTACCAACTTGCACATCTACGCGACGTTAATCGACGCGTCAGGTAGCAAGGTTTTGGCAACGGTTTCTAGCCAAGAGGCGAGCTTACGTGAGCAATTAAAAGGTAACGGCAGCAACGTCGCCGCAGCCACGGCAGTTGGTGCAGCCATTGCTGAAAAAGCAAAAGCTGCGGGTGTGACTCAAGTGGCGTTTGACCGTTCAGGTTTTCAATACCATGGTCGCGTTAAAGCGTTGGCTGAAGCAGCTCGTGAAGCTGGCTTGCAGTTCTAAGCCACGTCCAACGACAATATTAAGGAATTTGTATGTCTAAAGTTCAAGCAAAAGATCAATCGCAAGCAGAAGACGGCTTACGCGAGAAGATGATTGCAGTCAACCGCGTGACCAAAGTGGTCAAGGGTGGTCGCATCATGGGTTTTGCCGCATTGACAGTGGTTGGTGATGGCGATGGTCGCATCGGCATGGGCAAGGGTAAAGCACGTGAAGTGCCTGTGGCTGTTCAAAAAGCCATGGACCAAGCTCGTCGCTCAATGGTTCGCATCCCGTTGAAAAACGGTACATTGCAACACTCGGTGACAGGTAAGCACGGTGCAGCTACTGTGTTGATGTCGCCTGCTAAAGATGGTACTGGTATCATCGCGGGCGGTCCAATGCGCGCTGTGTTTGACGTGATGGGCGTGACCAACGTGGTTGCAAAATCACTCGGCTCAAGCAATCCGTACAACATGGTTCGTGCAACCCTCGACGGTTTGCGCAAGCAATCAACACCTTCAGACATCGCTGCGAAGCGCGGTTTGACTGTTGAAGACATCACGGCTTAAGGGGAACAATAATGGCTGAAAAAACATTAAAAGTCACCTTGGTAAAAAGCGTGATCGGCACCAAACAATCGCACCGTGATACGGTAGCAGGCCTCGGCTTGAAAAAAATCCGTCAAGTGCGCGAATTAGAAGACACGCCAGCAGTACGCGGCATGATCAATAAAGTCCGTTATTTGGTCAGCATCGTTGACTAATAACATTCAGTAAAAACGGAGAAACACATGTTTTTAAATACCATTGCTCCTGCAGCTGGTGCGACCGCTAATCGCCGTCGTGTTGGCCGCGGTATTGGTTCAGGCTTCGGTAAAACCGCAGGTCGTGGCCACAAAGGTCAAAAGTCTCGTTCGGGTGGTTTCCACCGCTTGGGCTTTGAGGGTGGTCAAATGCCAATGCACCGTCGTTTGCCAAAACGTGGTTTCACATCTGTGACTCGTGCGTTTGTTGGTGAAGTGACTTTGGCTGACTTGCAAAGTTTGCCAGTGGATGACATCGATTTGCAAGCATTGAAGCAAGCTGGTTTGTTGGGTCAACTCATCACCAGTGTTAAAGTCATTGCGACTGGTGAAATTAGCCGTAAAGTCAGCTTGAAAGGTATCGCCGCCACTAAAGGTGCGCGCGCTGCCATTGAAGCGGCTGGTGGCTCTATTGCCGAGTAATTGAGAGGTATTTGTGGCCACAGCCAAATTATCTAATCAAGCCGGTAAGGCTCAAGGCAGTTCAGAACTCAAACAACGCCTCATTTTCTTAGTGTTGGCGTTGGTTGTGTACCGAATTTGTGCTCACGTGCCTGTGCCTGGCGTCAATGCAAGTGTGCTGGCTGATTTGTTCAGCAAGCAGTCAAATCAAAGTGGTGTTTTGGGTTTGATGAACTTGTTTTCAGGTGGTGCGTTAAGTCGTGCAACCATTATTGCTTTGGGCATTACGCCCTACATCTCTGCATCAATCATCATGCAGCTGGCTGGGATTGTTGTTCCTGCAATTACTGCTTTGCAAAAAGAAGGCGCTTCAGGGCAACGTAAAATCACGCAATATACACGGTATTTTACGTTGGTTCTTGCCGTGATCCAGTCGTTTACGATTGCATCTTGGCTCGAAAGCCAGCAGGGAATGGTGGCTGATCCTGGCTTCATGTTTAAATTCATGACCGTCATCAGTTTGGTGACAGGCACAATGTTTTTGATGTGGTTGGGTGAGCAAATTACTGAGCGTGGTTTAGGCAATGGCATTTCGATCATTATTTTCAGTGGCATTGTTTCAGGTCTGCCGCGCGGTGTTGCTCAATTGTTTGAGATGATCAACACAGGCTCATTGAGTGCGTTTGCTGGTTTCATTATCGTTGTGATGGCACTTTTGGTAACGGCTTTTGTGGTTTTTGTTGAGCGTGCTCAACGTAAAATCCCAATCAATTACGCCAAACGCCAAGTGGGTAATAAAGTTTACGGCGGTCAAAGCTCGTTTTTGCCATTGAAATTGAATATGGCGGGCGTGATTCCAGCAATTTTTGCTTCATCGATCTTGCTTTTCCCTGCTACGGTGTTAAGTTGGTTGGGTTCTTCTACTTCGATGTGGGCACGAGATTGGGCTGCTGAGTTGGCTCCTGGCAAACCTTTGTATATTACCTTGTACGCTTTGGCGATCGTGTTTTTCTGCTTCTTTTATACCGCGTTGGTGTTTAACAGTCGAGAAACGTCGGATAACCTGAAAAAAAGCGGCGCGGTGATTCCAGGCATCCGTCCTGGTGAGCAAACGGCTCGTTACTTGGACAAAATTTTAACGCGATTGACTTTGGCGGGTGCGCTCTACATGTTGTTGGTTTGTGTCTTGCCTGAATTGATGATTTTGAAATGGTCTGTACCTTTCTACTTTGGTGGTACTTCTGTTTTGATTTTGGTGGTTGTTGCGATGGACTTCATGACTCAGGTTCAATCGTCGATGATGAGCCAGCAGTACGAATCATTGATGCGCAAAGCGAATTTTAAAGGCACAAAATAAGCATGGCTAAAGATGATGTAATTCAAATGCAAGGTGAAGTGGTAGAAAATCTACCCAACGCAACCTTTCGTGTCAAGCTGGAAAATGGGCATGTGGTTTTAGGACATATTTCAGGAAAAATGCGCATGCACTATATTCGCATTCTACCTGGTGATAAGGTGACGGTCGAACTGACCCCTTATGATTTGTCGAAAGCCCGTATTGTATTCCGTTCTAAGTAACCACTTTACAGTGCACTTAATACGGCTAAATTGAAAAGAAGTTGAGGAGTTTTAAAATGAAAGTACTCGCATCTGTTAAACGCATTTGCCGCAATTGCAAAATTATTCGCCGCAATCGCGTTGTGCGTGTGATTTGCTCTAGTGATCCACGTCACAAGCAGCGTCAAGGTTAATTAAAAAGGAAATAAAAAATGGCACGTATTGCTGGTGTTAATATTCCCCCGCACAAACATACCTCTATTGGTTTGACTGCGATTTTCGGTATCGGTCGTCCACGCGCGCTCAAGATTTGTGAAGCGACAGGCGTTGCGGCTGATAAAAAGATTAAAGACCTCGATGACGCTGACTTGGAAAAGTTACGTGAAGCCGTTGGTTCTTTCACCATTGAAGGTGATTTGCGTCGCGAAGTGACTATGTCTATCAAACGCTTGATTGATTTGGGTTGCTACCGTGGTATGCGTCATCGCAAAGGTTTGCCTTGCCGCGGTCAACGCACTAAAACCAATGCGCGCACGCGTAAAGGTCCACGCAAAGCAAGTATTGCTGGTAAAAAATAATCGGCACTAAAGGATAATCATGGCAAAAGCAGCAAATAACGCCGCAGCTCGCGCGCGTAAAAAAGTTAAAAAGAACGTCGTTGACGGCATCCTGCATGTTCACGCATCTTTCAATAACACAATCGTTACGATTACAGACCGTCAAGGCAATGCTTTGTCTTGGGCTACTGCAGGTGGCGCGGGCTTTAAAGGTTCACGTAAATCAACACCATTTGCAGCTCAAGTTGCAGCTGAAACTGCTGGTAAAGTGGCTTTGGAATACGGTATCAAGAACTTGGAAGTTCGCATCACAGGTCCTGGACCAGGTCGTGAATCTTCGGTTCGTGCAATGAATGCATTGGGTATCAAAATCACATCGATTCAAGATGTGACACCCGTACCACACAATGGCTGCCGTCCGCCAAAACGTCGCCGCATCTAATTGATTCGATTGACCGATGCGTAATCGCTATGTATAATTAGCGGTTACGCTTTTCGTTTTTTTTGTGGCATAAAAACTTCTTCAAAGTTTGGATGTTGCATATGTTGTAAGCGCAAAAAATAACCTTTATTTTTTGCGCGTTTGTATTTTCGTTTTATTTTTTGATGATTTTATCAATTAAGACCACTGTTTTTAGTACTCGCATCTGCGTTTAAACTAAAAACGTGCGCCAGCTCGGTGGAGCTGATCGCATTTAACTCAAGGAACCATTGTGGCACGTTATTTAGGACCAAAGGCTAAGTTAGCCCGCCGTGAAGGCACAGATTTATTCTTGAAAAGTGCACGCCGCACTTTAGACTCAAAATGCAAATTGGATGTTAAACCCGGTCAACACGGTGCCAAATCAGGCATGCGTACGTCTGACTTCGGTCTCCAATTGCGTGAAAAACAAAAATTGAAACGCATGTATGGCGTTTTGGAACGTCAATTCCGTCGTTATTTTGCAGAAGCCGATCGTTTGCGCGGCAACACAGGTGAAAACTTGGTGCGCTTGCTCGAACAACGTATGGACAACGTGGTGTATCGCATGGGTTTCGGCTCAACGCGCGCTGAAGCGCGTCAATTGGTCAGCCATAAATCCATCGTTTTGAACGGTGCAGTGGCCAACATCCCTTCGATTCAAATCAAAGCGGGTGATGTTATCACTGTGACTGAAAAAGCAAAAAAACAAGTTCGTATTGCTGAAGCTTTGCAATTGGCTGAACAAGTTGGCATGCCATCATGGGTTTCTGTTGATGCGAAAAAAATGGAAGGCACGTTCAAAGCGGCGCCAGACCGTTCTGATGTTGCACAAGATGTGAATGAAAGCTTGATCGTCGAGTTGTACTCACGTTAATGCGACACCCCTTGCCTGCTGATCACAGGTGAGGTTTTTCACATCACCCCAAGCCATGTGCTTTTGACTCGCGCATGGCTTAGTTGAAAGGAATTCCATGTCTAAAAACGCATTCTTAAAGCCTCGCAACATTCAAGTGGAAGCCACGGGTGAGTACAGCGCGAAAGTCGTCTTAGAGCCTTTCGAACGCGGTTATGGCCACACGTTGGGTAATGCGTTGCGTCGTGTTTTGTTGTCTTCTATGACGGGTTATGCCGCAACTGAAGTGCAAATCGCTGGTGCATTGCATGAATACTCTACATTGGATGGTGTTCAAGAAGACGTCGTTGATATTTTATTGAATGTCAAAGGCATCGTATTTAAGTTACACAGCCGTGATGAAATCACATTGACCCTGAAAAAATCAGGTGAAGGTGTGGTGACAGCCGCGGATATTGAAGGCTCGCACGAAGTTGAAATCGTTAACCCCAACCACGTGATTGCTCACTTGGCTGGTGGCGAGTTGGACATGCAAATCAAGATTGAAAAAGGCCGAGGTTATGTGCCAGGTAACGTTCGCGCATTTGCGGACGATCACAGCAAAAAAATTGGCCACATCATGTTGGATGCCTCTTTCTCGCCGATTCGTCGCGTGAGCTATGCGGTCGAATCTGCGCGTGTTGAACAGCGCACAGATTTGGACAAAGTGGTCATGCACATTGACACCAATGGTGTCATCAGTCCAGAAGAAGCGGTTCGTCAATCGGCCGCAATTTTGATTGAGCAGTTGTCTGTCTTCGCTGCTTTGCAAAACACAGAGGATCCTGCTGATGCGCAAACACAACGTGTGAACGCACCACAGTTTGACCCCATCCTGTTGCGCCCAGTGGATGAGCTTGAATTGACGGTTCGTTCTGCCAACTGTTTGAAAGCTGAAGCGATTCAATACATTGGTGACTTGGTGCGTCGTTCTGAGCAAGATTTGCTCAAAACGCCAAACTTGGGTCGCAAATCGTTGTCAGAAATCAAAGAAGTCTTGGCTGCTCGCGGCTTGACTTTGGGTATGAAACTCGAAAACTGGCCGCCAGCTGGTTTGGAAGTGTAAAAAAGATTCGGGAAAAGTGAACATCTACTTTTCCCGAGTTAATATCGGCATTTTTGTCAGGAGCTTCCTGACAAAAATGATTGTAAAAGCAATTAAAACATCACGAGCCCGCCCATTTGGGATAGAAGAGCTGAAGTTTAGATCTATTATTTAAGGAAATTACCATGCGTCATCGTTCAGGTTTACGTAAACTCAATCGCACCAGCAGCCACCGTTTGGCTATGTTCCGCAACATGTCAGTGTCTTTGTTGCAACACGAAGTCATCAAGACCACTTTGCCTAAAGCCAAAGAATTGCGTAAAGTGATTGAGCCTTTAATCACTTTGGGTAAAACCAATACATTGTCAAACCAACGTTTGGCATTTGATCGTTTGCGCGATCGTGACATCGTTAAAAAATTGTTTGATGAAATCGGTCCACGTTACGCAACCCGTCCAGGCGGCTACTTGCGCGTTTTGAAATGCGGTTTCCGTGTTGGCGACAATGCACCAATGGCTTTTGTTGAATTGGTTGATCGCCCAGTGGCTGAAGAAGCGGCTGAGTAATTAAATTGATTGCCAGAGCATTAAGTTTTGGCATGAAGTAAAATAACGGATTGATTCTTCAATCCGTTTTTTGTTTTTATCGTTGACCCAATGTTATTTACATTCAAATTTTGCCGAGTCTTTATCAGTATCGCATTGACCATCATGTTGATGTTCTTTGGCCGTTTGTCGGCTGCGGAGTCTTTTTTGCCTCCCGATCAAGCGTTTGCTTTCTCTGCAGCCATGAGGGATGGCGCGCATGTGCGCGTATCGTTCGCCATTGCCCCTGACTATTACATGTACCGTGATGATTTTACTGTCGCTGTGGTCAGTCCAGATGGGGCGGTGGTGCAAAATGGCACATTCAAATTGCCGGCCGCAGTGATCAAATTTGATGAAAATTTTAATAAGAACATGGCAATTTACCATGATCGCGTTGCTTTTGATGTGCCAGTCAAGGGCGATGGCTTGTTTAAATTGGTGGTCACATCTCGAGGTTGTGCCGATGGGGGGTTGTGTTACCCGCCGCGTAAAACACAGGCGGTCTTGACCGCCCATGCCGAAAAGAGTCCCGTGGCAGGCGGGCTTGCACCCGTTGAGACAGCACAATTGGCCGATGAAAAACCAGTTCTTGCTCAGAGCCGCGAGCCTTCGGTGACACAAACACCTGCGGTCGCAGTACCGCTCAGTCCAAAACCGATGGGCGATATTGCAAGCAAAGGCTTTGGGGCTCAGGTGGCGGCTGATACGCCGTCTGTTGCAAGTCCTTCCGTAGGCTTTGAGGGGGTAACCGCCCGTGCGCCAGATAATTCAGCATATGCGCGTCAATTATTCGATGCGCATAATATCCCCGTTGCGTTGTTGTTTATGTTTGGTCTGGGTGTGTTGCTTTCACTCACGCCATGCATGTTGCCCATGGTGCCAATTTTATCCGCTATCTTGGCTGGACAACAGGTTGTGTCCAATAAGCGGGGTCTTGCCCTTGCTTTTGCTTATGTGACGGGCATGGCGTTGGTGTATGCGCTGATTGGTCTGATTGCTGCAAAAACAGGTGCAAGCTTGCACCGTTATTTGCAAAGCCCATGGGTACTGGCTGTGTTATCCGCCATGCTGTTGCTGTTGGCATTGAGTTTATTTGATGTGTTTCAATTGCAGCTTCCCGTGGGTTGGCAAGCCTGGTTGAATGGTAAAACGCAGGGTAAAAATGGTTACTGGGGTGTGGCGGTGATGGGAGCGGTGTCGGCATTGATTGCTTCTCCATGCGTGACGGCGCCATTGGTGGGGGTGATCACTTATATTGCACAAACGGGTGATCTGGTGCTCGGTGGTTTGGCACTGTTTGTATTGGCCTACGGCATGGGCGTGCCCTTGTTGTTGTTGGGCGCAGGGTTGGGGCAGTTTTTACCAAAGCGTGGTGCATGGATGGTGCGCATCAAGCAGGCCATTGGTTTGATTATGGTCGCGGCGGCATTGTGGATTGCCCAGCCTTTGTGGGGGCGCTATTGGCAAAACGCGTGGGGTGATCAGGTGGCTGTGGTGACGTTCCAGCCAGTCAAATCCATTGCGGAGCTCAACACCGTGCTTGTCAACAGCGATAAGCCCGTGTTTCTTGATTTGTATGCGGATTGGTGTCGAAGTTGCATTGAGATGGAAAAGAAAACATTTCCTGACCCTAGGATCAAAGAGCGCATGGCTCGAATGACATTGGTGCGTGTCAACATGACGGCTTATACTGATGATGATGCGGCCTTGCTGGCTCATTTTAAATTGTATGGACCGCCTGCCATGATCGTGCTTGAGCCGATCACGGGTCGAGAGAAAATGCGTGTGGTTGGGTTTGAGGGGGCGGATGAGTTCATGCGCAGTTTGGATGCCGCTGCTGAGTCAAAACCATGATGTGACGAGGTTGGTTTTCTCTTTTGACCGGTGATCCCTGAGTCATAACAGGTGAATAAGTTGAATACGGTGAATCAATGCATGCCACCGGTGGGGCGATTGCGCCTGTTTGGTGATGGTGGTCATAATAACGGGGCTTAAGGAGGTGAGAGCAGCCCTTTTCCCATGGCCCGTGACAGCAGTTTTGCTGTCACATCAACCAGTGGAATCACCCGTTCATACGCCATGCGCGAAGGGCCAATGACGCCGAGCGTGCCGATGACCTCATTGTTTGCGGTGTATGGGGCGGTGATCAATGAGACACCATCATAGGGCAACATTTCAGACTCGCCACCGATGAACACTTGCACACCGCCTGCTTGGTTGGTGCGTTCGAGCAGTTGTAGAAGGCGGGTTTTTTCATCAAACAGGTCGAAGGTGTGTCGCAGTCGATCCATGTTGTTGGCAAATTCAGTGACATCAAGCAAATGTCGTTCGCCTTTGACAATCAATGTGTCGTCTTGAGGTGTCTGGCTGTCGTGGCTGTGCAATACGGCCTTTTGCATCAAAAGGGTCACATGTTGTTGCAACTGGTTCAACTCTTGTGACAGCTGTTGTTTGATGTGCGTAAAATCCAGACCCGCGCAATGTGCATTCAAATAATTGGCCGCCTCAATCAGCTCATGGGCTTGATAAGGACGATCCACTTCAAGCAGGCGATTTTGCACATCCCCTTCAGGGGTGATTAAAATCACCAAAATCCGTTGTGGTGCAAGGAGCATGAATTCGATGTGGCGAAACATGTGCGAACGTTTGGGGGTTGAAATGATGCCTGCAAATTGAGAAATCTGTGACAGCAGTTGTGCGGCACTGCTGGCCATTCGATGTGCACTGTCAGGTTGAAATTGAGTGCTCCATGCTTCATCTTCGATGGCCTCAAAAGTGCTTGCGGTCATCATGGCATCCACAAAAAATCGGTAACCTTGAGGTGTTGGAATCCGTCCAGCGGACGTGTGCGGGCTGCTGATCAAGCCCAAATGCTCCAAATCAACCAAAACGTTGCGTACGGTGGCTGATGACAGCTTAAGCCCGGCTTGTTGGGCAAGGGTGTTTGAGCCGATGGGCTGACCTTGGGCGATGTATTGAGTGATCAATGTATTGAGCAAGGTGTGGGCGCGGTCGTCGAGGAGCATGGTGGTCTGTCGAGAATGATGATGTTTATTGTAACGTGACTGTTTAGGCTCTGCGTTGATTTTCGAGAAATGATTTGTCCAGCCGCTGGCACAAACCACTGCATTCCATTACAATCACGCCATGAACGATTTTCTCATCACATCCACTGCTGATTTGCGCTTGCAAGCCTCTGACATTCGAACGGTCGCACTTGCTGGGCGCTTGCAGTCAGACACATCCGTTGAGCCCTTGTTGCAAGTGATTCAAACCGTTTTGGGCTTGGGCAAAGCGGTCATCATTGAGGAAAAAACCTCACAGCACTTTAATCTAAAACAGTTTCCAAGTGTGAATTTGCACGACATTGGCAACTGTGCCGACGTCATGATTGCGGTCGGTGGTGACGGCACCATGTTGGGCGTTGCACGCCGTGTCGCGCCGTATCACATCCCTTTGGTGGGCATTAACCAAGGCCATCTTGGCTTCATCACGGATATTTCTTTGGCTGATGCGCCGTCGGTGTTGCGCGAAATATTGTACGATCAATCGTACGATGCTGAGGCGCGTGATTTGTTGCATGCACAAATCATACGGGATGGCGAAGTGATCTACGAAGGCACGGCGTTGAATGACGTGGTGGTCGGCCGCACAGGTTTGGGAGGGATGCTGGATTTAAATGTCGCCGTGAACGACCAATTCATGTACACCGAGCGCGCGGACTCCTTGATCATTGCCACGCCTACAGGCTCTACTGCGTACTCTTTGGCGGCCAATGGCCCGATTTTGCATCCCAAGTTGGCGGGCATCACCATCGCTTCAGTTGCCCCTCAGTCGCTGTCGAATCGTCCAATTGTGTTGCCCAATGACAGCGTGGTTGACATTGAAATTGTGTCATTCAAAGAGGCTGTGGTGCATTTTGATGTGCATGGTTACGCAGAAGCGCGCAGTGGCGACATTGTCCGCGTGGTGCAAGCGCCGTATAAATGCATTTTCTGGCATCCAAAGTCATACAATTATTTTGCCACCTTGCGTCAAAAGCTCAATTGGCAACTCAATCCTGCACGCCCAGCTTAAGCGAATACGTCTATGTTGACCCGCCTTTCCCTTCGTCACTTTGTGATTGTTAAAGCCTTGGACTTGGACATAGAGTCTGGTTTTACGGTGCTGACAGGCGAAACAGGGGCGGGAAAATCCATTGTGCTCGATGCCATCGGTTTGCTGCTGGGCGATCGTGCCGATGTCAATATGGTGGCTCAGGGGGCAGAAAAAGCGGAAGTCAGCGCCGAATTCAACAGCAGCCCTGCTTTGATGGCGTGGCTTGAAGAAGCGGGTTTGGCGGGTGACGATGATGTGATTTTAATTCGTCGAACGATTGACGCGCAGGGTAAAAGCCGTGCGTTCATCAATGGCATCAGTGCGACGCTTGGGCAACTGCGTGAGTTGGGCGAACAGCTGGTGCACATTCATGGGCAACATGCCCACCAACAATTATTGAAATCATCGGCTCAACGTGAGCTGCTCGACGAACATGCGCGCCAACAGCAGTTGAAGGTTTCTGCGCAGCGCGAGTTGCTGGATGAGCATGCTGAGCTGTTTGAGTTGCGCAGCGCGGTGCATGCCGCGTTCAGTGCATGGCAAGCGGCCAAAAAATTACGTGATGGCGCTGAAACTGATGCGGCTGAGTTGATGGACAAGCTTGAAACGCTCACATGGCAGCTGGATGGTTTGAATGCGTTGGCACCACAAGCCGATGAGTGGGATCATTTGTTGACGGAACACACGCGCCTTGCGCATGCCAGCACCTTGATTCAAGGGACGGCCAGTGTTGCTCACCAATTGACCGAGGTTGAGGCCTCTGTGGTCGATCAACTGAGCGAGCAGCTGCAAGCGCTGACGCCTTTGGCGCGTTTGGATGAGCGTTTGAATGAAGCGCTTGAGATGCTGGATGTGGCGGTGATCAATGTGCAAGAAGCGGGTCAACTGTTGAACAGTTACGCTCAGCGCACCGACTTGGATGAAGGCACTTGGTTGGCACTTGATGCACGTTTGGGTGATTGGCATGAGCAGGCGCGCAAGTTTCGCATTGCACCTGAGGACTTGCACGCGCATTGGCTGCATTTACAATCCCAATTGCAGGATCTACAGCAGGGGCTTGACATTGAGCAACTGATTGCGCAGGAAAAGGCCACGGCGGCGGTTTATCAACAGCAGGCTTTGGCTTTGCGCACATCGCGCACGGTGGCCGCAAGAAAATTATCGACGGCCGTCACGGCCAGCATGCAGACCCTCAACATGACTGGCGGGCAATTTGACATTGAGTTGAGTGAGGCGGCTCCCGCCGCACATGGCATGGATGCCATTGAGTTCAAGGTGGCCGGTCATGCTGGCGTGGCTTTGCAAGCGCTCAATAAAGTGGCTTCGGGTGGAGAGCTGGCACGCATCAGCTTGGCTCTGTCGGTCATCACCAGCGCTGCAAATCCAGTGCCCACCTTGATTTTTGATGAGGTGGACTCTGGCATTGGTGGGGCGGTGGCTGAAGTGGTGGGCAAATTGCTGGCCCAATTGGGGCAAGAGCGGCAGGTGTTGTGTGTCACCCATTTACCCCAAGTGGCCGCTCAGGGGGAGCACCATTGGCAGGTGTCCAAGTCAACTCGTGACAATGTCACCACATCACAGATTCAGATCCTCAACACTGAAGAACGCATAGAAGAGGTGGCTCGCATGTTGGGCGGCGTGGACATCAGTGCCACCACTCGCCATCATGCGCGCGAAATGCTTTCTTTGTCATCGCTTTCGTGATATTTTCTAATATCGCGTTGGTTGTCATTTATTCAAAAAATTTATACAGTGATTGGTGCGAAAAAAGGGTTTTTACTTAATTCTGGCCTTTAGAATCGGTTACAATTTCGCACTTTACTAATTTTGGATGCCTCATGGATGAATTGCCCGAACAAGACACTGCAAAAAAAACGCGTCCAGCCAAGGGTGAACGACGCATACAAATCCTGCAAACTTTAGCACACATGCTGGAAAATCCAGCCGGTGATAAGATCACAACAGCGGGTTTGGCAAAGTCTTTGGGCGTTTCTGAAGCGGCACTGTATCGTCATTTTGCGAGTAAAGCACAGATGTTTGAAGGTTTGATTGAGTTCATTGAGTCCAGTTTGTTTGGCTTGCTCAATCAAATTGCAGCCAGTGATGCACCTGCAAATGAACAGTTGAAAAAAATGGTGTTGGTGCTGTTGGTTTTTGCTCAAAAAAATCCAGGTATGGCGCGTGTCATGATTGGTGATGCTTTGGTCAATGAGCATGAACGGCTGCAACAACGGATCACTCAGTTGATTGAACGGCTGTCTGCGACGTTGAAACAAACATTGCGTAATGCCGCCGTAGAGGAGCTTTGGATGCCTGCTGTTGAGGTTGGAGTGTACAGCGACATGTTGATGTCTTGGGTGGTGGGGCGCTGGCATGGTTTCGTGCGCAGCGGTTTTAAGCGCATGCCCGACGATGCTTATGATGCGGCTTGGTTTACTTTGAATCCCATGCGTTGACGTGTTGATATGACCCACTCTACAATTTTCCTCATGAGTAAAATGAAAATGGTCGCGACCAGTTTGTGGTTGGGCTTGTTTTTGTTCGCCTCGGTGGCTCATGCGGAAGATGTGTCGATTAACATCACGATCAAAGACCATCGCTTTTATCCAAGCGTCACCAAAGTGCCTGCGGGTGTGCCTTTTAAGATCGTTTTCATCAACACCGATAAAACCTCTGAAGATCCCGCCAGTGAGTCCATGTGTTTTGAAAAAACAGTGGCTGGCGGTTCGCGTCAGGTCATTCAAGTTGATCCCCTCAATGTGGGCTCTTATAATTTTTTTGGTCAATTCAGTCGAGACACCGCGCAAGGGACAATCATTGCCGAGTGAGGGATAGCAATAAAAAAGCTGGTGGCGCATATCAAAAAGAAGCAAACGGCGGCGGAACCAAGACTGCACCTCATGGACGGGCGGTCTTTTTTTTGCCTGTCAAGAACATAAGTCATTGATGTTGTTATATAATGCGGCCATTCATGTCTAGGAAAACCCGTATGCTGCAAACACATCGCCACCCATCAGATTCAACTCCCTTCGTCATCACCTTGGATGGGCCAACGGCTTCAGGAAAAGGTGCCGTTGCACAAGTGCTTGCCGCCCATTTGGGTTTTGCATATTTAGACAGCGGTGCCTTATATCGTCTGGTTGCATTGATCGCCTTGCGTTCGGGGTGGCAGGTGAGTCGCGTGCTGAGTGCGGCAGATGAGGCGTATTTGGTCGCGTGGGCTGCGAATTTAGACGTATCGTTTGTGGGGGAAGACATTTTTTTAAAAGAAGAAAATGTTGCACAAGACATTCGTGACGAAGAAGTGGGCAACATGGCCTCCAAAATCGCCGTCTGTGCTTGTTTACGCACAGCATTGCTTGATCGCCAGCGTGCTTTTGCACAGGGTAAAGGATTGGTGGCTGATGGGCGAGACATGGGCAGTGTCGTCTTCCCAGAGGCCCCGCTCAAGGTGTTTTTGACCGCGAGTGCGGCGGTAAGGGCGGAAAGACGCTATAAACAATTGATAGCAAAAGGTTTTTCTGCTAATATGGACAACCTTGTGAATGATTTGAATGACCGAGACGCGCGCGATATGGCGCGTGAGCATGCGCCATTGAAGCCTGCGCAAGGCGCGTATATACTGGACTCATCTGATTTGACCTTGGAGCAAACGGTCGATGTGGTGCTCAAGCTGTACGCAGAGCAAGTGAATGTGCCCGCTGCTTAATGGACGAGCGTCGGTTAAAAAGCAGGACATTCTTTTATCAACTCCGTGATTTGTGGGTTTTTTGCGACGCGCATCCTGCGCCCGCCCCATGTCTCATGTGTTTTTTAAGTGAACTTATATAATGTCTAACACCATTCCAGCTATGGACAGTTTTGCAGCAATGTTTGAAGAGTCGTTGGCGCGTCAAGAGATGCGTACAGGCGAGGTCATCACCGCAGAAATCATGCGCATTGACCATAATTTTGTCGTTGTGAACGCAGGTTTGAAATCAGAAGCATTTATTCCTGTTGCAGAATTCATGAACGATCAAGGTGAATTAGAAGCAGAAGTCGGTGGTTTCGTGTCGGTTGCGATCGATGCGCTCGAAAACGGCTTTGGTGACACGGTTTTGTCGCGCGATCGCGCAAAACGTTTGTCAGCATGGTTGGGCTTGGAAAAAGCTTTGGAATCAGGCGAATTGGTCTCTGGTTTGATCACAGGTAAAGTCAAAGGTGGTTTGACTGTTATGGCGAACAGCATCCGTGCGTTCTTGCCAGGCTCATTGATTGACTTGCGCCCCATCAAAGATTTGACGCCTTATGAAGGCAAAACAATGGAGTTTAAAGTCATTAAACTCGATCGTAAACGCAACAACGTCGTTTTGAGCCGCCGCGCGGTTCTCGAAGTGACTATGGGCGAAGAACGTGCTAAATTGGCTGAAACATTGAAAGAAGGCCAAGTGGTTAAAGGCATCGTTAAAAACATCACTGACTATGGCGCGTTCGTGGACTTGGGTGGCATCGATGGCTTGTTGCACATCACTGATTTGGCATGGCGTCGTGTTCGCCATCCGTCAGAAGTGTTGACTGTTGGTCAAGAAGTCGAAGCAAAAATCTTGAAATTCGATCAAGAAAAACACCGTGTGTCTTTGGGCATCAAACAATTGGGCGATGATCCTTGGTCTGGTTTGGCTCACCGTTACCCAGCGAACACTCGCTTGTTCGGTAAAGTCACCAACATCACTGACTACGGCGCGTTCGTTGAAATCGAACAAGGCATCGAAGGTTTGGTTCACGTGTCTGAAATGGACTGGACAAACAAAAACGTTGATCCGAAGAAAATCGTTACTTTGGGTGATGAAGTTGAAGTCATGGTTATCGAAATCGACGAATCTAAACGCCGTATTTCTTTGGGCATGAAACAGTGCAAAGCCAACCCATGGGATGACTTTGAAACACGCTTCAAAAAAGGCGATCACGTTAAAGGCACCATCCGCTCAATCACTGACTTTGGCGTGTTTGTTGGCTTAGACGGTTCAATCGACGGTTTGGTTCACATGTCTGATTTGTCATGGAATGAAGCCCCAGAAGCGGCGATCCGCAACTATAAAAAAGGTCAAGAGGTTGAAGCGATCATCTTGTCTATCGATGTGGACAAAGAGCGCATTTCTTTGGGCATCAAACAGCTCGAAGGCGACCCATTCATGAACTTCGTTGCGATTCATGACAAAGGCAACTTGGTCAATGGCACAGTTAAATCTGTTGAAGCCAAAGGCGTGGTTGTGACTTTGGCTGATGAGGTTGAAGCCTATTTGCGCGCTTCTGAAATTTCTAATGACCGTGTTGAAGATGCAGGTACACACTTCAAAGAAGGCGATGCTGTTGAAGCCGTGATCGTGAGTGTTGATCGTAAGAGCCGTTCAATTCAATTGTCGATCAAAGCCAAGGATCAAGTCGAAACCAAAGCGGCCATGGATAAAATCTCTGAACAATCAGGTGCTGCATCTTCAGGCACAACCAACTTGGGCGCGTTGTTGAAAGCCAAATTGGAACAGCAATAATCCGCTGTATTGCATGAAATTGTTTTAATGGCTGTTCGTTGCAGCATCTGAGTCGAATTTGTTTCAGGTGCTGCAATAAGCTGAACCTTTGTTTTGGAAACACGATATGACCAAATCTGAATTGATCGCCAACTTAGCCGCACGCTTTCCGCAGTTGCTCGCGCGTGATGCCGAAATGGCGACCCATGCGATTTTGGACGCCATCTCACATACGCTCGCGATGGAACAGCGCGTCGAGATTCGTGGATTCGGCAGTTTTTCTGTGAGTGCCCGTTCATCACGTGTTGGACGCAATCCAAAAACCGGTGAACAAGTGATCGTACCCACAAAAAAGGTACCTCATTTTAAAGCAGGTAAGGACATGCGTGAGCGCGTGGATCAATCGGGCTTGGCTTCAGAGTAGATTTAAAAAGTTGCACAAAAAGCGGCACATCTCATGATGTGCCGCTTTTTTTATGACTTTATGGTCTTGTGTTTTTATTGTTTGTGTTGCGGGTTCAGGTGTAAATCAACATCACACCATCTTCATCATCGTCGATGCGCTCAATCGTGTGGTTGATGGATTCGGTCTTTAAATAATCATAAAAATTGAGCATTTTGTCTTTGAATTTAATGACATCATCGACCACAATCAATGCATTGGGGGCGGCCAGTTGGCGTGCGCGAATGAAAAAATCCAAGGTGTAGATTTTGCGTGCATCAATGAAAATAAAGTCAAAAGCCTGAGGAGGCAGTTGGGGCATGAGTTCGAGCGCATTGCCTTCATGCACCGTGATGTCGTTGTTCGCACCAGTGGCCGAAAAATGGTGCTGTGCTTCGGTGATGTTGGGGGTGGAGACCTCCAGCGTGGTGATTCGTGCCTGCCATGAGCGGGTGCTTTGCCAAAATCGTAAAGTGGAGTAGCCGTTGGCACAACCCACTTCAAGGATGTGTTTGGGATGGCGTTGAACCAGTAACCTTTGCAAAAAAATGGTGTTGATGGGGCTGATGTTGGGTGTGTGCCGTTCGCGGCCTTGCGCATACAAAGCGTTTAAATAAGCAGAAAGGGTGGCATCACTGATGTTGTTCGGTGTGATGTTGGGCAATTCATTGATGGCTTCGGGCAGGCTGAGCATGCGTTTGGGGTTGGCGGCTTCAGTGCCCAAAGTAAGTAAAGAGAGGTCGATCATGGGGCGCGTTTAGTTTGAGGTTGGCCATTCGGGGGTGGCGTTGATGCTGCTCCAACGAGGGGCAAGTTTGGCGTCAATGCCGTGGGTGTCGAGCACGCGTGCCACGGTGTGGTTGATGACATCATCCAATGTGGTGGGCTGGTGGTAAAATGCAGGAACGGGCGGGAAAATGATGCCGCCCGCTTCCGTGATGGCGGTCATGTTGCGCAAATGAATCAACGACAATGGGGTTTCACGGACAAGCAATGTCAGTCGACGGCGCTCTTTGAGCGTGACGTCCGCGGCACGGCTGATGAGGTTGCCCGACAGACCGTGTGCAATTTCTGCCAGTGTTTTCATGGAGCATGGCGCGACAATCATGCCGTCACATGGGTAAGAGCCGCTGGCGATAGAGGCGCCAATGTTTTTTGATGGGTGGACGACATCGGCACGGTTGCGCACCTCGTCTTTTGATAAACCCAGTTCGTGTTCTATGGTCAACCAACCCGCATCTGAAATGATGAGGTGGGTTTCAATACCGTTCAAATCTTTCAGTACATCCAGCAATCGAATGCCGAAAACGGCACCCGTTGCACCCGTGATGGCGATGATGAGGCGCTTGTTGTGAGAAAGTGGATCCTTGGTCATGCTTTGGCCTTCTGAGTTTGAGCATTGCTGCGATACAATAAAAACGCGCCGCCAATAATCAAGGCGCAACCCGCAAATACATTCCAACCCAAACGCTCGTCCAAAATCACCCAACCCCAAAAGATGCCAAACAGGGGCACAAGAAAGGTCACACCGCTGGTCATCAGGGGGCCGATTTCTGCAATCAGTCGATAGAACAACCAAAAAGCAATCCCTGAGCAAACCGCGCCGAGCAAAATGGTGCTGACAACCACTTGTGGTGTGATGACGCCAATCTCAGGGCTAAAAATCAGTGCGATGGGCAGCAGCATGCTTGCGCCAAAAAGCTGCGACATGGTCGCCATGGCCTGCGGTAAAACGCCTATGGCGCGTGTTTTTGTGTAAATGGCGGACAGTGCGTATGAGATTGATGCAACGGTGCACGCGGCAATGCCGCCAATGAACGCGTGACTTAACTGAATGTCGCCCGAAGGCTGAGCCACAAGAGACACGCCGATGATGCCAAGCAGCAACGCAAAAGAACCTTGAACTGTCATGGCGTCTTTCAATAACCAAATGCCAAATACCGAGACCCATAAAGGTACGGTTGAGTTGAGTACGGCCGAGTAACCCGCAGGCAAAACCCGCCCCGCCAAACCAAATAAAGTAAATGGCAGCGCGCAATTTAAAAACCCCGTCACAGCATAATGTCGCCAGTGTTGGAGGTTCAATGGCAATTTACGTGCCCACATGAGCAGCAATAAGGTCATCGCACCGATGGCCAGTCGTAGGTCTGCTGTCCAAAAGCCACCGACAACAGGTGCGATGATGCGCATCAGTAAGAACGAGCCGCCCCAGATGGCAGCGAGTAAGACAAAGCGGGTGATGGCGTTAGGTGTCATGAGGTTCTTTTTTTAACGTTGCTTCGAAAAATGTGTGCGCCCGTTTTTTTGGGGTTGAGAGGTTTTGTGCGGGATGCCACACTTAAAATCGGCGTGAAGTCAGAACGCTTTTGGCCTCATCAAAACAATCGTGCCCCTGCTTATTTCAATGACCATAGAAACCAAACTGTTTGCTGAGTTGGGCTGAGTCGATTCGTTGTGCTCGACATGCGGGCAGGTTCGGGGTGAATAGAGGGGGCTTTGTGGCGATGGTGTTAATAAGTGATCATTTCGTTTAAAACAAAGAATGTCCACCCGATGCTTGCGATCTTTTGAATTTAACAACTCGTTTTAAAAAACGAGTTGTTAAATGACCAAGGGGAAAATAGATTTTTACTTTCCCCATGTGTTTCATTACGCGTCCGATGCCTTCATCGCTTCGGTCACCAAGGTCTGCAACTCACCCGATTCAAACATTTCGTTCATGATGTCCGAGCCGCCGATGAATTCACCTTGAATATACAGCTGTGGAATGGTGGGCCACTGTGAAAAGTCTTTGATGCCTTGGCGGATTTCTGCGTCGTCCAAAACATTAACGGTTGCCACTTTGGTTGCACCACAGCTTTTCAGTAATTGAATGGCTTTGCCCGAAAAGCCACATTGGGGAAATTGACCCGTGCCTTTCATGAATAAAACGATGGCATGGTCGTTGATGGTTTGTTGGATGAATTCTTGAGTTGGATTGCTCATGGTGTGCTCCTGTGTGTGGTTGATTGCATTGATGTCAAAACATGTGTTGACATTATACGGGAAAAGGTGTTTTTGGGCATGTGGTTCATTTTGATGGGGCGAACGATGTGTGTTTTTATTTGGAAAAGGATCGCGGTTGAAAGGTTTTGCTGAAAAAGAACTGTGTGATGTTGAGGGTGTGTTGAGGTTGTATTTTGTGGTGTTGTTTGGTGCGGGTGAGTGTGAAAGGGTTGGGGGTTTGTACTTGTTTTGGTGGTTTTTTTAAAAGCAATCAATTCAGTCCCTATTTAAATAATGGGCTGTGGTGCTTAAGTGTTAAAATTAATAACGACCCCAATTAAATAATGTTGTGTTGCAGTAAAAACCACGTTATAGTCTGACTCAAACGTACTTATTGGGGCGCACAGCGCTTGCCCAATGAATCAAAATAACTGCTTCGGCTGGAGAAATGCCATGAATGAGCTTACCCAAACAATTGCGCCAAGCGCAGCGGAACTCGATGTGTTGACTGTAAAGCGTGAGCGTGAACGGGCGACGGCGCTCGGTTTGTATGATGCGACGCAAGAGCACGATGCATGTGGTGTGGGTTTTGTCACCCACATCAAAGGACAACGCAGTCACGCGATTGTTCAACAAGGTCTATTGATTTTACATAATTTGGATCACCGCGGTGCGGTCGGCGCGGATGCGCTGATGGGTGATGGTGCGGGTATTTTGTTGCAAATTCCAGACGCATTGTACCGTGAGGAAATGGCGCGCCAAGGCGTGATGTTGCCCCCAGCGGGCGAATATGGTGTGGGCATGATTTTCTTGCCAAAAGAAGAGGCTTCTCGCTTGGCCTGTGAGCAAGAGCTTGAGCGCACTGTGAAAGCCGAAGGTCAAGTGGTTTTGGGTTGGCGCGATGTGCCTGTGGATGCCGAAATGGCCATGTCACCAACGGTGAAAGCCACTGAACCCGTGATTCGTCAAATTTTCATCGGTCGCGGTCCTGACGTGATGGTCACAGATGCACTCGAACGTAAATTGTACGTGATTCGTAAAACCGCATCACATCGCATTCAATCGCTCCAATTGCAGCACGGTAAAGAATATTTCGTGCCTTCGATGAGCGCACGCACCGTGGTGTATAAAGGTTTGTTGCTGTGCGATCAAGTCGGTCGTTATTTCAAGGACTTGTCGGATCATCGCACGATTTCTGCCATCGCTCTGGTGCATCAACGTTTCTCGACCAACACGTTCCCTGCATGGGAATTGGCTCATCCTTACCGCTTTATTGCACACAATGGTGAGATCAACACGGTCAAAGGCAATGTGAATTGGATCAAGGCACGTCAAAAAGCCATTTCATCTGCGGTGTTGGGTGACGATTTGGAAAAATTATGGCCATTGATTTATCCTGGTCAATCCGACACGGCGTCATTCGACAACTGTTTGGAGTTGTTGGTGATGTCGGGTTATCCACTCGCCCATGCCATGATGATGATGGTGCCTGAAGCATGGGAGCAACATGAGCAGATGGATCAATCTCGCCGCGCGTTTTATGAATACCACGCCGCCTTGATGGAGCCGTGGGACGGCCCCGCAGCACTGTGTTTCACTGATGGTCGCCAAATTGGCGCGACCCTTGATCGCAATGGTTTGCGTCCAGCACGTTATGTCGTGACTGACGATGATTTGGTGATTTTGGCTTCAGAATCAGGTGTGTTGCCCATTCCTGATGCGAAAATCAAACAAAAATGGCGTTTGCAACCGGGCAAAATGTTGCTCATCGACACAGAGCAAGGCCGCATCATTGCCGATGAAGAAATCAAGAAAAATCTGTCAACCGCGCGCCCGTATAAAGAATGGAACGCCAAGCTGTCTTTGAAGCTTGAGCACGTTTTGACGCCTGTTGAGGAACGTCCTGTGCCCAAATCAGAGCTGCTCGATCGCCAGCAGGCTTTTGGTTACACGCAAGAAGACGTGAAGTTGATTTTGCAGTCTATGGGGCAAAATGGCGAAGAAGCCACTGGTTCGATGGGCAATGACACGCCCATGGCCGTGTTGTCAAAAAAACACAAATCGTTTTACCAATATTTCCGTCAGTTGTTTGCGCAAGTGACCAACCCACCGATTGATCCCATTCGTGAGCAAATGGTCATGTCTTTGGTGTCGTTCATCGGGCCCAAACCGAACTTGCTCGACATCAACAACACCAATCCGCCGATGCGCTTGGAAGTGTCTCAACCTGTATTGAATTACGATGAAATGGCCAAAATCCGTCACATCGAAAAATACACCAATGGTAAATTCAAAAGCTACACTTTGGACATGAAATACCCATCAAAATGGGGTGCAGATGGCATTGAGGCTCAATTGGCTTCGTTGTGTGCACAAGCCGTTGATGCGGTGAAAGCAGGCCACAATGTGTTGGTCTTGTCTGATCGTGGGGTGGATGCGGATTATTTACCGATTCCTGCCTTATTGGCGACATCAGCGATCCACCAGCATTTGGTGGAGTCGGGTTTGCGCACCTCCACGGGTCTCGTGGTTGAAACGGGCAGCGCACGTGAAGTTCATCATTTTGCGTTGCTTGGCGGCTATGGCGCAGAGGCGGTTCACCCCTATTTGGCTTTTGCCACATTGACTGACATGGTGCAGCATGGCCTCATCACGGGCAAAAAGCCGTCAGAAGCCATCGCTTATTTCATTAAAGGTGTGGGCAAAGGCATGCAAAAAGTCATGTCAAAAATGGGTATTTCGACGTACATGTCGTACACCGGCTCACAAATTTTTGAAGCGGTTGGCTTAAAGCGTGACCTGGTGGATAAGTATTTCAAAGGCACTGCGAGCACGATTGAAGGCATGGGTTTGTTTGAGGTGGCGCAAGAGGCCGTTGTGTTGCATCAACATGCATTTGGTGAAAAGCACGCTTTGCAAAATAAGCTGATGACGGGCGGCGAGTACGCATGGCGTGCACGCGGTGAAGAGCACATGTGGACACCCGATGCGATTGCAAAATTGCAACATTCCACCCGCAACAACAATTACCAAAGCTATAAAGAATACGCGCAAATCATCAATGACCAATCCAAACGTCACATGACGTTCCGTGGCTTGTTTGAATTTAAAGTCAATCCCGCTCGCGCCATTTCGATTGATGAAGTTGAGCCCGCCACAGAAATCGTCAAACGTTTCGCCACAGGTGCAATGAGCTTGGGTTCCATTTCATCCGAGGCACACTCGACATTGGCGGTGGCGATGAACCGAATTGGTGGTAAATCAAACACGGGCGAGGGCGGTGAAGACCCTAAACGCTACCGCGCAGAAATGCAAACGGGCGAATCGGGCATCGTCGACGGCACAACGATTGCCGACATCATTGGTGGCGATCGCATTTTGGCCAACATTCCGATGAAAAAGGGCGACTCACTGCGTTCGCGCATCAAGCAAGTGGCATCGGGTCGTTTCGGCGTCACGGCTGAGTACCTGTCGTCAGCGGATCAAATTCAGATCAAAATGGCACAAGGTGCGAAACCGGGTGAAGGGGGGCAATTGCCCGGTGGTAAAGTGTCGGAATACATTGGTGCTTTGCGTCACTCCACTCCAGGTGTGGGTTTGATTTCACCGCCGCCACATCACGACATTTACTCGATTGAAGATTTGGCGCAGCTCATTCATGACTTGAAAAATGTCAATCCATCGTCTTCAATTTCAGTCAAATTGGTGGCTGAAAATGGTGTGGGCACCGTTGCAGCTGGTGTTGCCAAAGCCAAAGCCGATCACATCGTGATTGCAGGCCATGATGGTGGTACAGGGGCATCGCCTTTGTCATCGGTCAAATATGCAGGCGCACCGTGGGAATTGGGCTTGGCAGAAACGCAACAAACCTTGGTCTTGAACCGCTTGCGTTCACGCGTGGTGGTGCAGGTCGATGGCCAAATCAAAACCGGTCGAGATGTGGTGATTGGTGCGTTATTGGGTGCGGAAGAATTCGGTTTCGCCACCGCACCGTTGGTCGTTCAAGGCTGCATCATGATGCGCAAATGCCATTTGAACACCTGCCCTGTGGGCGTGGCGACGCAAGACCCTGTTTTGCGTGCGAAATTCACAGGTCAGCCTGAACATGTGGTCAATTATTTCTTTTTCATCGCCGAAGAAGTGCGTGAATTGATGGCACAGCTTGGTGCCCGTACGCTGGAAGAGTTGGTTGGCCGCAGTGATTTGCTGGACATGCGCCAAGGTGTGACCCATTGGAAAGCCAAGGGTCTGGATTTCTCACGCATTTTCCATCAAGTGCCCAATGCCATTGGCGACACGAGCTTCCAATCGTTGACGCAAGACCACGGTTTGGACAATGCGCTTGATCAGCAATTGATCGCTCAAAGCGAACCCGCATTGACCGAAGGCAAGCCCGTGTCATTCATTCAAACGGTGCGCAATTTGAACCGTTCGGTGGGTGCCATGTTGTCAGGTCGCGTTGCTCGCCGCTATGGTCATGCAGGTTTGCCAGATGACACGATTCACATTCAAATGAATGGCACAGCGGGTCAAAGTTTTGCTGCCTTCCTCGCGCATGGCGTGACTTTTGACCTGGTTGGTGAAGGCAATGATTATGTCGGTAAAGGGTTGTCAGGTGGCCGCATTATCGTGCGCCCAAACAACAGTTTCCGCGGTGCATCGCATGAAAACATCATTGTGGGTAACACGGTGTTGTACGGTGCGATTGCAGGTCAGGCCTATTTGTCAGGCGTTGCCGGTGAGCGTTTTGCCGTGCGCAATTCAGGTGCCGCCGCCGTTGTGGAAGGTACGGGCGATCATGGTTGCGAATACATGACGGGTGGTACTGTGGTGGTTTTAGGTGAAACGGGTCGCAACTTTGCCGCAGGCATGAGCGGTGGTGTGGCTTATGTTTATGATCCTCGCCAAGAATTTGCAGCGAAATGCAACACCTCAATGGTGACCTTAAGTGCAGTGCTGGATGAATCTGAGCAGAGGCAAAAAGACGCGGTGTGGCATCGCTTGACCTCTGAGTCAGATCCCGCATCCGATGAAGTCAACTTGCGGACTTTGATTGAAAACCATTTCAAATACACGGGTTCTGAACGTGCGCGTGAAATCTTGGACAATTGGGCCGTGGCTCTGGGCAAGTTTGTCAAAGTGATGCCGATTGATTACCGCAAGGTGCTTGAAAAACAGGCTCAAGAAAGCGAAGCGGCATAAGAAGTCACAGGGCATCGTTGATTTATAACACAGATGGTGAGGTCAAATGTGCCTCACATCACACATCAAATTTGAAGCGAAAAAAGTAAACTTTGACTTTTTTTGAAGGAACTAAAATGGGTAAAATAACTGGATTTTTGGAACAAGCGCGCCTCTATCCGCTGTATGAAGCACCAGACAATCGCATCAAGCATTACAAAGAATTCGTCCACGCCTTGTCTGATGCCGATGCAAGCAAGCAAGGCTCACGCTGCATGGATTGTGGCACACCGTTTTGTCACAACGGCTGCCCGATCAATAACATCATCCCTGATTTTAACGATTTGGTGTATCAGCAAGACTGGCAAGGCGCAATTGACACCCTGTCATTGACCAATAACTTCCCTGAGTTCACGGGGCGCATCTGCCCTGCACCATGTGAAGCGGCTTGCACATTGAACATCAACAACGACGCTGTCGGCATCAAATCGATCGAACATGCCATCATTGACAAAGCATGGGCGAACAATTGGATCAAACCGCAAAAGGCCAAAGTGAAAACAGGCAAACGCGTGGCCATTGTCGGTTCGGGCCCTGCGGGTTTGGCCTGTGCTCAACAATTGGCGCGTGCAGGTCATGATGTGACGGTGTATGAGAAAAATTCTCGCATTGGGGGCTTGTTGCGTTATGGCATTCCTGATTTCAAGCTTGAAAAGTGGTTGATTGACCGCCGCATGGGGCAAATGCAAGAAGAAGGCGTGGTGTTTAAAACAGGTGTTGCGGTGGGCTCTGACACCTTCCCCGCAGGCGCAGCGAATGGAGCCAGCTTGTTCATCAGTGGTGAGGAATTGAAGGCACAATACGATGCAGTGGTTTTGGCGATCGGCTCAGAAACACCACGAGACTTGCCTGCACCTGGGCGTGAACTGAGCGGCGTGCATTATGCCTTGGAATGGTTGATTCCTCAAAATCAAATGGTGGCGGGTGATGGCGAAAACCCAATCAATGCCAAAGGCAAGCATGTGGTTGTGATTGGCGGCGGTGACACCGGCTCAGATTGCGTCGGCACATCCAACCGCCACGGTGCGAAAAGCGTGACTCAATTTGAAGTGATGCCACGCCCACGTGAGTTTGAGGACAAATCCATCACCAGTGTGTGGCCATACTGGCCCATGAAAATGCGCACCTCCTCATCACATGATGAAGGGTGTGAGCGCGATTGGTCTGTGACCACCAAGGCTTTTGTTGGCAAAAATGGTAAAGTTGAAAAACTTTTGTGCGCACGGGTTGAGTTTAAAGATGGCAAAATGCTTGAGGTTGAAGGCAGTGAGTTTGAAGTGAAAGCCGATTTGGTGTTGTTGGCGATGGGCTTTGTTCATCCAGCACAAGCCATTTTGGATGCGTTTGGGGTGAATAAAGATGCGCGTCTCAATGCCCAAGCCAACGTTGATGGTGTGGGTGCATATGCCACCAATGTCGATAAAGTGTTTGTGGCCGGCGACGTTCGTCGTGGTCAATCATTGGTTGTGTGGGCGATTCGTGAGGGGCGCCAAGCGGCACATCATGTGGATGCACATTTGATGGGCGACAGTGATTTACCGTTGTGATTGTTGTGGTTTATATGTTGGGAAGAATGGATTTGTAATGTTGGCGTAAATCTTGTCGCTGATAATAAGGATTCATTTTTCTCTTCCATGTTATGAGATTGCATCGTGTGTGCTGTGGTTTCATAACAAAAAATGGCAAAAAGATTTCTCTTTTTACCATTTTGAAAGCTTACTTTGTGTGATTCGGGCTGCCTTCGGGCAGCCTCTTTTTTCGATTGTTGATTTCTCGAAGTGGTGACATTATAACTAAAATTAAAAGGGCTTGTTTTTGTTTTTAGCACTAAATATGTTTTTGATGCTCTTTTTCAAATAAAAATCGCAATTCTGGCTTTATTTTTGACTTATTTTTTATAAAAGCCTTTTTGTGTTGTTTTTTCTGTGTAGCTGTCCCTATTTTGCGTGCAGGTTTTGTATCGCTTTTTGAGTGTTGCCTGTCAGCCACTCGTTAATGGCATCTTGCGCTTTGTCTATGGCTTTGTCAATTTCAGAGCGTTCGGCTTGTTTGGGTGGTTTGAGCACATAGTCTGCCACGGGTTGTAGGGGGATGCTGCTGTTGCGTGGGTGGTCGATGCCAATCCGCAGGCGCCAAAATTTATCGGTGCCAAGTTTGGCTTGGGTGTCTTTTAGCCCATTGTGACCACCGCTGGAGCCGCCAAGTTTCATTTTTGCAGAGCCAATGGGTAAATCGAGCTCGTCGTGCAGCACGATGATGTTTTCCGGCAGGATTTTATAAAAATGGGCCAAGGTTGCGATGGCTGCGCCAGAGCGATTCATGTATTGCATGGGTTGCAGCAGCCACACGTCGCCACCATGAATGCGTGCTCGAGCGGTGAGGCCATGAAACTTTGACTCAGGAGACAGCGTCACATTGAGTTGTTGGGACAGCCGATCCAGTAGCCACCAGCCTGCATTGTGTCGTGTGTTGTCATATTCTGAGCCCGGGTTGCCTAGGCCGACGATCAGTTTGGTTTGAGTGCTCATAGTGAATTCAGTTTGTTCACCCGTGGGGTGATCCTGTGCATGTGATTTTTTAAGCATTGCTGGTAAAAAAGCCCGCAAACAAAATGTCTGCGGGCTTCATTGTACACTTGAGTGGCTGGGAATTATTTACCCGCAGCTGCCAAAGTGATGTCTTTTTGTTTGCCCAAAACCAAAGTCACGCCAGCTGGCAATGCCAATTGGCTGGCTTTGAACGCTTGGCTTGGTTCGAGTTTTGACACGTCAACTTCGACCGCGTTTGGTAAGTCTTTTGGCAGGCAAGTGATTTTCACGTTGAATACGGCCGCTTTGATGCGTTGACCACCGACTTTAACTGCAGGTGATGTTTCGCCGCCAACGAATTTCAAAGGCACTTTGAATGTGATTGGCTCATCGGCTTTCACGCGTTGAAAGTCAACGTGCAAAATCATTGGTTTGAATGGGTGTACTTGAACGTCACGCACCAATACTTGTTCAACAGTGCCGTCGATTTCCAAATCCAAAACCGAATAACGCACGCCTTCTTTACGCAAAGCGTGGAACAGGCTGTTGTGTTCGATTTCGATTGATGTTGCAGCATCTGCTGCACCGTAGACGACTGCAGGCGTCACGCCGCTGTTACGCATACGGCGGCTCGCACCCGTGCCATGCAAAGAACGGCTAGTGGCAATAATTTTCATAAAAAACTCCAAAGGTTAATGGATGTACACTCGCGACCAAGTGGACATTTCATGTGCGGCATTGGTGGTGTTGTCCCGCCAACTTTGCACATAAACTGGTGTGTCGCTCTTATTCTGAGAACAAAGAGCTGACGGATTCTTCTTTGGCGATGCGAATGATCGTTTCGCCCAATAATTTAGCACAGCTGAGCTGGCGGATTTTGCCACTGGCGATGGCCGCGGCAGACAGTGGAATGGTGTCGGTCACGACCAACTCATCCAGCACGGAGTCGGTCAAGCGTTCAATGGCTGGACCGCTTAAAACGGGGTGCGTGCAGTAAGCGAGCACCTGCTTTGCGCCGCGAGCTTTGAGCACGTCAGCCGCTTTGCACAATGTGCCAGCTGTGTCCACCATGTCGTCCATCAAGACGCATGTGCGGCCTTCGATGTCACCAATGATGTTCATGACTTCAGACACATTTGCTTTGGGACGGCGCTTGTCGATGATGGCCAAATCGCATTCCAATTTTTTAGCAAATGCGCGCGCACGTGCCACGCCGCCTACGTCAGGGGAAACCACCACCATGTCGTCGAATTTTTTAGCGAACAAATCATCCAGCAACAGCGGTGAAGCGTAGATGTTGTCAACAGGCACATCAAAGAAGCCTTGGATTTGATCTGCATGCAGATCCATTGTCATCACGCGGTTTACACCTGCGGCCACCAGCATGTTGGCCACCAGTTTGGCGGTGATGGCCACACGGGCAGAGCGGGTGCGGCGGTCTTGGCGAGCATAACCAAAATAAGGAATGGCTGCGGTGATGCGACCTGCTGATGCACGTTTGAGTGCATCTACCATGGTCAGCACTTCCATCAGCGAGTCATTGGTGGGCGCGCATGTGGATTGCAAAATGAACACGTCTTTACCGCGAACATTTTCATTGATTTCTACCGCGATTTCACCGTCAGAGAAGCGACCCACATCGGCTTGACCCAAAGGTAAGCGCAAGTAATCTGCAACGTCTTTGGCGAGTTTTGGGTTCGCGTTGCCAGTAAAAATCATTAAATCGTTGGTGGCCATGAGTGTCGTCCAGTGGTGAGCATGAAAGAAGATGGGTTGAGTTCATTGCACGATGGTGCAAATGGACTGGAAAAACTGAGCGCTGGGCTCGTGTGTGCTGAGTAAGTCCATTTGAAAGTGATCGAATGGGTTGCAGCGACACATCACATGAATAAAAAAAAAGCGTTTGTCAGGTAAGCCCCTTAACAAACACTTTTTTATTTTATTTGGCAGAGGCGGAAGGATTCGAACCTTCGCATGCTGGAATCAAAATCCAGTGCCTTAACCAGCTTGGCGACGCCTCTATATGTGAGAACGAAATTATAGCCAAGGTTTGTGCAGCGCGCAAGTCTTTTTAATGAGAAAAAATCAAAATATGTTGTTGTGGTGCAAAAAATACATGGCGAATGTACTGCCGAGGGTGATGTACAGCTTTTTTTATCCTATTGCGATGCTGTCTGTCCAATGTGAATGTAGCCAATCACTGAGTGCCTGAACTCGTTGTGGCGTGTGACGGTGAGGCAAGCGCATCAAGTGGACTGAAGAGCTAGGTAAGTGCCAGTCCGGTAAGATCTGAATCAAACGACCTGTTTGTAAATCATCCACACAATGCCACAAAGGGGCAATCAAATGAATGCCAGCACCCGCCAGTACTGCACGGTGAATCGCGTTTAAATGATTGATACGCATGTGTCCCTGTGGCACTAGACTGAATTGTTCTTCACCGCGTGTGAGTGTGACTTTCCCGCGAGCCATCATCCCTGTGTAAATGACTTGGCGGTGGTTCAATAGCTCCGATGGGTGCTGAGGAGTGCCGTGTTGCTCTAAATAGTGTGGGCTGGCGCACATGATGGCATGCATCTCACCCAATGGGCGGGCAATCAAACGTTCGTCTTTTAATGAGCCGACTCTAATGGCGAGATCAATGTTTTCTTCTAAAAGATCAACAAATGAGTTGGACAGTTTCAGTTCGATTTGGATGTCTGGATGCAGGATTTGAAAATCGGTAAGCCATTGTAACAAGATGTCGTGATCACCCAATGATACTGGTGCGGCCAGTCGAATCAGCCCTGATAATGTAGAAGGTTCAAGCACGAGCGCATCGGTGGCGTGATCAATTTCATCAATCAATGGGTGGATTTTGTCATAGGCATGCGCCCCCGCCTCAGTGAGTTTTATGGAGCGGGATGAACGATTAAGCAGTTGCACTCCAACACGATGCTCCAGTGCGCTCAAGCGGCGGCTGATAGAGGAGGGTTCTACATTGGCTTCGTCTGCTGCTTTGCTGATGGAGCCAAGCTCTATAACCCGAAAGAAAATTCGCCATGCGGCGAGATCATCGTTTTTGCGCATGGTGCAATCATATATTGCATTGTGCATCATTTCAATGTGTTTTTTGTTTGACTACAATCGGGTACGCTTTTGTTATAAAAGTGCTTACATGGAGAAAAATGATGAAAAAACAAAGCATTGCCATTTTGGTGGCATACGCATCACTTGTGTCGATGGAGGGGCACGCCAAAACACCATTTACATTAACCAGTGCTGATTTTGTACCAGGTCAACCTGTGGCGCAAAAACACATGCTCAACGGTTTTGGTTGTACAGGAGGGAATCAATCACCGCAGTTGTCATGGCATGGTGCCCCCAAAGGCACAAAAAGTTTTGTGCTCACGATGTATGACCCTGATGCCCCCACGGGCAGCGGTTGGTGGCATTGGGTGGTGTACAATATTCAAGCTCAGGAGACCGATTTGCCTGCAGGAGTTGGACAGGGGGCGGTATTACCCGCAGGAGCGATTGAGGCTCACAACGATGGTGGTGAAGCGCATTACGGTGGCCCATGCCCACCTCAAGGCGCATCTGCTCACCGTTACATTTTGACCGTGCATGCCTTGGACGTAGATAAGCTGGGTGTGCCTGAAAATGCTTCGCCTGCGATGATTGGATTCATGGCGGGCATGCATCAATTGGGCAAAGCCACTTTGAAAGTCAAAGTAAAGCGTTGATTGTGATCTTTTGATGGGCATCACGGGGATTGGTGATTCATAATTGTTCGAAAGGTTAGATTGATGCGGGCTTGGTGTATATTTGCACGAGGCGGTAATCGATGCAGCCAGTGGTGTTGCGTTTCACCTTTCATCAGCAACAGGCTGCCATGCGCAAGTTCTACTGCGACAGTTTGGGCGGTGGTTTTGTGTTTGAAAGCAAATGTGCGCTGTGCACCGAGGCTGAGTGAGGCAATGCAGGGGTTGTGGCCGAGCGATGTTTCATCGTCGCTGTGCCACGCCATGCCCTGTTGTCCATTGGCGTAGAGATTGAGCAAGCACGAGTTGAAGCTTGTGTGGGTGATGCGCTCAACGTGCTGTTTGAGTGACAACAATGTGTCTATCCAAGGCTGTGCATGCTTGGTGGTGCCCGAGTAGGTGTAAGCAAATGCGGCGTCGCCATACCATGCCACTTTTCGATCGGTGGTGATCCGTTTGCCCGCAATGCGGGCTTGGTCGTGTTGCCAAGCGATGTTGCGATGTAGCTCATCAAAATAATGGTCTGCATGTGCGTCGGACATGATGTGAACAAAATAATTCACGTGGCCGTCGTAGGGCAACAGGTTAAGTGTGGCATCAAAGGCTTCGTTGAACAAATCCATGATCATTCATCGACGTGTTGCACATGCGCCAGTTCCCAGCCAATCATGGCGGCTTTGCGTGAGGCATCCCAACGGTAATTGCCCAGTGTGCCTGTGGCTTGAATGACCCGATGACAGGGGATCAGGTAGGCGATGGGGTTTTGGGCGACGGCGGAGCCAACGGCGCGCGCAGCTTTGGGTTGGCCAATGCGGGTGGCGAGTTCACCATAGGATGTCAGTTCGCCCAAAGGGATGTTGAGCAAACTGGCCCAGACTTTGAGCTGAAAGTCCGTGCCTTTGAGGTGCAACTTGATGGGGTGCAATTCATGCCATGTGTAGTCGAAAATCAATAAGGCATTTTGTTGACACTCATCAAACATCAGGAGGTAATGTGCATGGGGGAATTCATGTTTAAGCTCAGCGAGGGCGGTTTCTTCATTTGTGCAAAAAGCCATGTGACAGATGCCTTTGGCTGTCGAGGCGATCAAGAGGGTGCCAAACAGCGTATGGGCAAAGCTGTAGTGGATGGTTAGGTGTTGGCCACCATTTTTGTATTCACCAGGCGTCATGCCTTCGATGTGGATGAACAGGTCATGCAGACGACTGGCTCCTGATAAGCCTGTTTCGAAAGCCGCATCTTGCACCGAGGTGTGCGGTTGTTTGAGCAGTTTTTTGGCATGGGTGATGCTTAAAAATTGCAAAAACTTCTTCGGACTGGTGCCCGCCCATTCGGTGAACATGCGTTGAAAATGGTGCGGGCTCAGATTCACATGTTCAGCAATGGTATCCAGGCTCGGTTGAGCGTTGAGGTTGGCCTGAATGAAGGCAATGGCATTGGCCACCTGGTCAAAATTGTTGTGCTGACTCATAAAATCCTCCCTTTTTGCCTGTTGATTGTGTGGTTATTCTAGAACGAATTGAACCGCTTGCACACCTGAATCTTGCTAAAACACACAGGCAAAACATGAAGCTGATGTACGTCTGGGCTTATAGAAGCTTGCTTTAGCATTAATTTGAATAACTAAATCATTTTATATTTGTTCTGTTTATATTGAATCCTCTCTACAATGCATCCAATCATTTGGCATGAGCAGAACAGAGAGGACACAATGAATTTCCAACAACTGCGTATTTTGCGTGAAACGGTGCGCCATCAATTTAATTTGACGGATGTTGCCAGTGCGCTGTACACGTCACAATCAGGTGTATCCAAGCACATCAAAGATTTGGAAGACGAGCTGGGGGTGACGTTGTTTGTACGTAAAGGCAAACGACTGGTGGATTTGACTGAGCCAGGGCGTGAGCTTGTGGTGATCGCTGAACGAATTTTGTTGGATGCCCACAACGCCAAAAACCTCGCCAGCCATTACGTTGATCGCGATGAAGGTGAGTTGGTGATTGCTGCGACGCACACACAATCGCGCTATGCTTTGCCGCGTGTGGTGCGTGAGTTCAAAAAAACCTACCCGAATGTACACCTCAAGCTGCATCAAGGCAGCCCGCATGAAATCGCTCAAATGTTGCAAGATGGTGAAGCCGACATTGGGGTGGCCACCGAAGCATTGGCGCATGTGAATGAGGTGTTGTCGTTTAAGTTTTATGCATGGCGGCATGCGGTGGTTGTACCACACGATCACCCTTTGGTGAGTGAACCCTCGTTGAGCTTTGAAGCCATTGCGCAACACCCGATCATGACCTATCACGAAGGATTCACAGGACGCAGTGTGATTGACGAGCGTTTCAGAGCCGCACGTTGCAAGCCCAACGTCATTTTGTCGGCACTGGATTCGGACGTCATCAAAACCTATGTCGAATTGGGGCTGGGGGTGGGCATCATTGCCAGCGTCGCATTTGATGCCAACAAGGACAGTGGCTTAACCATGCTTGATGCCAGTCATTTGTTCCCGCAAAACATGACCCGCATCGCTGTGCGTCAAGGGCATTTTTTACGTGGTTTTGCTTATCATTTTATGCAGCTGTGCAACCCAGAGCTGAATGAAGAGATGATTAAATCAATTAAAACACAAGCGGTGTTCAGTGAATAAAACAAATCAAATATCGGATTTGAATATGACTTCAGGGTCATCCACCGCAGCACACGCTCATCCAATATCCAATTAAAATCGAAAACAGGACAACACAACCCATGAAAATTCGTCACCTTGACCTTGAAGACACCACGCTCAACCCCGCACACACTGCTTTGGGCATTCCACCTGTTGAATATGAAGTCACGCATGCCAGTGAGCACCCCATTCTGAAAATGGCCGCCTATGTGGTGGTTGCAACCCTGGTGGCTTTGACCACGTATTTGTTTTACCGTTTATTTTTTGGGTCACACAGCCAGAGTGGCGTTGAGCTGATTAACGGCGCATTGCACAACCCCTTGTTTTGGAGCGCACTGTTGGTGGGGCTGATTGCACAAGTAATTGACGGTGCATTGGGCATGGCCTATGGCATCACCTCAAGTACCTTTTTACTCGCATTGGGTGCACCGCCTGCATTGGCCAGTGGCGCGACGCATTTGGCCGAAGTGTTTACCACCGGCGTCTCGGGCGTGTCACATTTGAAATTGGGCAATGTGAACAAAAAACTGTTTCTGAGTCTTGTTGTGCCTGGCATCATCGGGGCTTTGGTCGGCACCTATGTTTTGACCAATGTTGATGGCAAAGTGCTCAAGCCGTACATCAGCGCCTATTTGTTCATCATGGGTTTGTATATTTTAAGCAAAGCTTTTCGTCATTTCGCGGTGCAACATGAGATTCGTTTGAAAAAAATCATTCCGTTGGCTGTTTTGGGTGGCTTTGTTGACACCACGGGCGGCGGCGGTTGGGGGCCTGTGGTCACAACCTCGTTGGTCGGGGCTGGTCACAACCCGCGCACGACGATTGGTTCTGTTAATTTTGCAGAGTTTTTCTTGACTGTTTCGGTGGCGGCTGCATTTTTCACTTTACTGGATGCGAGTGTGTGGTCGATTGTGGCGGGGCTGGTCATTGGTGGCTTGTTTGCGGCTCCATTTGCAGCCTATGCGACGCGCCATTTTCAAACCAAAACATTGTTGATTTTGGTGGGGACTTTGATTACTTTGGTCAGCACATACAACCTGTACAGTTTGTTTAAATGATGATGCCTATGATTGTTTAATGGTTCAATCTTCGCAAGTTGCAAGCCTTTTGAGTCGCAGCAACCACCATGATGTGGGTTTCAATTGAGATCGACTGAAGTACTGAAGTGTAACAGAGTGCAGAAAGATGCAATAAGGATGCAACAGAGCCCACAGATTCACGTCTGTGGGCTCTGTTGCATGGGGACTCTGGAATAAGCTCAATGTGTGATGGGGTTTAAATGTTACGGATTTAAATGTGAGGTTGTGTGCGGAAAGCCAGTGCACAATATGCTTTCTTTAAACCCAAGCAAACAAACCACAGACTTGTATTTTAACAACGCCCCATATCATCGATCCAGACCCATCAAACCATTATGCTCAACCGATGGCCTGCGTTAAGTCTGCAATCAAATCTTCCACATCCTCTACGCCGACGCTCAAGCGGATCAATGAATCACTCAAGCCGTTGGCCATGCGTTGCTCGCGTGGAATGGCGGCGTGGGTCATGCTGGCGGGGTGGCCGATCAGGGATTCGACCCCGCCGAGGGATTCGGCGAGGGCAAATAGTTTGGTTTTTTTCAGGACACTATGGGCGGCTTCAATGCTGTCTTCTTTGAGCATGAAGGACATCATGCCGCCGAAACCACGCATTTGTTTTTTGGCGATGTCGTGGTTGGGGTGATCTTCAAAGCCGCACCAGAACACTTGAGCAACTTTGGGGTGATTGCGTAAAAAATGAGCGACTTTTTCGCCATTTTCACAATGGCGTTGCATGCGCAGGTGCAGGGTTTTTAAACCGCGCAAAATCAGCCAGCAGTCGTGTGGGCCCGGCACAGCACCGCAGCCGTTTTGAATGAATCGCAGCTGTTCTTCAAGGGCGGCATCGTTGAGCACAATCGCGCCATTGACGGCATCACTGTGTCCGCCAAGGTATTTGGTCGCTGAGTGCACAACGATGTCTGCGCCCCAGTCCAATGGGTTTTGCAAATAGGGTGAGGCAAATGTGTTGTCGACGACGGTCAGTACACCGTGTTTTTTGGCAATGGTGCTGATGGCTTCGATGTCGACGATGTTCATCAATGGGTTGGTTGGCGTTTCGACCCACACCATTTTGGTGTTGGCATTGATGGCGGCTTCGATGTCACCCGCTTGTGCCATAGAGACGAAATTGACCTTGATGCCGAATCGGGCATACACTTTGGTCAAAATGCGGTACGTGCCGCCGTACAAGTCATCGCTGACGATGATTTCATCGCCTGGATTGAGCAGGCGCAGAACCGTGTCTGTGGCCGCCATGCCGCTGCTAAAGCTCAAGCCGAATTGGGCATTTTCTGCTGCGGCCAAGGCGTTTTGCAACGCCGTGCGCGTTGGATTCTGTGAGCGTGCGTATTCGTAACCCAAGTGCTCGCCTGGTGCGCTTTGCACAAACGTGGATGTTTGGTAGATCGGTGTCATGATCGCACCTGTGCTGGGATCGGGTTCGACGCCGGCGTGAATCAATTTGGTGTTGAGTTTGTAATGTGTGTCCGACATGGCATTTCCTTGCGTGTGGTGAGGCCAATTGATAAAAACCGTTGTGTTTATTGTGTTGAATAAATTTAGTAAGTCTTGTTGCCAAATAGGCTTAAAAATTCTTGTGTTCGTTTTTGCTGGGGTTGCCCAAACACTTGTGTGGCACTCCCTGTTTCGACAATCTGCCCCGCCTCAATGAAAATCACGAAGTCAGCGATGCTGCGTGCGAATTCGAGGTTGTGTGTGACGATGATCATGGTGTTGTGTTCGTTGGCCAAGGATTGGATGACTTTGAGTACCTCTTGTTCCAGCTCAGGATCCAGTGCCGATGTGGGCTCGTCAAACAAAATCACCTCAGGCTCCATCGCCAATGCGCGGGCAATGGCCACGCGTTGTTTTTGCCCACCAGACAGTTGATGCGGGTAGTGTTGGGCGCGATCCGATAAGCCCACTTTTTTGAGCAAGGCATGGGCTTGCGCAAGGGCACTGGCTTTGTCTTGTTTTTTAACGATGACTGGACCTTCGATGATGTTTTGCTCGACAGTTTTGTGTGGAAATAAGTTGAAACTTTGAAAGACCATGCCTGATTTTCGGCGCAGATTCAGCACCTGGGCGGTGGACAGTGGTTCATCTGGTGTGAACGTGTAAACCGTATCATCAAATGCAATGCTGCCCGATGTAGGCGTTTCCAACAGGTTCAGGCAACGCAACAGGGTGGTTTTGCCCGAGCCCGACGGGCCGATGATGACCGTTGTGCTGCCTTGTGGAAAGGTCACATTGACGTTTTTCAGAATCTCTTTGCCATCAAAGGCTTTGACTAAATTGGTGACGCGAATCATGGGTCAGCCCTTTATGCGTGAAAGCGGTTGAAATACATTTCGGTTTTGCGCTGATAGTATGACAGCACCGTGCAAATGATCAGGTAAATCAGTGCGGCCTCGGTATACAACCACAGCGGTTCAAATGTCACGCCCGCGACTTCTTGGGCTTTGCGAAACAACTCCACCACAGTGACGCTGGCCGCCAATGACGTGTCTTTGACCAAACCGATGAATGCGTTGAACAGTGGTGGCGTGGACACCCGCGCCGCTTGTGGCAGGATGATGCGTTTGAGGATTTGCGCGTAGGTCATGCCCAAGGTTTGTCCCGCTTCCCATTGCTCTTTGGGAATGGACTCAATGGCTGCACGGATGGTTTCGGAGCCATAGGCGCCCACACTCATTGAGAATGCAATGGTTGCTGCGACATACGCATTGAGCGTGATGCCGATGGACGGCAGGCCGTAAAAAATAATGAACAATTGCACCAGCAAGGGGGTGCCTCGGATGATCCACACATAAAATTGGGCGATGCTTTGCAGCAGTTTGTTTGAAGACAATCGTGCCAAAGCGGTGAAAAAAGCCAAAATCAAGCCCAAAATGAACGACACCAAAGCCAAGGGAATGGTGACTTTCAATGCAGCGATGGCAAATGGTATAAACGAACTGGTCAAAATGTCGAGGAGACGAGCATCCATAGAAACCTTATTTTTTTAGTTATCGCTGTGACACTGAATCAATCAGTGGTTGGGGTGGTTTTTTGAGGTGTTTATGCCGTGTGCAGGTGCGCCACGCACAATCTCAAGTGTGCATCAATTGCACCGTTTACAGTTAAACGCAAAGTAAAAGACTGCTGTGCGCTTGTTGCAAAAACAGAGGTTTTGAGCGGGAAGTCACGCAAAACCTGATTGAAACCAAGTAAATCGACCATCAAAGCGACCCGATCAACCCAAGTCAATGATTGATGGATGTTACGTTCAGCATAAAAATTAAACACAGCCCAAACAATGTCTACACTGTCAACAGTGCAAAAATCGCGTTTGACATTGTAAGCCTCTACACTACAAACCTTTAACCACCGTCATTCCAGCGCAGGCGGGAATCCAGTGGGGCGCGAAGCACAGCTTGAAATCAAAACAGGCCTTCACGACAAACACATGCGGTGCACTGGCATGGATTCCCGCCTGCGCGGGAATGACGACGTGTGATACAAGACATACTTTTCACTAAAAAAGATAAAAAGAGGTTTTGATGCGCTTTGTGTAACATCGGTTCTTTGCATTTTCACTGTTTTTGACTATAAGCACATAAGCTCTCCATTTTTACAGTCAAAGCAAGCCATTCAAGGCCTACTTCGCTGTAAAGTCAGGGCTTACTTGGACACGTCAATGCCAAAGAATTGAGTTGAAATTTTACCGTACGTGCCATCGGCTTTGATGTCATCAATGGCTTTGTTGATCGCCGCGAGCAGCTCAGGTGAGCCTTTTTTCACCAGAATGCCTGAGCTGGCCGTTTCTTTGTCTGTGGCCGCGATTTTGATTTTTGCATCAGGTTTTTGCTTTTTGAAATCAAGGAACGACAAGCGGTCATTCAAAGTCACATCGGCTCGACCTGAAAGCAATAAGTCAACCGTTTGTGCAAAGCCGTCTGCTGATACGATCTCCGCACCCATTTTCGTGGCTGTTTTGCCGAAGTTACTGGTCAAAGTTTGTGCGGCTTTTTTACCTTTCAGGTCATCCAGAGACTTGATGCTGGTGTTGTCATCTTTGGTGATGGCGACCATTGGTGAGTCGATGTACGGTTTAGAAAAATCGTATTTCGCTTGGCGTTCAGGGTTGATGCCCACTTCATTGACCACTGCATCGTAACGATCGGCATCAATGCCTGCAATCAAACTGTCCCAAGGGCCTTCAACAAATTCAACTTTTTCGATGCCCACGCGCTTGAAGACTTCTTTGGCAATTTCAACGTCAAAGCCCGTCAACACATTGCCATTTTTTTGGTCATGAAAAGTGAAAGGCGCATAAGTGCCTTCGGTGCCAATGCGAATGACTTTTTTGGCTTTCAATGCATCCAAAAGGTTGGGGGCGCTGTTGGTCGCTGCAGGTGCCGCCGCCTGATCTGCTGGTTTGGCTGCGGCTTCTGGCTTTTTTTCACCGCATGCTGTGAGCGCTGCTAAAAGGGATAAAGGTAATACGAGTCGTGCAAATAGTTTCATGTGTGTCTCCAAAAGAGTGGTGTCATGTGCAGGTTGATTTAAAGAATGTAAGTTATGTGTCAGCACATTGATTTTGCATTATAAAGAATATTCATGGATCTCACTTAAACATGGAAATAATTTTTATTTGTATGTTTATCAATAAGTTATATAAGGAAATAAACTTGTGCGGTGGATTGGCCCTGTGCTCAGCCACTGTATGTGAAATAAAAAAACGTGAAATACTCATTGTGATGGCTTTGGATGCTTGTTTTTGGATGCCTGTTTTTTTGATCAAGCACGCTTAAAACCCGTTTGCTCGATGGGCAAACTGTGCCAAAATGAATTGTGCATGCACCCATGTGAGCGACGAGGCCATTTTGAACTTTTGCTTTGAGCTTTTGCAATGCGATTCATTCAAATGAGCGCAAAAAATCATCGCAACATGGCATCAATGGTGGTATCACGCGGTCTTGCACCATGGGCTGTGTGGCCGCGCAGGGGCTTCCTCCCTTGTGCAGTCACCCGTCGCCTTTCAACTGTGATCAAAAGGAAAAGCCATGAACACCTTTCAACCCAACCGCTACGAACACGGCCATTCCATGCTTCTTGCTGGGCTGCGCCACCATCACAACTACAATGAGGCTGTTACCAGCATTCCAGTGCAATGGCGAACATTTGTTCAGCAGCTCCCCTTGCCTGCACAAACGCAAAAAACCACCTATGGGGTGATGTGTGGGCATGATGCCAGCAGTTTTGAATACATGACTGGCGTAGAAGTTTCATCATTCGACGGCTTGCCTGCAGAGACAGGACGTGTGCGCATTCAGCCTGCGCGTTACGCCGTGTTCGTCCATTCGGGTGCGATTGCAAACATTCGGGAGACATGGCAAAAAATTTACGATTGGCTGTTGCACAGCAGTTATGAATCCGCCCACACCCCTGATTTTGAGCGATATGACGAGCGCTTTGACCCGCAAACGGGCATGGGAGACGTTGAAGTGTGGGTTGGTGTGGTGCATCGGACGGATTGAGTCATGTCTTCGGCTCAAGCGGATGCATGCGGTTCATCGCACCGTCAATTCGGTTCTTAAAGCTCTGATGTGTGATTGTTGCAGTGCAGTGCTTGGGGAGGGTATCCATGAAGCCTGTGCACGGTTATGGGTAATCACATTGTTAACGGATGTTGGCAAGAGCGTATAAAAACCTCTTTTTTATCTTTTTTAGTAAAAAGTATGTCTTGTATTTCACTCCGTCATTCCTGCGCAGGCGGGAATCCATGCCAATGCACAGCATGTGTTTGTCGTGAAGGCCTGTTTTAATTTGAAGGTGCGCTTCGCGCCCCACTGGATTCCCGCCTGTGCGGGAATGACGGTGATTAAAGGCTGGTAATGTAAAGATTTACAATGTCAAACGTGATTTTGGCGTTGTTTAGACCGTGCTTGATTTTTGCGCAGTACGTAACATCCGTTGCTAAAAACAAAACGTGTAAACACTAAATGCTGTTGTTAGGCATCACAGGAGAATTGCCAATGAACCATCACTTTCAGTGCCAGTGCGGCGCTCTTCACGGGCTCGTTAGCGAGCCCCATCGAGCACTACGTGGAATGTGCTACTGCAAAGACTGTCGAGCCTACTCCAATCATCTTGGCAGTACGCACTTTACGCACGACTCGCAAGGTGGTGCTGAGTTTGTGGCCACTTTGGCGAAGCACGTCACGTTCCACGAAGGCACGCAACACCTCGCTTGCATGTCGCTCTCAAAGGCAGGGCTTTTGCGGTGGTACGCCAGTTGCTGTCGTACACCCATTGCCAATACGGCTCGGAACTGGAAGCTCCCTTACGTGGGTTTGCTTGGCTCATGCCTGAGGACGGATCCCGAGGCTTTTGAACGTTCGTTCCCTCGACTCCATATGAGGGTGAATACGGGCAGTGCCAAGGAGACTCCTCCCAGCCTTGTCTTCGGCACAGTTGTTTCGCTCATGGGCTTTATGCCGAGGGTGATGCTCAGCGGAGTCGATGGCACATACAAGCAAACGCCGTTCTTCGCGTCTCCTGCAGGCGAACCAACGGTTCAAGTGGCGGTTCTCTCTGAAGCAGAGAGAAAGCATGCATATAGTGCCGCCTAACCTTCCATTGAGAGGAGATCACAAGGGACTTCGCCCTTGCGCCGCCTCTCATGTCAAACGTTAGAAAAGTCAAAGGAGGTGTCAAGTGCTCTCACACATCATGGTCGGCGTCAGTGATTTTTCGCGAGCCATGGCTTTCTACAAGCCTGTGCTGGGGGCGCTTGGAATTCAGTTTCGCTTTCTGGACGATGAGCGACCATGGGCTGGCTGGCAGTCCACGCCAGATCCACGCCCATTATTTCTCGTTGGTCGACCATTCAACCAACAAGCACATCATTCAGGCAACGGGCAGATGTTTGCGTTCTTGGCAAGTTCTCGCCAGCAAGTCGATCAAGTTCACGCGCTTGCTTTGGCGTGCGGCGGTACGTGTGAGGGTAAGCCAGGTCTACGGCCGGAGTACCACGCCAATTACTACGGCGCGTACTTTCGAGACCCTGATGGCAATAAGTTATGTGTTGCTTACCATCATGCTGAATAAATAGCGAGCATCCATGCAACAAGGGTCATGCCTTGGGCATTTTCATGATTTTTGTTGCGGTCCTCCCTCAGGCCGCCTTTACCTTCGGCGTTAATCCGCGTTTCCTTTGGTTATTTGGTGCTGTTCTTGCTATAATTCTGTTTCAATTTGACCCAAAGCCCCGCTTTTGCCGGGCTTTATTTTTTACTGCATTCTAAACATGATCACCCTCACCAACCTTCGTCTCCAACGCGGCAATAATGTGTTGCTTCAAAAAGCCAATGCGCGCATCGATACGGGGCAGTCCGTGGGGTTGGTGGGGCGCAATGGGACGGGGAAGTCGAGTTTGTTTGCTTTGTTGCGCGGCGAATTGTTGGCGGATGAGGGGGACGTGTACATCCCGAACAATTGGACGATTGCGCATGTGGCGCAGGAAATGCCCGATACGGATGAGTCGGCGTTGGATTATGTGCTGGCGGGGGATGAGGCTTTGGCGGCGTTGAATGCACAGTTGGAGCAGGCCATTGCCGATGACGATGGTGAGATGATGGGGACGGTGTATGCGGACATGGCGGTGATTGATGCGTACACCGCGCCATCGCGAGCCGCGCAGTTGCTCAATGGACTGGGTTTTGCGCAGAATGTGCAGGGCAATGCGGTGACCTCATTTTCGGGCGGTTGGCGGATGCGGTTGAATTTGGCGCGCGCTTTGATGTGCCGCTCGGATTTGTTGTTGCTCGATGAGCCGACCAATCACTTGGATTTGGATACGGTGTTGTGGCTGGAAAATTATTTGAAGACCCATCCTGCGACGAAAATCATCATTTCGCATGACCGCGATTTTTTGGATGCGTTATGTTCGCACATCATTGAGGCCGCCCAACAGACATTGACGGCGTACAAAGGCAATTATTCGACGTATGAGCGCACACGCGCTGAGCGTTTGATGCAACAAAATGCGTTGTATGAACAGCAACAGCGGCATGTGGCGCATTTACACAAATACATCGACCGCTTCCGCGCGCAGGCGACCAAGGCGCGTCAAGCGCAGAGCCGCATCAAGGCGTTGGATCGTTTGGAGTTGGTTGCACCTGCGCATTTGGATTCACCGTTTAGCTTTGAATTTGCGCCGTTGGCCGATTTGCCGAACCCACAGATTCAAGCGGACAAATTGGATTTGGGCTACGGTGATACGGCGTTGCTGGAAAACATCGCATTCACGATTCAGAGCCAAGACCGCATTGGTTTGTTGGGCATGAATGGTGCGGGTAAATCAACACTGATTAAAGCGTTGGCGGGCGAATTGATCCCTTTGCGTGGTGAAATCGTCAATGCGCCGAACTTGCGCATCGGTTATTTTTCACAGCAGCATTTGGATACCTTGCGTGAAAATGAGTCACCGCTGTGGCACATGATTCGTCTGGCGCCAAATGAAAATTATCAAAAGCTACGCAATTACCTCGGTGGTTTTAATTTCGCGGGCGATCGTGTGAACGAATCCATCATCAATTTCTCAGGTGGTGAAAAAGCGCGTTTGGCATTGGCGTTGCTGATTTGGCAAAAGCCGCATTTGCTGTTGCTTGATGAGCCGACCAATCACTTGGATTTGGACATGCGTCACGCACTGGTGATGGCTTTGCAGCAGTTTGACGGGGCATTGATTGTGGTGTCGCATGACCGCAGCTTGTTGGCGAATTGTGTTGATCAATTTTGGTTGGTGGCCGATCGCACGGTGCGTGAATTTGACGGTGATCTGGACGACTATCGCAACTGGTGTGCGAAAAGTTGGCAGCTGCATAAGCAAGCCAATCACGCGCCAAAGACTGAAACGGCGAAAAAGCATGTGGAGGTCGCGCCTGTTGTTGCGGATAAACATGCAGGTAAAAGCAAGGCAACGATTGAGTTTGAACAGAAAAAGCTCAAACAGTCGATCAGTAAATTGGAAAAACAATTGGCGGCCATGCAAAGTGAACTGGATCAACTGCAAGGCTGGATGGCTTCAGAGGAGGCTTATGCGGGTGATAAACAGGATGACTTGGCCGCTGCGATCGCACGCAGTGCGGAGCTGACTGAGCAGATGGCGCCGATTGAGGAAGAATGGTTGGGTTTGCAGGAAGAGCTGGAGATGCTGGGGTAATGAAACATCAAAAGGCATCTTTAAAAAAATGCCAAAACATGCAGAATGGGTTGAAATCCCTGCCGTTCATTGAGTGGATTGAGTGGATGTGTTGAGTATGCACGAACATTGGTGCTCATTTGTCGTCGTTCGGTCTCACTAACATTATTTGATGGTCGCTGAGGTTTGCGGAGGCGTTCACAATAAAAGATATAAAAAAGCGCAATGATTCATGTCATTGCGCTTTTTTTGAAAGGACTGTGGATCATTCAGCCTCATTAAATCCCATGCCGCCGATGACTTGACGGAAGCCGCAATCCACGTAGGTGATTTCACCTGTGATGCCGCCTGCCAAGTCTGACAATAAAAATGCAGAGGCGTTGCCCACGTCTTCAATGGTGACGTTGCGGCGCAGCGGGGCATTTTGTTCAACGAAGTTCAAAATTTTACCAAAGCCTTTGATGCCTGATGCGGCCAAGGTTTTGATCGGACCCGCTGATACGCCGTTCACGCGCACACCACGTGGGCCGAGGCTGTCGGCGAGGTAGCGCACAGACGCTTCGAGTGAAGCTTTGGCCAAGCCCATGGTGTTGTAGTTGGGCACGACTTTGTCTGAGCCGAGGTAGGTCAGGGTGATCATTGCGGCACGGTCAGACAGCATCGGCAATGATGCTTTGGCCAGTGCAGGAAAGCTGTACGCTGAAATGTCGTGTGCGATTTTGAAGCCTTCGCGTGACAAGCCGTCCAAGAAATCCCCTGCGATCGCTTCACGCGGGGCAAAGCCAATCGCGTGCACGAGTCCATCCAGCTTATCCCATGATTGGCTCAGATCCGCAAACACGGCGTTGATTTGTTCATCGCTGCCGACGTCGCAATCGAACACGAGTTCTGAATTGAACTCTTTGGCGAATTGGGTGATGCGGTCTTTGAAGCGCTCGCCAACATAGGTGAATGCGAGTTCTGCGCCTTCGCGGTGGCAGGCTTGAGCGATGCCGTAGGCGATGGAACGATTGGACAATAAACCTGTGATGAGGATGCGTTTGCCTGCTAAAAATGCCATGAGAGGTCTCCGAATGGTGCGTGTTGTTAATGTGCGTGTTGTCTATAGCGAAACTCGTAAATCATCTAATATTTTGTTTACGGGTTTCTTGGGTTTCATTCATGTTGTGTGGGGCTCCCCATTCAAAATCTTTAAATCCCAACCATCACGAAGCAGGGTTTGCTTGGCGATAGGCCATACCAATGTTGCTTTTGCCGAAAATCAGCCATCGTGCTGTGGGTGCTATTGTACGTGAGGCAACATGTTTCAGCCGCTTTTTTTAGTGGATGGTCGTTCGGTTTTATAGTGAAAACCGTCAATCATCCGCTTACTTGGTTGATGGATTTGCGTGGGTTTGCGTGTATTTCCAGCTTAAACATCGTTATGTTTCAACAAACGCAAAGTGGGTTTTACTTCGCATTTCACACATTTCACAATAAGTGCTGCTGTAGTGCTGCTTCCTCTTGTTCAACACTACCTCAGCACCACCATTGGCTTGGTGGTGCTTGTCGGGCGATGCTCTGTGCGTGCTCAGTTCTTTTTGATGGGCTTTGCTTTTTTATCTGTCGCGGTTGCGATGGTTTTATCCGCAGTTTTTGATTTATCCAGCACCTTTTTCTCAGCAATTGCAGGTTTCATATTGTTTGCTTGTGGTTTGGGGGCTGGTGGTGTTTTGTCGTTTTTTACACTTGTTTTTTGAGCGGTGTTGTTTGCTTGTTTGCTTGGTTTTTCAACGGGTTTATTGGCCACAACGGTTGCGGTGACTTTACCCTTGCCTTTGTTTGGCGGGGTGTTGGCAGGGGCGTTGGCCTTGATGGTTTCTTTTGCGCTTGTTTGAGGGGCTTTAGCGGTCACTTTAACGGGGGGTTTGCTGACCGTTGCGTTGTTTTTTTCTTTCGATGCTGGGCTTGCTTTGGCGATGGGAGCCTTTTCTTTGGTTGCGGGCATCGGTTTCGTCATTGATTTTGCAGGGGCGTTGATCACTTTGGGCGCAGCGGGTGGTGTGTAGTTGACTTTAACGATTTGGCCCGTGGTTTGATTGGTGTGTGCAGCGACCAATGGTTTTGCCACGGGTTTGATGTCGGCTATGCTGACTTTTCGAAGGACGGGTGTTGTGGCAACTTTAACCACAGGCTTTTCTGGCTCAATGTTGTTTTCGGCAAGGGTGTTTTCGTTCTCAATGGCTTTAAAAGCGTCGGGACTGAATGGCGTGAGGCTGTCATTGACTGGGGTTGCTGCGACCGTGAGCGCAGGAGGTGTGTTCACCAGAATGGGGGCAATGGGTTCAATCTGTGCCGTCGCTGCAATCGGTGCTGTCGTTGAGGCCGCCGCATTGAGGCTGCTCAGCGGTACATTCACAGCTTTGGGTGTGCTGGTGATGTCTGGGGTGGTGTTGATGTTGGTGGCGACGGCAGTGGGTTGTGGCGCAAAGATTAAAGGGGCTGCTGGCACTGTTGTGGGTGCCTCAGGAGCGTTTGAGCTGGCGGCCAAGGCGTTGAATAAATTTGACTCTGTTTCTGGCGCATTGTTTGAGTTGGCTGTCTGAGTCAGGTTGACTGGCGCCGCCACTTTGCGCGGGGTCGCGTTGACAATCAGTGCGCCCGATGCCGCAACAGGGTCGTGCAAGCTGTTGGGGTTGTTTTTAATCAATTGTGCCAAATCATCACTGCTGTTTGAGAACGATAAACCAGGGCCTGCGTTGGCTGGCGATGTGCTGGCAAATAAAGCCGCTGCGCTGGCAATGCCGCTGCGTTCTTGGCGGGTGCTGTCATCCGAATTTAAAGCCAAAATGGGCTGCTCAACGGTGTAGTTTGTGCCAAACCCGATGCCGCCTGTGGTTGTGGTCAGGCCTGCGCTGAGGGCTTGGTAAGGGATGTCTTGGCTGGTTTTGTTTGACGTGCGCGGCACCAGCAGGCTTGAACCTGCTTTGACGTAAGAGTGATAGGACGGGATGCTGTTCAGGTAACGCAAATTGTCTTCGGTTGTGTTGAATTGTGCTGCGATGTCAACCAAGGCTTCGGTGTTGTAGGTTGAGTAAGTGGTCAACGTGGCCAGTGTGCTGGAGCGGTCACTGAGCGCATTGCGCACGGCTTCTGCACGGTTGGCAGGCACCAAAATGCGACTGCCCAAGGCGGCGGCGATGACGGGTTTTTTGAATGCGGGGTTGATGCGTTTAAAGCTTTCCAAATCCAAGCCTGAGAGCTCTGCGGCTTTGGTTAAATCGATGTCGCGTGTAATGGAAACCACTTCGTGGCGTGAGTCGGTGGCCACATCAGGCAAGCTGATGCCAAAGCGTTCTGGGTTGGAAACGATGTTTTTAATCGCTTGTAATTTAGGCACATACTGCTTGGTTTCTGCAGGCATGCGGATGTCTTCGTAAGTACCAGCCAAGCCAGCGGCCTGAGCGCGGCTGACGGCTTTGGTGACATTGCCAGGGCCCCAGTTGTAGGCTGCGAGCGCAAGGTGCCAGTCGCCAAATTGATCATGCAAGCGTTGTAAAAAGGTCAATGCGGCATCGGTCGAGGCCACCACGTCATTGCGTTGATCGGCAAAACGGTTTTGCTCCAATGAAAAGTCGCGCCCTGTTGCTGGCATGAACTGCCATAAACCAGATGCTTTAACCGGCGAGCTGGCGGTGGTCACAAAGGCCGACTCGACAAATGGCAGCAGGGCGATTTCACTGGGCATGCGGCGTTTTTCAACTTCGTTCATGATCAACGGTAAAAAGTCACCTGAGCGCGATGCCATGCGGCCCACGTAGTCGGCGCGGGTGGCATAGTACTCTTCTTTCCTGAACACTTCATCGTTGACCAAATCGGGCATGCCGAAATTGTCGCGCACCCGTTGCCACACATCTTTTGAGTGGCTGCGCGAGCTGTTGTATGTCGAGTCTTTGCGCATGTTGCTTGGGCTGTGGCTGCTGTCGCTGGTGTAGTCGTTGTTGCTGGCGCACGCGGCCATCAGCAAAGCCGTTGCGCACACACTCAAAGTGCGCAGGTCGCGCGGTACGAGGTTGAAAGCACTTAACATCTTTTTGAACATATTAAAATCCTGTGTCTGCACATGGGGATGCAGCGGGCTGGGCTGAAGCCATTTCAAAACTGATTTTTCAGTTTACGGCACAGCGTAAAAGCGTCAAGCGGCGAACGGATGCACACATCCACTTCGCCGCGACGCAAGGCAAATTCGGTTAAAGCATCAACCCATGCGGCCTCCATGGTGAGGCAGCGCATGTACGGGTTGATTGATTTTTCGCGTGCAAGGGTGCTGGGTAGACTCGGCTCTCCACGCGCTCGCGCATATTTTACCTCATTATTGTATGCCAGCGTGCACGCGTGCGAGGAATCTATCGCCAATGCGTATTTCAAATTGGCTTCAGTGTATTCGTGTGCGCAAGCAATCAAGGTGTCTTCGGGCAATTGCATTAAACGCGTGTAGGTCTCGACATACTGTGCATTGTCACCGTCAAAAATTCGGCCACAACCCGCAGAAAAAATGGTGTCACCACAAAACAATACGGGATGCTCGAATGCATCGGGCAAAAAATAACTGACATGATCGTAAGTGTGCCCATGTGTTGCCAGCATTTGCACGCGCAGGTCTGAAAAACTCAACATCAGCTCCGTCGGTGCTGTGAGGTTTTCAGTTAAGGTCGGAATTCTTTGTGAGCTGCCAATCACACGACCTGCTAAATGGGGCTGCAACTCTGCAATCCCTTCCACATGGTCGTGGTGGTGGTGGTGTGTAATCAAGATGTCGGCGAGTATCAAATCGTGTTGCGAGATATAATCCAACACAGGCGCAGCCAATGATGGGTCAATCACCCAGACATGGCGTGCATTGTGAATCAGCCAAATGTAATTGTCTGTTCTGCAAGGCAAAAGATGTAAAGTGTAGGACATGGCGCGATTCTTTGACAGGGCACTTCATTAAAGTTTGCACTATGTTTCTGGTGAAAATATGTAGTGCGTATGCATTCATGGCGCAAGCGGATTCAAATGGAAACATCTGAAGTTTTGGGTGTGAAAAATTGCAAGCATGTGCATGAATAAGCAACTGGGCGATGGCCACGGGATGTGTGCGGTGGCCTATGAGAGGCATGGCCTGCCGTTGAAGGACTCAGTCAAGCATCGTGAAGGCAGCCATGTCCATTGACGATGCGTGATGTTTGTGTGGTTTTTGCAATATAAGATAAACAGAGGGCAGGAATGAAGTCTCAAATGAACTGGGAAAGTGCCGCTGGGAGGTATGTGACGGCATGGGAAAGCCAATTGCTCAATGCTTGGGTGGCCGATGCCTTTGGTTTTTATGCGGCTCAACTGGGGCACACGGCACGCATTCAGGCCTTGACCCATAACCGTTGTGCCGAGCGTTGGGCGGTGGAGGTGGGCGAGTCCCGTTTTGAGCATGGCGACGGCGCGGTGATTAAACCAGTTGAAGTGGGTGATTTCACCGTGTTGCCCTTTGCTTCAGACAGCATGGATGTGTTGGTTTTACCGCACACCTTGGATGACCATCCAGATCCACACGCGGTGTTGCGCGAAGCCTATCGGGTGTTGCGTCCAGAGGGGCGCATGATCATTCTGGGCTTTAACCCTTTCAGTTTATGGGGGGCGGAAGCGATGTGGTACCGTTGGCGTGGCAAGCCATGGTGGGCCTATCGTCATCAAGCCTTGCATGTGCGCCGCTTAAAGGATTGGTTGCAATTGCTCAATTGCGATGTCATGCAAGGCAAATTTGGTTGTTACGCACCGTGTGTCAGCACTGAAAATCGCCTCGCGCGCAGCCGTTGGCTCGAAGACGCAGGGGATCGCTGGTGGGGCATGGCGGGAGCGGTTTATGCCATGATGGCGGTTAAACGTGTATACTCGCCGACCTTGGTGGGTTTAATCAATGAGAAAAAAGCCAATGCACGGTGGGTGGTGCAGCCCGCATTGCGCCATCGTTTAAATGCGCGCTTAAATGCCACTGCGATACAACAAGCCATTTTTTACCCAAAGCCAGAAACCAAACAGACCGCACATGAATGAACACGAATAAATACGAATGAACACTACAGCACGCGCACTCAAACGAATTGAAATGTACACCGATGGGGCTTGCAAAGGCAATCCAGGCGTGGGGGGGTGGGGCACACTGCTGCGCCACACGGCACAGGGTAAGGTTCATGAAAAAGAGCTGTTCGGAGGGGAAGCGCACACCACGAACAACCGCATGGAGCTGCTCGCCGTCATCGAAGGCTTGAAATCAGTGAAGACCCGCTGCCAGATTGAGGTTTACACCGACTCGGTGTATGTGCAAAAAGGCGTCACTGAATGGCTGGTCAATTGGAAGGCGCGCGGTTGGAAAACCGCTGATAAAAAACCCGTCAAAAACGATGACCTATGGCGTGAGTTGGACAGCATGCTGGGTGCGCATGAGCTCAGCTGGCATTGGGTCAAAGGCCATGCGGGTCATGTAGACAATGAGCGCGCGGATGAATTGGCGAATCGTGGGGTGGAGCAGGTGCGTGCTCAATCTGAAAACCAAGGTTAAAACCCAAAGTAAAGCGAACGGCGTCACTGAATCAACCGCAGCGCGTATTTTTTATCGGTACTTGCCGCATTTGCGTGTGGCTTCATGGTAAAAACCGTCAATCATCCATTTGATTGGTTGAGATGTTTACTTGAGTTTACTTGAGTTGCTTAAGTTGCTTGAGTTTGCTTGGGGTTTTATGCGGGTTTCCCGCTCAAAGTCTCTCTTTTTAAACAAACTTTTTAAAACAACGCAAAGTGAAACTTTACTGCGCGTTTAACAATATTTTGAAAGAAAAACCATGCGCCACGTCATCCTTGACACCGAAACCACAGGCCTCGATCCCAATCAGGGTCATAAACTGGTTGAAATCGGCTGTGTCGAAATGATCAACCGCCAATTGACGGGACGGCATTTTCACCACTACGTCAACCCACAGCGGGACTCGGATGAGGGCGCATTGAATGTGCATGGCTTGACCACTGAGTTTTTGAGTGACAAACCCTTGTTTAAAACGGTTGCCGCAGATTTGATTGAGTTTGTGCGTGGGGCGACGGTGTTGATTCACAATGCGTCCTTTGATACCAAATTCATCAATGCCGAGTTGGCGCTGTTGGGCATGGACAAAATCGACACCTGTTGCACGGTGGAGGATACTTTGGCGATGGCCAAACAGATGTTCCCGGGTAAGCGCAATAACTTGGACGCTTTATGTGACCGATTGGGCGTGTCCAATGCCCATCGTGTATTGCATGGTGCTTTGTTGGATGCGGAAATTTTGGCTGAAGTGTATTTGGCAATGACCCGTGGGCAAGAGACTTTGAGCATGGCATTTGCCAGTGACCCATCCAGTAATGGGCGGAACAGTAAAAAAATCGATGTCCGTCAACTGGAGCTGCCCTTGATCGTGGTCAGCGGCGATGATGCGGCAGAACACCTTAAAGTGCTCGACGTATTGGCAAAAAAATGCAAGACAGGCGCAATTTGGGTGGATGCTGAGCCCATCGAAGGCACTTCACCTCAATAAAAATGCAGTGGGGGCTTTAATTTGTTGGTTTCCCCGCCGGAGTCACCACGTGTTATTTCACCACATGTTCTAAAAAGTCAATCAGCGATGGGCTTTCGTTGAAAACATGCAGATTTGCGGATGAGCGCAACCAGGTCAATTGTCGTTTGGCCAGCTGCCGTGTCGCTGCTTGGCCTTTTTCCACAAACTCATCGTAGCTGCACAGGCCATCCAAATGATCCCATGCTTGGCGGTAGCCAACACACCGCATCGCGGTCATGCTGGCATCCAAATCACCGCGCGCGCGCAGGGTGTGCATTTCATCTAAAAAACCATCCGCCAACATGTTGATGAAACGTGCGTTGATGCGCTCATGCAAAATGGCGCGAGGTTCGGGAATGAGAGCGGTCAGATGGGGGATAAAAGGCAGCTCAGGCGGTGCATGGTTTTGCTCTGCAATCAATTGCGACATGGGGCGTCCAGAGAGGTGAAAAATTTCCAAAGCCCGTGAAATGCGCTGCGCATCGTTTGGGAACAGCCTTGCTGCGGTGGTGGCATCAATGCGTGCCAGTTCTTCGTGCAGCGCAGGCCAGCCAATCTGTGACGCACGCTGATCGATGTGTGCCCTGAATGCCGCATCGCCTTGAGGCAGTTTGGACAAAGGTTCAAGCAGTGATTTGACATACAGCATCGTGCCGCCCACCAGTACGGGAATGCGACCGCGGGCGTCGATCTCTGCAATCAAACGTGTGGCATCTTCGGCGAATTGTGCTGCCGAATATGCTGCGGTGGGTTCAATGATGTCAATCAAATGATGTGGTGCCACCGCCAACTCTGCGGCGGATGGTTTGGCGGTGCCGATGTCCATGCCTTTAAAGACCAAGGCCGAATCAATGCTGATGATTTCAATGGGTACATCGCGTGCCAAAGCCAATGCCGCCGCTGTTTTGCCAGAAGCTGTGGGGCCGAGGATGAAAAGGGCGTTGGGTGTGGGCATGGTGTTGGGCTGCGATGCTGAAGAAGCTCGAGCTATATCGGGATTCCCGAAAGTAGGCTCTGTTTTAAAGGAAGTGGAGGCTTTGGACATTGAAGGGGTGATACAGGGCCTAGTTGTATTGAACCATGGGGAGGAGTGATGGCAAAAATATAGCAGCTCCGTTGTCAAAAAACCAAGATTATGCCTTGGCTTTTATCTTGCATTTTATTGCTGAGAGCTATTATTATATGTAACTATACAGCCATTACTCGGAGCAGTTTTAAAAATAGCTATTACTCCGCCAGCATTTTCTGTCCATACGTTATCACCTTGTGTTGTAACATATTTCCATACTAAGCCTTCTTCCTTCTCTTGAATGCAACTTTTTGGTGTGCTTATTTGTCCGAGTTCGTAAGCTGTACAGGCACCATCAGAATGTATAAATGTTATTTTCTGTAGTACTGTATCACCGCTTTCACCATATGTTGCTAAAAATGAAATTGCTTTATTTTTCATTTTCACGGAATCGTATTCAATATTTATATGACCATTTCCACTATGGGTATAGCGTTTTAATTTTTCATTTATCAAGTCATCACAACCCGTAAAGCCAGCGTCGTGCGCCATTTTAATGGGGTCTGCATATGCTGTCATTGACGAGATTAATGCAGCTATAAAAAATACTTTCTTCGTGACCATAACAAATTTTTCCATATTGATTAAGTTTAACGGCCGAGTTAGGCTGGCTTTTTTTGCTTACAACTCAGTGTCAGCAATATAGTGCTCGCGAATTCATGCAGACTTTAGTTTCGCCAATAACAATTCATTCACTTGTGCTGGATTGGCTTTGCCTTTGGAGGCTTTCATGATTTGACCCACGAGGAATCCGAAGCCTTTCTCTTTGCCCGCACGGTATTCTTCGACGATCTGCGTGTTTTTGTCCATGACCTCTTGGATGATGGCTTCAATGGCGCCGACATCCGACACTTGCTTCAAACCGCGTGCATCAATGATCGCATCGATTTGGGCATCGCCTTGTGCTTGGTGTTCACCAGCCCAGACTGCGGCGAATACTTCTTTGGCCAGTTTGTTGGACAAAGTGCCATCTTGAATTTTTGCGATCAATTGTGCCAAGCGCAGGGCGGAAACGGGGCTGTTGCTTAATTCCGTTTCTTCTTTGTTCAACGTGGCGGCCAAATCGCTCATCATCCAGTTGGCGACCATTTTGGCATCGGGTTTGGCCATGGCTTTGACGGCGGTTTCAAAGTATTCGGCATGGGCTTTTGAGGCCGAGACTTGCTCTGCGTCGTATTCGGAGAGGGCATATTCGCTCACGAAGCGAGATTGTAATGCCGCCGGCAGCTCTGGCATGGCTTCGCGCACGCGCTCCCGCCAGGCGTCGGAAATGACCAGGGGGGCGAGATCGGGGTCGGGGAAATAACGGTAATCGTGCGCATCTTCTTTGGTGCGCATGACGCGGGTCACGCCGCTGTTGGGGTCAAATAACACGGTGGCTTGTTGGATGCGGCCACCGTCTTCAATGATGCGAATTTGTTCGTTGATTTCGTAATTGATTGCATCTTCGAGGAATTTGAAGCTGTTCAGGTTCTTGATTTCTCGGCGTGTGCCGAGCTCTTTTTGACCCACTGGGCGCACTGAAACGTTGGCATCGCAGCGGAAAGAACCTTCTTGCATGTTGCCATCGCACATGCCCAACCAGACCACCAAGCTGTGCAGTGCTTTGGCGTAAGCCACCGCTTCTTTTGCGCTGTAAATACAGGGTTCGGTGACGATTTCGAGCAAAGGCGTGCCTGCGCGGTTCAGGTCGATGCCACTTTCTTTGTCAAACAGTTCGTGGGTGGATTTGCCCGCGTCTTCTTCAAGGTGAGCGCGTGTCAGTTGTACGGTTTTTTTGTAGGCTTTGTCTTTCTCGCCCACATTGAAACTCAATGTGCCACCGATGACCACGGGCAGCTCAAATTGACTGATTTGATAGCCTTTGGGCAAATCGGGATAAAAGTAGTTTTTACGGGCAAAAATAGAAATGGGTGCGACTTCAGCGTCGATCGCCAAACCAAAAGCAATTGCTTTTTCAACCGCAGCTTTGTTGAGTACGGGCAAAACACCCGGCAGGGCCAAATCAACGGCGCAGGATTGGGTATTGGGTTCTGCACCGTAAGTGGTTGAAGCGCCTGAAAATATTTTCGACACGGTGGACAATTGTGCGTGGGTTTCTAACCCGATGATGACTTCCCAGCTCATTTAAAAACCTCTTGATACAATAAAAATACAGTTATAAATACAATGATGTGTGTTGTTGGTGTGCTTGATGTGACTCAAGTGTGACTAAATGTGATTCAAATATGACCAAATACAATTCAATCAGCCACTCTTTTTGGGTTGGCAGTTGCCCGTTTTGGGATCAAGCAAAACAGGTAAAATTTTGTCATTGGAGCGGCACAGTTTTTTGCAAGCGTACACGGCGACGGTGATGTGGTCGTCGTCTTGCCAAATGTACACATGGCATTTTTTATCTTTTTTCGATTGCAAATCGGCAATCGGTTGGTTGGATGTTTGGGTGAAGTTCTTCAGCTCAAAGCGGCATGCGCTGCCACGTGGTTGAGCCGTCCAATCCAGTGCTTTAACATCGTTTTTTTCCACTTCCAGTTTGATCTTGTCGCCATAACCGTCTACTTCACGCTGTTGGCAGCTGCCTTTGACGCTCACAGGCCCTGTATTCTTTTGAGGCAATTGCTGCATCACCGACTCGGGCAGTGTGGTTGTGGCTGAGTTGGGCGTGTTGCATGCCAATAATGTCAGCGTGCTGAGCATCATCACAGCAAGGCGAAAAGGTTTTAAAATCATATGCATCCTATAAAAAGCATGGCGTTGAACGGTTCAGTTGCTTTTGCTCATGCAGCCACCCGTGAGCGGGTTAAGTAACACGGGCAACATTTTATCATTGGCCGCACACAGGTTTTCGCAGGTGTTTGTGGCAACCGTGATGTGGTTGTTGTCTCGCCACACATAGATGTGGCAGTTTCTGTCCGTGTTTGATTGCAAATCAGCCACTTGGCGATTGGGCACTTGGGTGAAGTTTTTGAGTTCAAAGTGACATGATCGGCTGTCTGGCTTTGCCGTCCAATCCAATGCTTTGATCGCATTGCTGTCCACAATCAGCCGGATGTTGTCGCTGTAACCATCGACTTCACGTTGTTCGCAATGGCCATTGAGGGTGACAGGGGGGGCGTATCGATAGGCTGAGCGATTGCTTGTGCTGCACGCGAACAATGCACCCGTGACCATCAGCAAGGTGAGCAGGCGAAGGATGGGGGGCATGAGTGAACGCATCAAATAAACCTTTATTGTGCCAACGCAGGCATGCGTTGATGCCAGTGGGTGTGTTGTTGGAAGGTGTGAGCCACTTGCAGCAGACGCGCTTCATCAAAATAATTGCCGATGATTTGCAGGCCAATCGGTAAGCCGTTGGCATCAAAACCGCATGGCACGCTCATGCCGGGTAGACCTGCCAAATTGAGCGACAGGGTGTAAATGTCGGCCAAGTACATTTGCACGGGGTCGCTGGATTTTTCGCCAAGCGCCCACGCGGTCGTTGGTGCAACAGGCCCCATGATGACATCGCATTGCGCCAATGCATTTTGATAGTCTTGGGCAATCATGCGGCGCAGGCGTTGCGCTTGCAAATAGTAGGCATCATAGTAGCCGTGTGACAGTACGTATGCGCCAACCAAAATGCGGCGTTGAACTTCCCAACCAAAACCCTCGGCACGGGTTTTGCGGTACATGTCTTCGAGGTCGGTGTAGTTTTCGGCACGGTGGCCGTAGCGCACGCCATCGAAACGAGACAGGTTACTTGAGGCTTCTGCAGGTGCGATCACGTAGTAGGTTGGGATTGACAATTCAGTTTTAGGCAGATGCACTTCAATCACGGTGGCACCGAGCTGAACATAGTGATCGATGGCGGCCAAAGTGGCGGTTTTAACTTCTTCATTCAGACCAGCGCCATAAAATTCTGCGGGGACACCAATTTTTAAACCTTTGAGTGGTTGCGATTCGGTGGCATCGGCAGAAAAAGGTTGAGTCAGCAAGCGGGTGAAATCTTCATCATCGCGCTCCATTGAGGTCGAGTCTTTTTCATCAAAACCAGCCATGGCATTGAGCATGAGTGCGCAATCTTCAGCCGTGCGCGCCATGGGGCCGCCTTGATCCAGCGACGATGCATAGGCAATCATGCCATAGCGGGACACGCGACCATAGGTTGGCTTGATGCCGGTGATGCCTGTGAATGAAGCGGGCTGGCGAATCGAGCCGCCGGTGTCTGTGCCCGTTGCCCCCAAACACAAACCCGCCGCCACGGCTGCGGCGGAACCGCCCGATGAGCCGCCAGGGACGGTGAGTGGATTCCAAGGGTTTTTGACCGCGCCATAAAATGAGTTTTCGTTGGATGACCCCATGGCGAATTCGTCCATGTTCGCTTTGCCAACACAGACGGCGCCCGCTTGAGCCAAACGCGCAACGGCTGTGGCATCAAAAGGGCTTTTGTATTGCGCCAGAATCTTTGACCCCGCAGTGGTGGCGAAGTCGCGTGTGACGAAAACGTCTTTGTGCGCGAGCGGTATGCCTGTGAGCACGCCAGCGGTGCCGTTGCTCAGGGCCGCATCTGCGGCGGCGGCTTGCGCCAATGTCACGCTGGGATCAACCGTGATGAATGCATTGAGGTCTCGGTGTGTGTCAATGCGTGACAAAAAGTGTTGAGCGACTTCGGTCGCAGATACTGTTTTGTTGATGAGTTCGGTGCGCATTTGCGCGATGGTCAGGGTGTGCAACATGGTGTACCTAAAAGGAGAATGCTGTGTTTGTACTGGAATGATGGGGTGCGGTCATGTGTTGTGCGCTGCGGCTTGGTGAGTCTGGGGCAGTCATCACTGTGATGCCGCCATGCTGTGTTCACTCAATGACTTTAGGCACCAAGAAATAGCCTTCTGCGGCCTGTGGCGCGTTGGCCATGTTGGCTTCGCGGTTGTTGGTTTCTGTGACGGCATCGGTGCGCAAGCGTTGCGAGATTTCGGTCATCATCGCAATCGGATGCATCAATGGGGCCACACCAGTGGTATCGACGGCTTGCATTTGATCGATGAGGTTGAAAATGTTGCCCAAATGGGACAAAGTCTGGTTTTCTTCTGAAGCGTCCAGCTCAAGCTGCGCCAATCGTGCGACTTTGCGTACGTCGTCAAGGGTGAGTGCCATAGTGTACCTGTGTAAATTAAACATTCAATTGAATTGCTTGAAATTGTACCGTAAATGCGTGGGCTTTGGCGACAGATGTGCGTGAAAGGAGAGTCGCCATGCCCCCGCGTCGGCACCCACGCGTGGCGGGTGGGTTTGACTCATCACACACCGTCATACAAATCACACAATCAAATAGTGAGAGGGTGAAGTGCCGTTTGAAATGCAGATTGTATGGTGTTTGATTTCTGTCGTGCGCTGGGCTGTGTTAAAGTTGTGTCCAATGGTGTGGCGAAGTTGTGACGCAGGTTGCATATGAGCTGACCAGACCGTGCGCCATATTGAACCCATGCTGCTTGATTCTTTTCCATTTTTTTAATTACACACGCCCGTTTATGTCCACTGCCAACTCTTTGAAGTCCATTGTCTTTTCACTGATTGCCAATGTGGCCATTGCCAGTGTCAAACTCTTCGCCGCTTTGTTCACCCACTCGGGTGCGATGCTGGCGGAGGCCATTCACTCTTTTGCCGATTGTTCCAATCAGCTGTTGTTGATGTGGGGCATGAAACGCGCCGCCCGTGCGCCCGATGCCGATCATCCGATGGGTTATGGCAAGGAAATGTATTTTTGGTCGTTCATCGTGGCCTTGTTGCTGTTCAGCATGGGGGGTGTGTTTTCTGTGTATGAGGGCTGGCATCGTTTTCACAGTGAAGAGCCGATCGAGAACCCATTGATGGCGATTGGTATTTTATTGTTCAGTCTTGTTTTAGAAGGCTTTTCATTGTGGGCGTGTTTGAAAGAAATCAACCTCGAACGCGAACATCGCAGTGTGTTGCAGTGGGCGAAGGAGTCTCGAACCAGTGAGCTGCTTGTGTTGTTTGGTGAAAATGGTGCGGCATTGATTGGTTTGAGTATTGCATTGTTGGCGATAGTGGCCACGCTCATCACGCACAACCCAATTTATGATGCCATTGGCACCATGGCGATTGGTGTGTTGTTGATTGTAGTGGCGTTATTTGTGGGCGTGCAAACCAAACGTTTGCTGGTGGGTAAAAGCATGGATCCTGTGGTGTTGGATGACTTGGAGCGTTTTATTCGCCAACAACCTGAAATCAAGCAGGTTCATAAGATCATCACGATCCAGTTTGGCAGTGATGTGATGGTCGCACTCAAAGCCCAGTTGATTGACCGTGCGCAAACGCAAGGCGAAATCATTGCCATGATCAACGGGGCTGAAGTTCAAATTAAATCAGCGTTTCCCGCGGTGAAATGGATCTTTTTTGAGCTGGACTCAGAGGCATGAGCATCGTCAGGCTGTGAGCCCAGCGCGTGTTGAGTGATCAGGTGATCAGATGATCAACTGTGGCTGCCTTGTTGAAGCGCTTGGCTCATTCGCAGCAAAACCTCGTCATATTGAGACACGAGCTCATCAATCCCCGTGACCTCCAGTCCTAAGTTGCGTAACAAACCATCGTGCAAATTATAAATCCAACTGTGCACGGTGATGGCTTGTCCTCGATCCCAAGCGTCTTGCACGACCGTGCTGTGACAGGCATTGACGACTTGCTCAAGCACATTCAGCTCACACAAGCGATCGAACTTAAGGGTGTGGTCTTCCACTTGATTGAGCAGCAGGGTGTATTTGATGCGCGTGTCATGGATGTGGCGCAACCAGTTGTCAGCCAAACCAACGCGGGTGTTGTCGAGCACACTTTTCACACCGCCACAGCCATAGTGACCACAGACGATCAGGTGTTTAACTTTCAGCATGTCCACCGCATACTGCATGGCGGACAAGCAGTTCAAATCGCTGTGAACGATTAAATTGGCCACATTGCGGTGCACAAATACCTCGCCTGGTAAGAGGCCAATCAGTTCATTTGCTGGGACGCGCGAGTCCGCACAGCCAATCCACATGTATTCTGGATTTTGTTGGTGTGCCAGTGATTCAAAAAAGTGTGGTTCCGCCGCGCGCGTGCGCTCAGACCACGTGCGGTTGTTTTCGATTAAGTGTTTGAGGGTTGTTTGGGGTAAATTGATGGGTTTCATCATGGTTGTGTTTTCTCCGGTGGCATGTGTGCCTTGTGGGTTATACATGCGGTGTGCTTCAGGAATGTGAAACAAGCTGGCATTATGTGTAGAAACGGTGCGGTGCTTGTGTGATGGAAGCGACCTTGTTGACGCTCACCTTGACTCAATCACACGACCCGAATGGGTGGTTGCTTAATGCCGCTTCAATGGGGTGGCCAGTGAAGCGTTGCAAGGGGCTTGGCGCTGTCGATGAACCGTCGATGAACGAGCTTGTCAACTGGCCATGAGAGACCATGAGCGGCCTCATCGGCACCTGTTTTTTTGAGGTGACGGCAGCAGTTGTTTGGATTCAAACTTCAGCTCATGCTCCTGCATAGGAAGCGACGGCGCATGTGTTTGAAGCCATGTGGGGCATCGTTTTAATCCATGCTCCCGTGTAGGGAGCGACATATTGTTGGTTCATCAACGGCGTTTGGTGCTGCTGCCAAATAAGCTGCCCAGTACGCCACGGACAATTTCTCGTCCCAAGTTGCTGCCAACACTGCGCATTGCACTTTTCGCCATCGCTTCAACCACGCTGTCACTGCGCGATGATTTTTTTGAACCACCAAACAGATCGCCAATGGAGTCAAACAGGCCACCACCTTCATCGGCTTTTTTGGCTTCCGCTTCATCGACTTGCGCTGCTTGTGTGCGTGCTTGCAGTTTTTCGTAGGCGGATTCAGGGTCTACGGTTTCTTCGTAGACGCCAGCGACGATGGAGTTTTTGATTAATGCGGCACGTTCCGCATCGGTGGCTGGGCCGAGGCGTGAAGGGGGCGGTAACATGAACACACGCTGGGTGATGTTGGGGCGGCCTTTTTCATCCAAGGTTGACACCAAGGCTTCACCGACGCCCAACTCAGTGATGGCGGTGGTGATGTCCAAATCGGGGTTCTCGCGCATCGTCGTTGCCGCAACTTGCACGGCTTTTTGATCGCGTGGCGTGAAGGCACGCAATGCGTGCTGAATGCGATTGCCCAGTTGGCCTAATACGGTGTCGGGGATGTCAATTGGGTTTTGTGTGACGAAGTACACACCGACGCCTTTTGAGCGAATCAAGCGCACCACCTGTTCGATTTTTTCGAGCAACACTTTGGGCGCGTCATTGAATAATAAATGTGCTTCATCAAAGAAAAACGCAAACTTCGGTTTGTCCACATCGCCGACTTCGGGTAAGGTTTCGAACAGTTCCGACAACATCCACAACAAAAATGCGCCATACACGCGCGGCGAATTCATCAGTTTATCTGCCGCAAGGATGTTCACCACACCTTTGCCGTCGACTGTTTGCATCATGTCGGCGATGTTGAGCATCGGCTCACCGAAAAACTGCCCTGCACCTTGTTCTTCGATCGCCAATAAACCACGCTGTACCGCACCAATCGATGCCGCTGAAACATTGCCATAAGTGGTTGTGAACGTTTTTGCATTTTCGCCCACATAAGTCAACATGGCACGTAAATCTTTTAAATCGAGCAACAATAAACCATTGTCATCCGCGATACGAAACACCATGTTTAACACACCTGTTTGTGTGTCATTCAAATCCAACATGCGCGATAACAGCAGTGGACCCATGTCGCTGATGGTTGCACGCACGGGATGGCCTTTTTCACCAAACACGTCCCATAAAGTGGTGGGTGCGCCTTGATAATCGGGCTCGGGCAAGTCCAAATCCTTCAAGCGGGCGATGACCTTCTCATTGCCACCACCGGCTTGGCTGATGCCTGTCAAATCACCTTTCACATCCGCCATGAACACAGGTACACCCAAATCCACGAAATGCTGTGCCAGTGCTTGTAAACTCACCGTTTTCCCTGTGCCCGTCGCGCCCGTGATGAGTCCGTGACGGTTGCCCATTTGCGGTAAAAAAGTGACTTCAATTGCTGAAGATTTGCCGATGAGAATCGGGTCTGCCATGGGAGCTCCTTGTGTGGGCATGGGCGAATGCGTGCCGCATGCCCGTGTGAAAAAATAACCGTCCGATTATAAACCAAAGTATTGCAGCCATGCAGGATGCTTTGAATATTGATGGTGGCTTCATCTTGTGTTCAATGGGGCGTGTGATTGTGGCGGATGATTCAGCACGCAATGATGCGTGGGGTTTTCGCCAACGGCTTTTAAGGGGGAATAGGGGGGCACATTTAACGGCTGGTTTTGTGTGGCATGCGGTGTTAAAATATGCCTTTAAGATTCACACATCCATTCAATCGTTAACAATCGTTAAGAGAGCACAAACATGGCAGGTCATAGCAAGTGGGCAAACATTAAGCACAAAAAAGCGCGCGCCGATGCGACACGCGGGAAAGTGTGGACGCGTTTGATTAAAGAGTTACAAGTTGCGGCGAAATCAGGCGGTGGCGATGTGTCGGCCAATCCGCGTTTGCGTTTGGCGATTGACAAGGCCAAAGGCGCGAACATGCCAAATGACAACATCAATCGTGCTGTGGCGCGTGGTGCAGGCGCGGGTGAAGGCGAGAACTACGAAGAAATTCGTTACGAAGGTTACGGCATTGGCGGTGCGGCGATCATCATTGATTGCATGACCGATAATCGCACACGCACTGTGGCCGATGTGCGTCATGCGTTGTCGAAGCACGGTGGCAATTTGGGCACGGATGGTTCGGTGGCGTTCATGTTCAAGCACTGTGGTCAATTCATTTTTTCACCAGAGTACACCGAGGATCAGATCATGGAGGTGGCGCTTGAAGCGGGTGCACAGGATGTGATGAGCGATGAAGAGGGTGTGATTGAGGTGTTGTGTGATCCGATTGATTTTGAAGTGGTCAAAGCCGCTTTTGAGGCCGCTGGCTTGACGGCTGAAGAGGCGGACATCACGATGCGCGCCGAGAATGACATTGAGCTCACGGGTGATGATGCGGTGAGCATGCAAAAAATCTTGGATCGTTTGGAGGATTTGGACGATGTGCAAGAGGTGTACACCAATGCCGTGATGGATGTGGATGATTGATCGGGTTGGGTTTTGAGTTGAGCCGTTGCGATGCAACGGCTTGTTTGTATCTGCCTGTTGTATTTGTGGGGACTCGCACTGTATTTTTCGCAGCTTGTATTAAATTTCTGTCAAAATGTTTCGCCTTGTATGGTTCAACACAAGAGGCTGGTGTTTATTTTTATGATTACAATATCTTTAGGAGTTGATATGCCACGTTTGTCCAATAAAGTTGCCATCATCACGGGCGCGGCCCAAGGCATTGGTTTAGCCACTGCACGTAAATTTGCGTCAGAGGGTGCGATTGTGGTGTTGGTGGATATGAATGAGGCCAGTTTGCAGTCGGCTCAAGCAACATTGCAAACGGATGGTTTTGCCGCAGACATTGCCGTGGTGAACGTCACCGATCGCGCACAGGTGGATGCCTTGGTGGCCAAAGTGGTGGCCGATCATGGTCGGATCGACATCTTGGTGAACAATGCAGGGATCACGCGTGATGCCCGTCTGATTAATATGACCGAAGCGCAATTTGATCAGGTCATCAGTGTGAATTTGAAGGCAGTTTTTGCGTGCTCGCAAGCGGTGGCGCATGTGATGTTGGCGCAAGGCTCGGGCGTGATTTTGAATGCTTCAAGTGTGGTGGGTTTGTATGGTAACTTCGGCCAAACCAATTATTCTGCAAGTAAATATGGTGTGATTGGCTTCACGACCACGTGGGCGCGTGAGTTGGGCCCGAAAGGCATCCGTGTCAATGCGGTGTGTCCTGGTTTCATCAACACGCCGATTCTGGAAACCATTCCAGAAAAAGTATTGGACACAATGAAAGGTCAGTGCTGGCAGCGCAGATTGGGGCAGCCTGAAGAAATCGCCAATGCCTATGCCTTTTTGGCATCAGAAGAGGCGAGTTACATCAATGGTGTGGCTTTGGAAGTGTCGGGCGGTTTGTCGATTTAATCTCAACTCATCCCAGCACATCTCAGCACATTCCATTCATTCTAAGCATGTGAAAAAGCCGATGGCATCACCATCGGCTTTTTTGCTTCATGCGGTATGGGCAACAGTTCCACGCTGTGATTCGATGCAGCGTGATTCTCTGGCGTGAACTTTGCGTGCATTGATTTTCCCTGAGACAACGGAAAGTTGGTTTGTAAATGCGCGACAGTGGACTCGCGCCACCACCATTCAAAGTTTGGACTTGGATGGTGCTGTCTGGGTTTAAACGCCCAAGCGGGCCCCTGCGCCAAGCAGTGTGGCCACGCCAAGGACGAAGAAAATAACGGCCGCAATCCGATGCACTATTTTGGGTTGAATGCTGTTGGCGATTTTTTCACCAAATATCACGGCAGGAACGTTGGCGATCATCATGCCCAATGTCGTGCCCGCAACCACAGCGATCAGGTTGTTGTATTTTGCAGCCAAGCCGATGGTGGCGATTTGTGTTTTATCGCCCATTTCAGCAAGAAAAAAGGCAATCAATGTGGTGACAAACACACCATATTTTGCCAACTTGGCATCGTCTTCATCGAACTGATCGGGCACCAGAATCCACAAAGCCATGGCGATGAATGAACCACCTAAAATCCAGCGCATGATCTGAGGGCTGACCAGCGAGGTGATCCATTCGCCCAACGCACCTGCAAAGCCGTGGTTGACCAAGGTGGCGGCGAGGATGCCCAAAATAATCGGCACGGGTTTTTTAAACTTGGCCGCCAGAATGAAGGCGAGCAATTGTGTTTTGTCACCGATTTCGGCGAGGGCGACAATGCCCGTTGAAATTAAAAAAGCTTCCATCTTGAGTTCTCAATGCAAAATTAAAAAAGGTCTAAAAAAAGTTTAAATATCGTCATGGCCATCGTGGTTGTGGCAATTGGGATCCAGCGCCCATTCGGGTTGCAAGGTCACATGTTCAATGCCAAATTTTTCCATCAGCATGGCGCGAGCATCATTGAGCAAGATCGGCCATTCTTTATTCGGTTCCAGAATCACGTGCGCCATCAAAGTCGGGTGATTCGGGGACATGTCCCAAATGTGCAAATCATGCACCGACGCAATGCCTGACAAACCACGCAAGCTGGCTCCCACCTCATTGTAGTCAATGCCGTGGGGCACGCCATTCATCAAATGCCATGATGATTCTTTAAGCAGCGCCCACGTTGAGCGAACGATCAGCAATGACACAAAAATAGATAAAATGGGATCAATCGGCATCCAACCCGTTGCAGAAATGACCACACCTGCAACGATGGCCGCCACGGAACCGAGCAAATCACCCAACACATGAATGAATGCCGCGCGGGAGTTCATGCTGGATTGATCGCGGTGCAGTAAAAAAGCCACCAACAGGTTCACAATCAGTCCCAAAGTGGCGACCCATGTGACGGTTGAACCGTCCACCACAATCGGATGCCACAATCGCCACAGGGCTTGTCCCATGATCCACAACACAATCGCAGCCATGGTCAAGCCATTGGTGAATGCCGCGACAATTTCGACGCGGGTGTAACCAAACGATAGGCGTGCTGATGCAGGGCGTGTGGACATTTTTTGGGCAAAATACGCCAAACCCAAGGCGGCCGTGTCGGTCAACATGTGGCCTGCATCTGAAATCAAAGCCAAAGAGTTGGAGTGCAAGCCGGTCAGGAATTCCACCAATGAAAACGCACCGGTCAACAACAATGCAAAACCGAGGTAATGCGATTGGCTGTAGCTGTGTTGATGGTGATGGTGTGCATCGCCATCGCCGTGTGCGGCGAAATCATCGAGTCCTTGGCTGTGTGTGTGTGTTTCGGTATTAGTCATCGTGTGGCTCCGCAATGTGTTCTAGAAGGTTGCTGACCATGGTGCGAATGTGATGGTCATTGACGGTACAAAAGATTTGCTTGCCCTGTCGCTCACCACTGACCACGCGCGCCGCGCGCAGCAAGCGCAAATGGTGGCTGATCAAGGACGTGCTGAGGTTGAGTTTTTTGGCGATGTCGGTCACTGTGATGGGCGCGTCTAAACAGGTCAACACAATTTGTAAGCGTGTTTGATCGCCAAGCAAGCCAAACAAGTCGGCCAGTTGTTCAATGTGTTCGGAATGGGATGTGTTCATGCGTGTGCTTTTAATGGTTGACAAGTTTGACAGGCGAATTATACAAACAGTTGAACAATTGTTCAACTGTTTTATTGAAGGTGTGTCATTCCTGCACGACAAATGATTCAATGCGCGTGCCTTGAATCATTCGTAAACAATTCACTGCATTAAATGACAGCTAAATGGGACTTGCTTAATGGGGCTTGATTTGGAAAGTTACAGGCAACAATACCCCTTGGGGGTGCGCACAAGCCCCTAAGTTTCAATCGTCGAACAACACACAATCTTGCTGTGTGATGGGGCTCCATGTGACGATGGGCATGCGGTGGATGGGTTCATCATGAGCACATGTGGGAGGGGCAAAATGAATGGGCGTTCTTGGCGGATGCGGCAGTGAGGTTTGTGCTGCGCCTGTGCAATCCAACTTTACTGCGGTGGCGCATGGTCAATACGAAACAGGACATCAAGCTCACGCTGGTGCAGGGTGCCGTGTCAGACGGCATACAGCCTCTGTTTGTCCTCAACTGAGGATGGGACAAACAGGGGGCACGATGTGTGTGTTCGCCTATGGCTTTGGGTGGCCTTGTTCGCGCAGCCATTCTCGGCCAGCATCAATGCATGGTGTTTGCAGGAACAACGCGATGGCCAAACCAATCAAGCCACCTGCCACGGCGCCACCGATAAAACCTTGCAGTACGTTGCTCAACAACATGAGCAGCAGCATGCCTCCTAAGCCTATCATCAGGACTCGGGTGACGATGAATCGCGTACCCAAACGCTGACGCCCTTCTTGAACGGCTTGGCGCATGAGGTTTTTTTGCGTGGCGGCATCGAGACCGGCGAGCTCAGGAATGTTCTTTGGGGACCAGTAAATTTTCATTGTCAGCTCCTGTTGAATTGATATGAGTTTATATGGTGTGGGTTTTGTATATAAATTTTACAGAAACAATCCGACATATACAACACAACATCGTAAAGCATACACATGCAGGGGGCGCGACAGCAGGTTTTGTACTGCCGATTGCGCGCTGGGTGATGTTTTGCTGTGCTGACTTGTTGTTTGGTGTTGTTCGTGGCTTTAAGGTTCGTGGTTCTAAGCGATGGTTTTCACCCAACGGAATTGCCAATGGGTGGGGCAACGCTGGGTCCACTCATTCAACGCATGATGTTGCGCTTCGTTGCTTGGGCAGGCCATGACTGTTGCGCCTGAACCACTCATACGCGTGGGGGCGATCGGTTTGAGTGCGTCATGCACTGCTTTTACTTCAGGTGACACCGTGAACGTCACGACCTCAAGGTCGTTGCTGTGTGCGGCTTGAAAAGGCAAAAGGTTCAATTGCGCTTGCAATGCACCTGCACTGTCGCTCAGTGGTGCGTGCCGGCGCGGTAAATCAGGGTGTGTGAATACCGCTCCCGTGTTGACGTGAACATTCGGATTGACCAACAGCAGGTCACGGCTGGCCAGATTCAACGCTTGCAACGTTTCACCAACCCCCTTGGCCAAGGCGGCTGAATACTGGCTGACAAAAAAAGGCACATCAGCGCCAAGCGTCAGGCCAATGGCTTGTAATGTTGGGGTGTCAAAGTGCAGATGCCACGCCTCGTTGAGCACACGCAGCACGGTGGCTGCATTTGAACTGCCACCGCCAAGGCCTGCGCCCGTCGGGATGTGTTTGATTAAATGAATGTGTGCACCGAGGTGGTCGACGGCGATGCCTTGGGCGCGTGCATGCTGTTGCAAAGCCCGAGCTGCACGATGAGCCAAATTGTCGGTGTCTGCAACGCCGCACAAATCGCCTGACAGTCGAATCGCGCCATTCTCATCGGCATGGATCTGCAATTCATCGCACCAATCGATGCACTGAAAAACGGTTTCTAAGGTGTGATAACCATCGGCACGTTGCCCTGTGACGTGCAAAAACCAGTTGATTTTGGCGGGGGAAAGGTGAGTTGAGCGGTTCATTTATTCGGTACGTGGGCTTAAACCTCGCACAACGGCTGGGCGTGTTAAAAATACAGAATGCACCCGCAACACATTTGCATGTTGGTTTATTTCCACCAGATCGCCTGCACCATAAAAGTGTATGAGGTTGTTCACCCATGGGAAAATGGCGATGTCGGCGATGGTGTATTCGTCCCCCATGACCCAGTTGCGCCCAGCCAAACGTTGGTCTAAAACACCCAACAAACGTTTGGATTCGGCCACATAACGGTCGCGTGGTCGTTTGTCTTCATAGTCTTTGCCTGCAAATTTATGAAAGAACCCCAGTTGGCCGAACATGGGGCCAATGCCACCCATTTGAAACATCAGCCATTGAATGGTTTCATAGCGCAACGCTGCATCTTTGGGCAACAGTTGCCCTGATTTTTCCGCCAAATACAATAAAATCGCACCCGACTCGAACAAGGCCAACGGTTCACCATTGGGGCCGTTTGGATCAATGATGGCGGGAATTTTGTTGTTGGGATTCAGGGATAAAAATTCAGGACTGAGTTGGTCATTGGTGACGAAGGACACCGTGTGCGACTCGTACGGCAACTGCATTTCTTCGAGGGCGATGGACACTTTGACCCCATTGGGTGTGGGCAGTGAATACAGTTGAATGCGGTCAGGAAATAGGGGCGCCCAACGTTGGGTAATCGGGAAGTCTAAGAGTGTTTTCATGGTCAGTTCCAGTGGTTCTTTTTACTGATAGTGCTTGATGGTACTTGATGGTTTTTGGAGCCGTGTTTGGGTTGGTTTGGGTTAATTAAAACAAGGGTTTATTCGCCTGGCGCATCCGAGCGTTCATCAACGATCAGTGTGAAAGTCAATGGCGAGGGTTTGAGGCGCGTCACCACCATGCGTTTGGCCAAGGATGGGTCTTTGAATGTTTTGGTGTATTCCACATGCCAGTCGCCTTGGTCGGCGCTGGGCAGAGGTTGACCTTTGGTGCCGATCCATTGGCGCACATTGGACAAAGGCAACTCATAGCCCAACAAACGATACGTCAGTTCTTCGGGCGTGTTCTCGACAAACAGGCGGCCATCCGATGTTTTCACCCGCGCCTCATGTCCGGTGACGTGCAGTGCGGCCATTGCATTGCCAAGTGGGGTGGACAACGTGATGTCGGTGGCGCGGCGGGTGTCTTCCCATTGCATTTTGCCCGTCATGCTTTTGTCTTCGCCTTGGTCAATGTAGTTGACCGCGAAACGTGCGTCCATGTTGAATTGCACCACATCATTGATGTTGTTGGCGTCACGTTTGGGGGCGACGCTGGCGCAAGCCGCTAAAGTCAACGCGGTCAAGGCGATGGTGGTGCGGCTTAAAACATTGAGGATTTTGGTGGCATGCATGGTTATTTTTTCTTGGGTTGCGGTTTAACAGAGGTCAACGGGATGTTGAGGCGCTCCAGCGTGTCGCGCAGTGACGGCAAAAAGGGCGTGCCCGTGTACACATCACGGAACACTTCCAGAGCTTGGTCGTGTTTGTCATTGGCCCATAAAATTTCGGCATAGTGCACCTGTGTTTCTTCATGTGGGTCTTGTGCCACGGCTTGTTCAGCATACTTTAGAGCGTCGCTCAGTTGGCCTTGGCGGTACGCCACCCATGCCATGCTGTCGGTGATGTGACCAGCATCGGGGCGCGCAGTGTGCGCTTGCTGAATCAGCTGGGCGGCCTCGCCCAGTCGCATGTTTTTATCGGCTAAAAAATAACCCAGTGCGTTTTTGTTTTCAGGGTTGTTGGGGTCGAGGGCGATGAGCTTTTCAAGCGTTGCCTGGGCCTCGCTGTTGCGCCCCAAACGATCGGCCACATCGGCCAGCAAAGACAATGCCGCCACATTGTCGGGTGCATTGGCGAGAATGGCTTTGGCGGCGTCATAGGCGGGGCGATAACGCTGGGCGTCAATCAAGCCATAAGCCTTTTCGATGTCCGAATGGATTTGCAAATCTTGTCCCACCACCGCATTGGGCGCGAGCAATTTAAGTAATTTGGCCGCTTCAAGCGCAGGTTCTTTTGCCCCCAACATGGCAGCGACTTTGTAAGCCAATTCCGCATAACGTGGGTCGCGGGTTTTCATCGCCATGGTCAAATACATGTTGTAGGCATCAACGGGCTTGCCGCGTTGCAGCAACATGTCGCCTGCAATGGTGCCGAGCACGATCTCGCGCGTCAACAGCAGCTTGGGTAAATCGTATTCGACTTTTTTGACGGGGCTGGTTTGGCTGTCGGTGATGGCTTCAGGTTGAATCAGCTCATCGGGTGTTTGTGCCTGCGCATGGAGGGAAAGGCCAACTGCGCACACGCCGCATAGGCTGCGCAAGGTGTGTTTGAGACGGAGGCTTTTGAAATGAGGGGCTGTGAAAGGCATGTTCAAATCCTGTATGATGGCTGCATTAAAGTGATACGCATATGAGTGATTGAATTGTACCGTAAGAAAATATGGAAAAAATACAAACCTCCCTTTTACAGAAAGCAAAACACATTTTTCTGCGATGAGGGCATTGTGAAACAGTGAAACAGGCTCAAATTTAATTGCGTGTGCTGAGTCGCCCATCAACAGCATAACGCTTGAAATGGTTTTTTGCTTTTTCGTCACTTGTCAAAGGTTGTTTAACATCATGCCCGAACTCCCAGAAGTAGAGGTTTCTCGACTCGGTATTGACCCACACATCAGTGGGCGCACGATACAACAGTTCATCATTCGCAACGCACGTTTGCGCTGGCCCGTTGATTTGGATTTACCTGAACGACTGAGCCAAGCGGTCATCACCCACACCGCACGGCGTGGGAAATACTTGATTCTATATTGTGTTTGTGCAGACAAAACGCAGGGCGCGCTGCTGATTCACCTCGGCATGTCGGGCAGCTTGCGCATTGTTGAGCCAAGCGCAGCGGTACAAAAACACGATCACCTCGACTGGGTGTTTGATACACATGTGTTGCGCTACCACGACCCGCGTCGCTTTGGCTCACTGCATTGGCACGACTTGGCGGATGGTGATGTGTTGACGCACCCGCGTTTGTTGAATTTGGGCATAGAGCCTTTCGACGACGCATTCAATGGGGATTATGTTTACAAACACATTCGCACGCGAACACAAGCCATCAAAGTGGCGCTGTTGTCGGGCGACATCGTGGTCGGTGTGGGCAATATTTATGCCTCCGAAGTCCTGTTTCGTTGCTCCATTCATCCTGAAACACCCGCCAAATCGTTGACACGCAAGCAGTGTGATGCGTTGGCCGCGAACATTAAAATCGTCCTCCGTGCTGCGATTGAAAAAGGCGGCAGCACGCTCAAAGATTTCGTCAACAGCGACGGCACCAGCGGCTATTTTCAAATGCATTACAACGTCTATGATCGTGCGGGCGAACCATGCACGGCTTGTGGACGAGAGATACAGCGCATCGTGCAGGCACAACGCGCCACGTACTTTTGTGCCACGTGTCAAAAGCGAACTCAACCCAAGTCAAAGAAAACCACCGCATGAGCCCCACGACCCATCCCTCTTTTTCTTTTGCCCAAGCCTTGGTGTCGTGGCAACTCACCCACGGACGGCATGACTTGCCGTGGCAAAACACCACCGACGCGTATCGGATTTGGCTGTCCGAAGTCATGTTGCAGCAAACCCAAGTGGTCACCGTCATGGACTACTACGCCAAATTTTTGGCGCGCTTCCCCGACGTGGAATCGCTGGCACGTGCCGAGCACGATGAAGTCATGTCCTTGTGGACGGGGCTGGGCTACTACAGCCGCGCGCGCAATTTGCACGCCTGCGCGAAAGCAGTGGTCGCCGATTTTGGCGGAGAATTTCCACGCACGCCCGAGCAACTCATCACCCTCAAAGGCATTGGCGCATCCACAGCCGCCGCCATTGCCGTCTTCGCCTACGGTTATCCTGCCGCGATTCTCGATGGCAACGTCAAACGCATCATCGCCCGCGTCCATGGCATCCGCACAGCCCCATCCGCCGCCACCGACAAAATCATGTGGCAACACGCCAACGAACTGCTCGTCTCCGCCAAAGATGCCAAAAAGCTCAAACTCACCCACGCCGCCGCCCTGCGCGCCTACACCCAAGGGCTGATGGACTTGGGCGCGATCCTGTGCGCACGCCGCACGCCGCATTGCGATGCCTGTCCCATGCAAACCAACTGCTACGCCCGCATCCACCACCTCACCGATGACATCCCCCCCGCCAAGGTGCGTAAAACTTCACCTGAATTTGAAGTGAATTTATACATTTACCAACAAGCAGGGCGGGTTTGGTTGGAAAAGCGACCGAGCAAAGGGATTTGGGCGGGGCTGTACAGTTTTCCCGAACAGCCGCGCTTGGATGTAAATGCAAACACAGATGCAAATAAAGATAAAAAAGACAAAACCAATGCGTCACGCATCCGCCACGTCCTCACCCATCGGGTTTTGCACCTGCAACCGCGCCTTTTTCAACTCACCGCCAGCCAAGCGCATGGCTTAGAGGATGCAGAAAATGCCGAGCACGGCGGCTGGTTCGATGTGAATGATTTAAAAAGTGTGGGCTTGCCCAAACCCATTGTGGGAATCATCGAGCAGGTGTTGGGAACGATTGACTGAGTGCCCGTCATTGCGTTGTGGGCTTGACCCACAATCTCCAGAGCTGAGAGATGTCTCACGCACAACCCACTCAGTGCGCCATGACCGACTCATGGATGAGCTTGGCTACAGAAGCTTTTCTAAGTCAAATCACAGTCAATACGGCCTCTATAAATCGATGTTTGAATCGGCAACCCCGACCGTACAGCCCGCTCCGCCATTCCCGCATGGGGTTAGCGGGAATCCAGTGGGGCGCAAAGCGCACCTTGAACGTTTGATGAACAAAGGGCAAAGCAAATGCTTCGCATTTGACTGGATTCCCGCTAACCCCATGCGGGAATGACGGCACGGGTTACTTTAAGCGAATGGATGATGCTGGAATCGATTTTTATAGGTCGCCATCATTCAGTATGAGTATGGCGAATGTGACGTATTTGACAAAAATCGTTTATGCCTTTGGGGTATGGTTGTAAATAGAACATGCGACATTTTTCCTGTAGCAGTAGGTATAATAATCTGCAGTGAGTTCAAATCAATTTGTTTTGTTTCTCTAAAAACAGGTGGTTGTACTTTTGGTTTTTTATTAATCAGGATGTGCGGCAAAATGAAAACAAAATATCAATGTTTTTTTGACGCATAACCTATGTTAGCCATTAAAGAGGGTGTCTTACGTATGAAACCAATACTGTTTATTTCACACATAACGGAGGAAAAAGATCTTGCGCTTGCATTCAAGGATCTTGTTGAAAAGCATTTTCTTGGAATGTTAGAAGTTTTTGTATCGTCAGACGAGCATAGCATTGGTATGGGCCAACGGTGGTTAGATAATATAACGAATGCTCTGAAGTCTTGCGTGGTTGAGATTATCCTTTGCAGTCCGCAATCTCTAAAAAGGCCTTGGATCAACTTTGAAGCTGGAGCAGGCTGGATCAGAGATATTCCTGTAATTCCGTTGTGCCATTCTGGCATGGAGCCATCTCAATTACCAATGCCACTAAATTTGCTTCAAGCAGCAAAAGCAGGCGAGGTTGGCGGTTTGAAATTGGTTTTCCCCGTTCTAGCGAATGCCCTCGGCGCACAGAGTCCATCAATTGATTTCACAGAATTCACCGAGTACGTCAAAATGTTTGAGCGCCGTTACACATTTTGGGATTCGTGTAACCAAGCGTTTACTCAGTTAAATCAATTTGATGCACATATTATTCCGCGCTTAAAGCAGGGTGGAGCAGTCGTATTACCTCTCTCTGAAACGAATTTCGAATATCTTTTCAAGGTTATTTCATTTCTGACTGAGTATGACTTGGTTTTGATTGAAAAAACTGGTAGTGCATCAATGTCGTCATCCACAGGCTTTTCATATCAGTGCGTGATTTCGGGATTGCCGGGACTGCAGTCCGTACTATCTGATTCTGCTTTTAAATTTCGCAGTTAATGGCTAATCACTCATTCCAGCGGATCACCTCCAGCATCTGCTGAGTTCAAACGTTAACAAGTAAGCAATAGTGAATAAAATCAACACCAGCGCCGTATCCTGCCATCTAAATCGCCCAATCTTGGGCAGTTTTTAATTGTTTGCCTACAATTACTGAGACTGGTTATCCTCACTGCCGACCGATATTTAAAAATCCAAACACCCGTTCAATTTAAATGGCTTTTGCCTTCGCCTCAATCGGCGTAGAATGCAGTCACACACAACATAACACAAGGAGAATACCAGCATGGCACAGCCGATGAACGACCAATTCCGTCAAGCAGCACTGGATTATCATGAGTTTCCAAAGCCGGGCAAAATCTCGGTCGAGCCCACCAAGAACATGACCAATCAACACGATTTGGCCTTGGCGTATTCGCCGGGTGTGGCGGCGGCGTGTGAGGAAATCGTGGCCGATCCTGCCAATGCGGTGCGTTATACCGCGCGTGGCAATCTCGTTGGGGTGGTCACCAATGGCACGGCAGTGCTGGGTTTGGGTAATATTGGCCCGCTCGCCAGCAAGCCCGTCATGGAGGGTAAAGCGGTATTGTTCAAAAAATTTGCGGGCATTGATGTGTTTGACATCGAATTGAACGAGCCCGATCCTGAAAAGCTGGTTGAAATCATTGCGGCGCTTGAGCCGACTTTTGGTGGCATTAACCTTGAGGACATCAAAGCACCCGATTGTTTCTATGTTGAACGCAAATTGCGCGAACGCATGAGCATCCCTGTGTTTCATGACGATCAACACGGTACGGCGATTGTTGTGGGCGCTGGCATCACCAATGGTTTGGCGGTGGTCGGTAAAGACATCAAAAAAGTCAAATTGGTCGCCTCGGGCGCAGGTGCGGCGGCGTTGGCGTGTTTGGATTTGTTGGTGGATTTGGGTTTGCCGATCGAAAACATTTGGGTCACGGACATCGAAGGGGTGGTGTTCAAAGGCCGCACGGTGTTGATGGATGAAGACAAAGCCAAATTTGCACAAGAAACAGAGCAACGCACTTTGTCTGAAGCCATCGAAGGCGCGGACATTTTCCTCGGTTTGTCGGCGGGTGGCGTGCTCAAACAAGAGATGGTCAAAAAAATGGCGAAAGACCCGTTGGTCTTTGCTTTGGCCAATCCAACGCCCGAAATTTTGCCTGAATTGGTTAAAGAGGTTCGCCCAGACGCGATTATCGCGACGGGGCGCACGGATTACCCCAATCAAGTGAACAATGTGTTGTGTTTCCCATTCATTTTCCGTGGCGCATTGGACGTTGGCGCAAGCACCATCACGCGTGAAATGGAAGTCGCTGCGGTGAAAGCGGTGGCGGATTTGGCACGACAAGAGCAGTCGGACGTGGTGGCTTCGGCGTATGGCATTCAAAACTTAAGTTTTGGCCCTGAATACCTGATCCCAAAACCATTTGACCCGCGTTTAATTGTCAAAATTGCCCCAGCCGTGGCGCAAGCGGCGATGGATTCAGGCGTGGCGACGCGTCCGATCGAGGACATGGCGCAGTACACCGAATCTTTGCAACAGTTTGTGTACCACAGCGGTACATTCATGAAGCCTGTGTTTGCGTTGGCGAAGAAAAACACCAAAGAGTACGGTACGCGTGTGGTCTTTGCTGAGGGTGAAGATGAGCGCGTGTTGCGTGCGGTGCAAGTGGTGGTTGATGAAAAAATTGCCCGTCCGATTTTGGTCGGTCGTCCGAAAGTGGTGGAAGAGCGCATTGAGCGTTTTGGCTTGCGCATCAAGAACGGTGAGGATTTTGAGCTCATTAATCCTGACTTTGATGAGCGTTATCATGGCTATTGGCAAGAATACCTCGATTTGACTGAACGTCAAGGCGTGACCAAAAATTACGCTCGCCTTGAAATGCGCCGTCGCAGCACCTTAATTGGTGGCATGATGGTGCGCAATGGCGATGCCGATGCGATGATTTGCGGTACATTCGGCAACACCGATGTGCACTTAAAATACATTGATCAGGTCATTGGTCACAAAGCCGATAAAACCGTGTATGCGGCCATGAATGGTTTGATGTTGCCAGGTCGCCAAGTGTTTTTGGTCGATACGCACATCAATTACAACCCAACGGCAGAGGAATTGGCTGAAATCACGTTAATGGCTGCTGAAGAGGTTCGTCGTTTGGGCTTTGTGCCGCGCGTTGCGTTGTTGTCGCACTCAAATTTTGGCTCAAGCAACTCACCATCGGCAATTAAAATGCGTGAGACCTACAACTTGTTGCGCCAAATGGCTCCAGAGCTTGAAGTCGATGGCGAAATGCATGGTGACGTGGCATTGGATGTGGTCATGCGCAAGCAAATCATGCCGAACTCAACCCTGAAAGGCGAAGCGAATCTGTTGGTTTTACCGAATATCGATGCCGCCAACATTGCCTACAACTTGTTGAAAACATCCGCAGGTCACAATGTGGCGGTGGGGCCGATTTTACTGGGTGCGAACAAACCCGTGCACATTTTGACCTCATCATCAACCGTTCGCCGCATTGTCAACATGACCGCTTTGTCGGTGGTGCAAGCGAACTTTGGTAGCATCACCAGTGCGGAGTAAATTAAAATGAAGCGCATTCATGGTTTAAGTGCGGTGCTGGGGATGGTGTTTACACTGGGTTTGGTTGGTGCTTGCAATGCATGGGAAAGTAGTCACAGCTCAACCACGGCCACGTCCTCCTCTATGGGGGTTGTTTTTGGAGGCGATCGAGCATCTTCGGGGCGCAGTCAAGACCACCAATATTCGGGCACTTCAAATGGCTCAAGGTACGAAAACCCGTATGCGAATACGGCGGGGGCGGTTGCGGCGGGCGATTTTGCCCCCATTCGTTTCCGCAGCTTACCGCCTGAAGCCCAAGTGGTGATTGGCAAAATCAAAGCGCGCAGTGATTTTCCTTACGCGCAAGATGGCCAAGTGTTCAGCAACCGAGAACGCATATTGCCCGCGCAAGCCAGGGGTTATTACCACGAGTACACGGTGCCCACACCGGGTGCAAGCAATCGTGGGGCGCGTCGGGTGATTGCAGGTTCTGGGACTACAGGGGACGTGGCGACCAGCGGAGAGTATTACTATACCGCCGACCATTACCGCACTTTTAACCGTGTGACAGAATGATTGAGGTGACCATGAATGACCGTTTGAATGTGGTGTGGGCGGATGTGGCGGGCAAAATGAATGACATTTCACGTGACCAATTGCCCGCATATCTGACCTTGTGCATCGATGATCTGGGCAGTGACATTGTGGTGGTTGACTTGCGTCACGCCAGTGGGCAGCCCGATGCCATGAAGTTGATGGCGCAGCGCTTGGCATTTCCTGATTATTTTGGTGGCAATCTGGATGCGTTGTTTGACGTGGTGAGTGAGCGGGTGATGGTGGATGTGGCATCACAGAATGGCACACCGCAAACGTGGCTGTTCAAAAGTTTGGAGGCGCAGAAAAAAATGTTGTTTCCCATTGCCGATACCTTACGCGATGCCATGGGTGAAAGTAAGGGTGTGGCTGTGAGCGTGTTGTGGATGACTTTGGGCTGATTGTTCGGGTTGTTTTGACGCGTTTGAATGGTGAAGAAGAAGCAAATAAGAAGCAAATGAATGAATAAGAAGTGAAAAAAGCCACGGACATGTCCGTGGCTTTTTGTTTTATAAAATCCGTGCCAGCAATGCTTTTTCCTTGCCCCACATGTTTGGAATGTGCACAACATGCCCGCCACCAGATGCTTCGGTGATCTCTTGGTCATTTTTACGCATCGAGCTCAATTCAACAATCTGATTGCCTGATGGGTGGATGATTTCGAGGGTGTCACCCACTTTAAATTTGTTTTTGACATCAATTGTTGCCCAGCCCGCTTCATCCACTGCGGTCACGTCACCCACATATTGACTGCTTTTTGCGCTGGAATAGCCGCTGATGTAGTTTTGTGTTTCTTGTGAGGTGTGGCGCTGCAAGAAGCCATCGGTGTAGCCACGGTTGGCGAGGCCTTCAAGCTCAGCATACAGCTCGGGATTGAATGGGCGGCCTGCAATGGCATCATCAATCGCGCGACGATAGGTTTGTGCGGTGCGCGCAACATAGTAGAGTGACTTGGTACGACCTTCGATTTTGAGCGAGTCGACACCGACTTCAATGAGTTTTTGCACGTGCTGAATCGCGCGCAAATCTTTGGAGTTCATGATGTACGTGCCATGTTCATCTTCCAAGATGGGCATCATTTCACCCACACGTGTGGCCTCTTCGATGAGGTAGGTTTTATTTGCCAGCGGGTGACGCTTGATGTCGGTGATGTCGGCGAAAGCATCGTTGGATTCTTCCCATGCTTGGTTTAAGTCAAATTGAATCACTTGGACATCGCCAGAGTCTGTGTCGGTGGTGTCGTGCATTTTATAATCCCAGCGGCAGGAGTTGGTGCACGTGCCTTGGTTGGGATCGCGGTGGTTGAAATAACCAGACAGCAAGCAACGCCCCGAGTAGGCGATGCATAAAGCCCCGTGCACAAACACTTCCAATTCCATGTTGGGGCATTCTTGGCGAATGTGGGCGATTTCATCAATTGACAGCTCACGGGACAAAATGATGCGCTCGACCCCCATGCGTTGCCAAAATTTAACCGCCATGTAATTGACCGTGTTCGCTTGCACTGACAAATGGATCGCCTGCTCAGGCCATTTGTCACGCACCATCATGATCAAGCCAGGGTCGGCCATGATCAATGCATCCGGTTTCATTTCGATGATCGGCGCCATGTCTGACAAGTAGGTTTTGATTTTGCTGTTGTGCGGCATGATGTTCGAAGCCACATACAGTTTTTTACCGCGGGCATGCGCTTCATCAATGCCAATTTTTAAAGTTTTGTTGTTGAAATCATTGTTGCGCGCACGCAAAGAGTAGCGCGGCTGTCCCGCGTAAACCGCATCGGCGCCGAAATCGTAGGCTGCACGCATTTTGTCTAAGGTGCCAGCGGGGAGCAGTAATTCAGTGTTCATGGTCATCGTCCTGATCAAGAAGCGCCCTCACGATTGAAGGCTTTTCGATTGAGGCGATATTTTAATCTCAAATCAATGCAATAGCCACATTAACTTCATGGCTATTGCGGTGGCCGATGAATAATTGAGGTCAAGCCACACACTTCTTAATTTAGCATGAGCGTTACAAATAAATATGCAATAAGGGTGTTGAAATATTGTTACAATCCAGGTGGTGTATTTACATGCATCTCAATTTTTCAACCAACTATAAGAAGAGGAGAACGTTATGGCTGTAGGTCTTAATATTGCTGGAACCATTAGCAATGACACATTATCAGGCTTGGCGTATGACGACACATTAATGGGTTTGGCTGGTGACGACATACTGTATGGGCGTGCTGGTCATGATGTGTTGTATGGCGGGGACGGTCTTGACAGCATTTTTGCGGGTGCCGACAGCGATATTGTCTATGGCGATGCAGGGGATGACTATTTGGATGGTGGTACGGGTGATGACATCCTCTATGGTGGGGCGGACAATGACACCGTATTGGGGGGAACTGGATTCGACAAGCTCTTTGGAGACGACGGTAACGATTCTTTAAATGGCGGTTCAGAAAAAGACACACTGTATGGCGGTGCTGGAAACGACACTTTATTGGGAGGAACGGGCACGGACATATTGTATGGCGGTGACGGTGACGACTCATTGAATGGCGGCGGCAGTGATGGGTATTATGAATCCTCCATGACTTTTGAGTCTTTGTACGGTGGAAATGGCAATGATGTCTTGCGAGGTGGCACCGGTGGTCTTGGCGTGAGTTTGTTGTATGGAGAGGCGGGTAATGACATCTTATACGCCGGTTCAGCGGGTAGCAATCTAAATGGGGGGGCTGGCAACGATCGCTTAATTGGATCGTCGTCAACAAATGATGTGTTCTCATTTGATGGCGAATTTGGGCGAGACACGGTGGTCGGCATGGTCAATGCCTCACCCGATGGGGCAACATTTAGCGGGCAAGGCATAAACCAGCTGTGGTTCGCTAAATCGGGTAACAATTTGGTGGTGTCTGCCATTGGTACCACCAATAATGTGACTTTTAGCAACTGGTATTTGAGTGATCAGTATCGAACCAATATCATATCGTCATTGGACGATAAGCTCATTCGTTTGGATCAAATCAATAATTTGGTTTCAGCCATGGCGGCATTGACACCGCCAAGTGCTGGGCAAACCACTTTAACTCAAGGTTATTTAGATGCGTTGAGCCCAGCGATACAAGCCGCTTGGGGGCCTGCTATCAGTCCAACTTAATGAGAGTGAGAGTCTAATATGGTGTGATGAAGAATGATGGTTAAACACCATCATTTTTTTTGGCCTTTAGGTTTGACTGTATCAGTTGCTCTTGATGTTGAACCCCCCATAACAAATGATTTTTTTCTAACCACTCGTCACAATGGTGTGATGCACGATAGCGCTCGCCCGAGTCGCAAATCAAACTGACAATCGAACCTGTTTCATTGCGCTCGCGCATGCCTTGTGCCAGCTGCAACACGGCGTAGAAATTTGTACCTGTCGATGGCCCGACGCGGCGGTTGAGCAATTGTGACAACACTCGCATCGCTGCGATGCTGGCGCAATCAGGCACGGCAATCATGTCATCAACCAAGCTGCGGATGAACGATGCCTCAACGCGTGGGCGACCAATGCCTTCGATGCGCGAACCCAGTGCCGATGTGAGCGAAGCATCGCCCGTTTGCCAGTAAGGGAAGAACACCGAGTTTTCGGGGTCGGTGACGCAAATTCTTGTGTCAAACCGTTCGTAGCGGATGTAGCGACCGATGGTCGCACTGGTGCCGCCTGTACCCGCACCAATGACGATGTGGCGCGGGATGGGGTGTGTTTCATGGCGCATTTGTTTAAAAATGGATTCAGCGATGTTGTTGTTGCCGCGCCAATCGGTGGCGCGCTCGGCATAAGTGAATTGATCCATAAAATGGCCTTTGAGCTCATGCGCCAACCGTTGCGATGTGGGCACAATGTCCGCCGCATGATCAACAAAATGGCATTGGCCACCATAAAATTCAATCGCCTGCACTTTATCGGCACTGGTGCTGCGCGGCATCACCGCAATGAAAGGCAAACCCAGCATGCGGGCAAAATAGGCTTCTGACACGGCCGTTGAACCACTCGATGACTCGATGATGGTGGTGTCTTGTTTGATCCAGCCATTGCACAATGCGTATAAAAATAAAGAGCGGGCGAGGCGGTGTTTCAAGCTGCCCGTTGGGTGGGTTGATTCATCTTTAAAATAAAAATCAATTTGAGGAAATGCCGCCAAAGGCAAACGAATCAAGTGGGTGTCTGCCGAGCGTTGATAATCTGCTGCAATGGTTTGAATCGCGTCTTGTATCCACGTCATGTCGTGCTCACTGTAAAAGGTAGGGTTCATCTCAAGTTCATCACCAAGCAAAGTCTGTGGCGATGATTTGAAAGGAATAAAGAAGAATTGGGACGGAGCGCACACAGCATCTACGCCCAAACCATAAAAAATACGCGGACAGCCGCGCATTTTTTAAGTCGATTTAAATCGAGGGGAAAAGTTTTTCTTTTTCCCCGTGTTTTTAAAACGCTTCGTCGTCGCGCAAATAACGCCATTGACCCAAAGGCAAATCACCGAGGGTGATTTGACCGATGCGGATGCGCTTCAAGCCCACAACGTGCAAACCGACCAATTCGCACATGCGGCGAATTTGACGCTTTTTGCCTTCGGTCAGCACAAAGCGCAACTGATCGTCGTTTTGCCAAGTCACTTGAGCGGGGCGCAATGGAATGCCATCAAGTTCCAAGCCATGGTTCAGTAACGCCAAACCATCTTCGCTTAACTCACCTTCGACACGCACGAGATACTCTTTATCGATTTCACTTTTATCACCAATCAAGGCTTTGGCAATGCGACCATCTTGCGTCAACACCAATAAGCCCGTGGAATCAATGTCCAGTCGACCCGCTGGTGCCATGCCGCGCACATGCACGTTTTCCAGCTCATGTGGCGTCGTGTCACCTTCCCAGCGCGAAGCGGGTTCAATCAAATTGACCGCGGGGATGTAACCATCCTCCGCCTGACCTGAAACAAATCCAACAGGTTTGTTGATCAAAATGGTCATGCGTTTTTCTTGAGCCGCAGTCAGTTGACGGGCCAATTGGATGTTGTCCGTAGGCAATACACGCTGACCCAGCACCGCACGTTTACCATTGACCGTGACCCAACCTTTGTCGATGTAATGGTCGGCTTCGCGGCGTGAGCACACGCCCGTTTCCGTCAAGTATTTTGAAACCCGAATGCCCGCATTGGGATCGCGGTCGGTCGCACGTGGCTCGCGGCCACGTGATGCGGCGTAATCAGAAGCTTCGCGTAACACAACTTCAACTTCACGGCGTGGTGCGCGAGGTTTGTCACCAAAATCTCGGCGAGGCGCATCGCCGTCACGACGCGGTGGACGGTCATTGCGGTCATTGAAATTGCCACGAGGGCGATCGCCAAAGTTGCCGCGAGGTTTGTCATCAAAACTGCGTTGTGGGCGATCACCGAAATCACCGCTTCGACGTTGAGGCGCATCACCATCACGGCGGGGTGGACGGTCATTGCGGTCATTGAAATTGCCACGAGGACGATCGGCAGGGCAGGAGCGTGGATCTTCGTGAACGCTGTGTCGTGGACGAAAACCAAAATCTCTGCGAGGCGCATC
>CALMCL010000168.1 GCA_937862905.1 uncultured Burkholderiaceae bacterium | reverse complement strand
CCCGCGCCGACCAAAGTCCACGCAGGTTGATAAAAATGCTGATCCGACGGCTCAACAATCGCCACATCAAGGTTGGGCTGACGCTTAAGCAAACTGGCTGCCAAAGCAACCCCCCCCGAACCGCCACCCACAATCACCACATCGTGACGACGCAGCGGCGAATCACCCGCACCCACACCCACGGCCGATGCAGGGGTCACCGATGCGGTGAAATCAGGACTTTTTTTTTGAGGGGTTGCATCACCCGCAGGTGCACTTGACACAGCGGGCACATTGACCAATGTTAGGTCATGCGGATTGAGCAAACCCATCGCCATCGCCGCTTGAAAAATATTGGTTGAACGCGTGCCCGTGCGGCAAAAAGCCAGCACCGGCTTCTCTGCTTGCCCCACCAAAGCAGCAAACTCTTCGACCAATGCTTGAGTCACTTGTGATGGTGAAAAAGGCTGTGCAATGTAATTCAAGCCCGCAGCACGAGCCGCCTCACCAACAGCATCTGCAGTCGGCTGATCGGAACCGCCTTCATAATCGGGACGGTTATTAATCACCGTTTTAAATCCTTCTTGAGCCACCAACTGCATGTCTTCAGGAGATGCCTGAGGTGCCGTTGCAAAAAGCGGACTGTGCGCCGTAATAGAAATTCCCATGTCATCCTCAATAAAATTTTTAAATTAATTTTCAAATTAATTTTTAAACGAACAGCCAATACACACCGCATCATTTCAACGCCGTGCCCAGACATAGCAACCCTTCAAGCCCTGTCATGCCATCAATGAACTTCATTGTAAAGGAATTGATTTCATTAAACAACGCGCAAAAAATACAGTCATCAGCGAAAAATTAAAACCGCAGTTATAATCCAGTCTCAACACCATCATCAGTCAACCATTTCATCCAACAACCAAACAAAAGGATCCATCATGGCTCAAGTATTGTTACGCGGCACCCCAGTGAACACATCTGGCGAATTGCCAGCCATTGGCAGCGCTGCACCCGCATTCAACTTAACCAACAATAAGCTTGAAAAAATCAGCCTTGCAAGCTTGGCTGGGCAAAAAGTCGTCATCAGCATTTTCCCATCGATTGACACCCCCACTTGCGCAACCTCAACTCGCAAATTCAATGAACAAGCCGCAGCAAAAGAGGGCGTAACCGTCGTCACCGTGTCCGAAGATTTGCCATTCGCCCTTGGTCGTTTCTGCGGCGCAGAAGGCATCGACAACGTTCACACCTTATCGGCATTTCGCTCATCGTTTGGTCAAGACTACGGTGTTGAGCTGACCGAAAGTGCATTGGCTGGCTTAACAGCGCGCGCCGTCGTCGTCGTCAATGAAGCGGGTCAAGTGGTTTACACAGAGTTGGTCAACAATGTGTCCGATGAACCCAACTATGAAGCGGCGCTGGCTGCGCTTGCTTGAGCGGCAAACATCGGTTAACACATAAAAAAAGCCCTGCACATGCAGGGCTTTTTTGATCTAACAACCCAAAGGGTCGATTAGAATGAGTGGCGCATACCAACGTCCCACAGTTTTGTTTTTGTAGAACCGCCAGCAACAAAGTTGGTTTTACGATAACCAGCATTTGCGAAAACCTCTGTGCGTTTGCTTAAAGAATGAATGTAGCCCAAACCAAAGCGTTGCTCTTTGCTATAGCCATTGATTTTATCATTCAAATAGTTAACAAACACTTTGTCAGCAGGCGTCACCTTCGCGCTGATGGTGGTGTGAATGCGACGCTCTTTTGCATTTGGCGCCAAAGCATGAGCTGCACCCAATTTAGCAGAAGCATAAGACAAAGCAATTGAAACTGGATTGAATGTGAATTTAGTACCGACACCCCATTCATTTTTAACAGCATTGGCATCGTTATCGGCTTGGTAACCTGCGCCGAACACCCAGTTTGGATTCACACGGTAAGCACCTGTCAAACCGTATGACGCTTTCGTGCCCGAGACGCCTTCACTCGTATTCCCAGCATAACCACCTTTGGTTGTCGCACCCGCATGAACCACCAAACCGTTGTTGGCATTCATACCATTGTAGTCATAATAAGCACCGTTTGCCCAGTTACCTGCTGAAGACTTCCAACCCAAACCACTGGCCAAATGGTCATCGCTGTAGCCGAAACGATCCATTGGAGAAGCAGAACGACCAAAGTACAATGAATGCAAACCATTGGCAAAACTCAAACCCACAACAGATTTTTCACCGAAGAAGTTATCCCCATTGCTCGCGCCTGTGTCTGCATCAAATTTTGCTTCCAAATGAGCAAAAGCAGCCATGCCATTACCTAAATCTTCGTTTACTTTGATGCCCACACGAGACTCACCTGCAGCACCTTGCAGAACGCTCAAGCCATCGCCTGTGGCACTTTGGTACGCCGTTTCGACTTTACCGTACAAAGTCACACTTGATGCCGCTTGAGCTACACCTGTTGCTGCAGTCAATACAGCCAATGCCAATAATGATTTTTTCATTTTGTCTTCCTCACATAATCGAGAATATTGTAATAGTGAACCAGATAACCCCTGCTATCCAGCCCCGCCACTTGTCACATAAAAGTAACAAACCGACGTCTCATTATTGATGGATTGTGTATTTTTGTCCAGCTAAAACAACAAAGTCACAACTTTAGCCTGTACTTTAACTACAATTTGTATCATTTATGCAAAAGACTTTTTCATTAAAAGCATCTTTGTGGGTCAATTGTTTAATTGCGAACGCAAAAAAGCCCCAAAAAGGGGCTTTTTTATTTCTATTTAAACTGGTATTAAACCAGCATTAAATTAGAATGCGTGACGCATAGCAACGCTGTAGTCATAACCGCTGACCAATTCGCCAGTCAATGAAGTGCGTTTGTTACGTGCAACTTCACCGTATACACTTGTGCGTTTGCTCAAAGCATGGTTGTAACCCAAACCGTATGCAGTAGTTGCAGACGCGTTAGTTACTTTAACACGGTTGTATTGTGCATAAACAGTGTCGTTTGCAGTTACAGCACCAGAAACGAAAGCATTGATTGTTTTGGTGTGTGTAGATGTGCCGTCAATTTTTTGATCAGCATACGAAGCACCCAAAGTCACTGGATTGAATGTGTAAGAAGCTGCAACACCCCATTCTTTAGTCAATGCAACACCATCACGTTGGTAAGCAGCGCCCAAACCGAAGTTGTTTGCAGAGTATTTAGCATACAAGCCATAACCAATTTTGCCTGTACCTTCAGCTGCGTTACCAGAGTCGCCGCCTTTAGTTGATACGTTTGCACCAGCAGTCAAACCACCCATAGAGTAGTCATAGAAAGCAGAGTTGCTGTGACGAGTAGCAGAAGCGTAGTTAGAGAAGCCCAAAGCACGTTCGCCGATAACGAAATCACCCAAACCGTTTTCCAAAGCAGCTGTAGCGCGGCCAAAACGAATTGAACCAAAGTTACCTTTCAAACCAACAGTTGATTCACGATCAAACATGTCTTTAGCGTATGAACCTGTGTCGCCATTGAAACGGCCTTCTAATTTGAAAGTAGCAGCCAAGCCATTACCCAAGTCTTCTTGACCTTTGATACCAAAGCGAGACATGTTAGTGTTTGCCACACCGTTGTCTTGAGTCACGCTTTTACCATCATGGTGAGCGCTTTCGTAACCAACGTCCATACGGCCATACATAGTCACACTTGAAGCTGCGTTCGCTGCACCAGCAGCAGATGCCAAAACGGCCAAAGCCAATAATGATTTTTTCATTTGTCTATCCCCAGAAAAGTTAAACTTAATCTGCCAAATCCAAAAATGAACTTGACTGCTCCTTACAGAGCACTGCGATACGTCGTTCCTCAACAGCGCATCGATGTGTTCATTATTCTACTGGTCTATCCTTTTGTCCACCTTTTATGACGCAGCCGCAGCAAACATTCGACATAAAAACAACAAAACGTCGCATTAATGCAACGTTTTCGCCTCAACAAAGTATCCCCAATAAAAAACGCGACCATCTGGTCGCGTTTTTCCTCTAAACACTGGAATTAGAAATTGTGACGCAATGCAATATCCCAAGTGGTTGCTTTGGTGTTTGCAACAGTGTCTTTCGTGCGTGCAACATCTGCATAAACTGAAGTGCGTTTACTCAATGCATGGATGTAACCCAAGCCATATGACGTTTGACGCTTGTAGGCGGCGGTCACGGCACCCACTGTGCTTTTACGGCGGTCATTGCGATAAATCAAATTAACCGTGTCGTTTGCAGTGGCTGCGATCGAAGCAGAAGCTTCCCAAATGCGCGATTTGGCTTTGCTGCCCACAACATTGTCATTGCCTTGAGCGTAAGACACACCCAAAGTCACTGGATTGATGTTATAGCTCACTGCCGCACCAAACTCTTTAGCAATGGTTTTAGCAGCTTTTCTGCCATCAGCTTGGTAAGCCAAACCAACAGTCAAACCATTGGCAGAATATTTACCATAAGCACCGAATGCTGGCTTTTGCCCGATCACGCCATCATCCGTTGAACCACTTTGACCTTCATTGTAGCTACCTTTGGTTGTGACATCGGCACCAAATTCATAAGGGCCGTTGGCGTATGTGTAAAACAAGCCATTGCTGTGACGCGTTGCAGATGCGTAATTCGTCAAATCAGTTGCACGGCGACCCACGTTCACGAAAGCAATGCCGCGATCCATCATGGAAATGGAACGACCCAAACGAATGTGACCAAAACTGCCTTTCAAACCAACGGTTGACTCACGGTCAAAGAAGCTGCGATTTGCTGTTTTAGCACCCGTATCCAAATCAAAACGGCCTTCCAATTGGAAAGTGGCCGCCAAACCATTACCCAAATCTTCTTGACCTTTGATGCCAAGGCGTGTCTCGCCGCCACCAGATTGCATCAAGCTTGAACCTGTTGTCTTAGAGTAAGCCACATCCGCGCGACCATACATGGTCACACTTGAAGCAGCTTGTGCTGCACCTGCTGTTGCACTCAAAACGACCAACGCCAATACACTTTTTTTCATTTTTTGCTCCTAGGTTAAAATTTTTTAGGGTGCACGTCATCACCACAATTTCATCTCACTGATATTCACAAACCCTCTGCAAACGTGTTTCTTTTGTTGTGTTGATTATAGTCAGCGTTTATGACGAACAGTTTACTTTTTGATAATTTGTATAAAACATGTAGCTATAAAAACAACACTTACGCTTTATCAACACAGTTGCATTTACTTTTTTTAATAGAAAAACCAGCGTCTATTCTATAAAAACAAAACACACTCCAATGAAACTCTAAAAACACGAAACATCCCAAGATAAATCCATTTTTCCCCTAAAAAGCAACACCTGAAACAACGTTAAACACACAAATGACGTCAAGCATTCACAGTCGACTGAAACAAACGCAAAAGCTCAATCGGGGAGTGCGCAACGCCGTCTGACAACCAAGTGGAAACCACCTCTCCCTCACAATAACCATAGGCTGCGGCAATGGCGGTCATATATCCAGCCGCGCGCGCTGACTGTATGTCCCTCCGATCGTCCCCAACATAAACCAATCGATCCGCAGGCAAGCCCATCTGTTCGGCGGCATACAGCAGGGGGAGAGGATGGGGCTTGGCTTGTGCAGTTGTGTCTCCACTCACAACAACCGCCGCTCGCTGACCCAAACCCAAAGCATGCACCAATGAATTCGTAAAGCGCCTGTGCTTATTGGTGACCACTCCCCATGGAATGGCATGCACCTCCAACAAAGTCAGCAGCTCTTCAACACCATAAAAAAGCTGGGAATGAACACATGTGTGAGCGGCGTAATAATCCAAAAATTCAGTTTGCAATTCGCCAAAATCAGCATCATCTGGTGTAACCCCCAAACCAGCACCAAGCAAGCCTCGCGCGCCCAAAGAGGCATAAGGCCGCAGCTGCTCTAAAGGTAAATCAGGTAAGCCTCGACTGAGCCTCAACGCATTCACAGCAGCGACCAAATCAGGAGCGGAGTCAACAAGCGTGCCATCCAAATCAAACAACACGCCCAAAGGTTTCATTGGAAAATGATAATCCATCATATACGTCCATTTTTTATTATTGTTTTCGACACACCATCATGTAATTCACATCGGCATCATCCGACAACACAAAAGGAGTCGATTGATCCCGTAACGGTTGATAAGCAATGCCTTTCACCTCCAGCACCTCTAAACCCGCAGCACGGGCATACCGAGCCAGCTCACTGGGCTTGATGAATGTTTTATAATCATGCGTGCCCTTAGGAATCCAATTGAGGACATATTCTGCTGCCACAACCCCCAGCAAAAAAGCCTTGGGATGGCGATTTAAAGTTGAGAAAAACACCAAACCATCCGACTTCACCAATGCTGCACAGCTATTGATGACGGACACAGGATCAGGCACGTGTTCCAGCATTTCCATACACGTCACCACATCAAAGGCTTCGGGCTTCTGTTGAGCCATCGACTCAACGGTATCAACGACATATTCAACACTTAAGTCGCTCTCAGCTGCATGCAAGCGAGCCACCTCGATGGAATCCACAGCCATATCAAGCCCCACCACCTGCCCACCTTGACGAGCCAAAGCTTCCGACAAGATCCCACCACCACAACCCACATCAATCACCGCCGCACCCATCAAGTTCGCGTGCTGCATCACCCAAGCAAGGCGCACAGGGTTCACTTGGTGCAAGGTTTTCAATGGACCTTGCGCATCCCACCATTGCTGTGCATGTTGGGAAAATTTTTCGATTTCAGCGGACATCACATTGACTGTATTGCTCATGTTTATTTCACCTTGGATTAAAAAGTGTTTAGGATTCGGACATTATACGGGCTTACAACAAACACCCTCAAGCCCCCATCCACTCATCGTCTCAAATCAGCAGATCAATGTATCAATGCTTAAAAGTCAAAAAAGCCCTGCATAAGCAGGGCTTCTTTTAGTGCATAACACACTTGAAAGACATCAGTCCAACATCAATTACTTAACGTTAACACCTGGAATGCTTTGCAAGAATGTGTTCCAACGACCCACTTGATCAGAAGGAACATTTACACCGCGCACATCAACAGAAACGCGACGGTTTGGTTGTTCAGCAGCGATGCGTGCGGCACGAGTGCCTTTAGCCAAAGGTTGAACCAACAATTGGCGTTTGCCCATGCCAGAAGTTGTGATTGCAGCTGGAGAAATGCCTTGGCTGACCAAGAACGCTTTAACCGCTTCAGCACGACGCAAAGACAAACGGTCATTGTAAGCATCAGAACCGAAAGAGTCGGTGTGACCCACAACGATGGTTTGGTCAAATTTCACTGATTTCAATGCAGTTGCCAAAGCACCTAAAGCTTGTTGACCCATTGGGCGCAAAGTGGCTTTGTCAAAATCGAACAATGCGCTTGCATCGAAATTCAATTTGCTGCTGTCAATTTTAACGTTTTCAACTGGTTTTACAGCTACCGCATCGCAACCTACAACTGCATTGCCATCAGGGTAGTAGCCAGTTTGCCAGCACAGTTCATCTGTACCGTTTTTCCAGATTTGGTGTTCTGTGTCTGCAACGTGACGGCTGTTAACTGCGTCTTCTTTAGGAGAGACTACAGTGTTTGGATTGGTTTGACATGCCGCGAGGGCTAATGTTGCGGCCAAAGAAGCTACTTTTACGAAGTTTTTCATGTTTCTCCTCTTTTTTGGAAAATACGCAAGTTACCCTGCGGAATACGTTTACCTTGTTCATATAATTCTAAAACAGGGCAAATTATAACGTTCTGGTGCTTGCCGTGCAATAAAAATCGCGCACAGCGCATACCATGCACCGTACGGAATCCATTGTGCCACAAATTATCTACACCAGTACAAACAAAAGCCCTTAATTGTGGAGAGCTTGCAACACTGAACATTAAAACTGTTTCTATTTTGCAACAAGCGTTGTTTTTTATCTTCAAATACTTAGGGCTCAATGCATCCCAAATTTTCAGTCCAAGTCTTGCACCGCTGAGCCGCCCACTGGTCCGAATTAAATGCACTTTAACATGTTGTTTGGACTGACCACGTGGTAAAATAGCGGGTTACTGTGGGTAAGCTGTATTTGTTGTTTTTTATTGAGTTGAGGTTGCAATCAAAGCATCAATTCAACCGCCACACCAAAAATGCTTTTATATAATAGGACATTCGATGCAATCGTTCGCTAAAGAAATACTGCCGATCTCCCTTGAAGACGAGATGCGCAATTCGTATCTCGATTATGCCATGAGCGTGATCGTAGGACGCGCACTGCCTGATGTGCGCGACGGCCTAAAACCCGTCCACCGCCGTGTGTTGTTTGCCATGCATGAGCTGAACAATGACTGGAATCGGGCATACAAAAAATCGGCACGTATTGTCGGTGACGTGATTGGTAAATACCACCCACATGGCGATATAGCGGTTTATGATACGGTCGTCCGCATGGCTCAAGATTTTTCTTTGCGCTACATGTTGGTCGATGGTCAGGGCAACTTCGGCTCGGTGGACGGTGATTTTGCTGCGGCCATGCGTTATACCGAAATTCGCATGGCGAAAATCGGCCATCAATTGCTTGAAGATTTGGATAAAGAAACCGTTGATTTTGGCGCCAACTATGATGGCTCTGAACGCGAACC